>CAYQMC010000087.1:0-12623 GCA_964418285.1 uncultured Chryseobacterium sp.
AGCCAGGCGGGCGAAGGAAGTGGGGGTGAGCATGGAGCTTTCCACATGCACGTGGGCATCGATGAATCCGGGGAGCAGAAAGCCTTCTACATCCTCATCCAGTTCGCGGATCGCGATGATCCTTCCTGCGCGCACTTCCACCTCCGCTGGAAAGACGCGATGCGCCCTGATATCCACAAGATTTCCACGAATGTGTTGCACTTCCATGGGGGCAATGTAACGGACAGGCGGGCTTGTTGCCAGCTCTTGTTCCAGCAGGCCAAGCATCTGCCGACACTAACTTTCGTTCTGTTGAATCCTTCCTTCCGATCCCTTGACTTTGTGTCGGGCTCAGGCAAGGAGTCCATCTTCCTTGGGCGCGTGAGCAGCGTTCATGGTCCAAGAGTGTCCGTCCCTTCTCTCCCGGACATTCGCCCAAGGCACCTGGCAAGGGTGCCTTGGTGCTTATTGGATGGATCGGTCATGAACGGTTAATACCGAAGAAATACGCAGGACCTTGTTTCGCAGCATGAAAGCCGGGGCGGCCGTGGATGATATGTTCGAGCGCAGTTTGCGCTGGTGTCTTTGGGTGGGCCTCGCGGGCATTGTGGTGCTGGCCTTTGTATGAATCCTGGTCTGGCGCTGGGACCAAAAAGGAAGGTTGACGCTCGTCATCGTGGCAAGCTTCGGCCCTGCCGATCTTCGAACACCAAGCCCATCGCACCATGGCCACCGGACGATTCGAACTCAAGACCGACAAAGCCGGAGAGTACCGCTTCAACCTGCTGGCCAGCAATGGCCAGGTGATCCTGAGCAGTGAGGGTTATGTGCGCAAGGAGTCCTGCCTCAAGGGCATCGAAAGTGTTCGGCGGCACAGTTCCGAGGGTCGCTTTTTCGAACGGACCATTTCCGTGAACGGGAAATACCATTTCAACCTGAAGGCAGTGAACGGCGAGGTCATCGGCACCAGCCAGATGTATGCCGATGCAGCAGGAATGGAGAATGGGATCGCATCGGTAAGGATGCACGCTCCCGAAGCCGTTCTATTCGTTTAGTGGATCGGGTGCTACGACCCGAACATCTCCTTCACACGCTCGAAGAAGCCTTTGTCCTTGGCCGTTGGCTTGGGCTGGAAACCTGGGCTATCCCTCAGCTTTTCCAGCATCCCCTTTTCCTCCTTGCTCAGGTTGGTAGGGGTCCACACGGCGATGTGTACGTAAAGGTCACCGGTGCCACGGCCGTGCACATCGGGTAGGCCCTTTCCGCGTAGGCGCAACACATGGTTGGTCTGGGTGCCGGGTTCGATCTTCACCTTCGCCTTACCAGCTACCACGGGTACCTCAACGCTTGCGCCCAATGCCGCATCCACCATGCTGATGAACACCTCATGGTGCAGGTTCACGCCATCACGCCTGAGTTCCGGATGCTGTTCCTCTTCGATCACCACCAGCAGATCGCCGGGGATGCCGCCTGCGGGCGCTTCGTTACCCATGCCACTGATATTCAGCTGCATGCCTTCCTCCACGCCTGCCGGGATCTTTATAGGCACAACCACCTCTTCGCGGACCAGGCCATGCTCATCACTGCCCGGGGCACGCTTGCTCACGGTCTGTCCGATGCCTCCGCAGGCCGGACAGGTGGTCACGGTCTGCATCTGCCCTAGGAAGGTGCTTTGGACCCGGCGCACTTGCCCGCTTCCGCCGCAGGTACCGCAGCTACCGTATTCGCTGCCTTTCCCGCGTACCAGCTTGGTCACCTTGATCTTGCGCTCCACGCCGTGCGCGATATCCTCCAGGCTCAGCTTCAGGCGCACGCGCAGGTTGCTGCCTTTCACGACACGTCCTCCGCGCCGTCCGCCGCCGAAAGCTCCTCCGCCGAAGGCATCACCGAAGATGTCGCCGAACTGGGAGAAGATGTCCTCCATGTTCATGCCGCCACCGTACTGCCCCCCGCCGCCCATGTGCTGGCCGGCATGACCGAAGCGGTCGTACTTGGCTTTCTTATCGGGGTCGCTCAAGATCTCGTAGGCTGAAGCTGCATCCTTGAACTGCTCCTCGGCTGCTTTATCGCCTGGGTTCTTGTCCGGATGGAACTTGATGGCCAGCTTGCGGTAGGCCTTTTTGATCTCGTCCGCACTGGCGTTCTTGGCTACGCCAAGTACCTGGTAGGGGTCTTTCTTGCTCATCGGGTAAGTCGAACCAGTGTGTCGACGCTACAGGTACGTTGTTGCGATCTCATCAGGCGTCCATTGTTGCTTTGGTTGGCGTCTAGTGCGACCCAGGCGTCGGCACTACTCGCCAACAACCACCTTGGCGTAGCGGACCACTTTGTCGTGCAGGGTATAACCGTTCTCCACAACATCGATCACCTTGCCTTTCAGGTCGTCGCTGGGGGCTGGTGCTTTGGTGATGGCTTCGTGCAGGTCCGTGTCAAAGGCCGCTCCCAGCGCATTGTCCATGGGCTTCAGGCCTTGTGCGGCCAGAATGTGCAGGAGCTTCTGCTGGATCAGTTCCATGCCTTGCTTCACCGCGACCACATCCTCGACATTTACGTTGTTGGTCACCGCACGGTCGAAATCATCGACTACAGGGAGGATGGCCTTCAAGGTGTTCTCTCCGGCGAATTGGATCAATTCCAGGCGTTCCTTGGCGGTGCGCTTGCGGAAGTTGTCGAATTCGGCAAAGAGGCGCACGTGTTTATCGTGCAGGGCCTGGTGTTCGGTGCGGAGCACGTCCAATTCGGCTTGCATTGCCACGTCTGACTGGCTGTCAGCTTGGGCGGCGTCAGGGTCGTCCATGTCAGGACTGGATGCCTCGTTCTGCACGAGATCGGCGGCCGGGTTCTCCTGCTCGGCCTTGGGGGTCTGGTCGGTATCCATGGGCTTATTCGGCTTGTGACCACGGCGGAACGGGTTCTTCAGATCCATAGGTTTGGTTGCCGTGGTCATTGTCCGGCGCTGCCGCAGGTCAACTACAGTGCCATGAGGCTGGGACGGACAGGATGACAGCGCAGTATTGGCAGCGAAAAGCCCCTGCCAGTGGGCAGGGGCTTTTGCGAGGGTATGGAACAGGCGCCTGCTTAGAGGCTCTTTACGTACTTGTCCAATTCTTGGTGGAGGCCCAAGCCCCGCAGGTTCTTGGCCACGATGATCCCGTTCGGATCGATCAAAACACTCATCGGTATGGAAGATACGCCATACAAGCGGCCGGCTTCGCTTTGCCAATGCTTCAGGTCGCTCACGTGCCACTTCCACTTCAGGTTGTCCTGGGCAATGGCTTGCTTCCAAGCTTTGCGGTTGCGGTCCAAGCTTACGCTGAAGACGTCGAACCCTTTTCCTTCTTTGAACTTGGCCTTGCTGTACTTTTCATAGGCCGCCACCACGTTGGGGTTCTCTTTGCGGCAGGGGCCGCACCAACTGGCCCAGAAATCGATGAGAACGTACTTGCCCTTAAGCTCCGAAAGCTTCAGCACCTTGGTGCTATCCGGGTTCATGAAAGCCAGTTCCGGAGCCTTATCCCCGATACCGGTGCCGATCTTGGCACCGGTCTGTTCGTCGATCACGGGCTCGGAGTGGTCCATGCGGGTACTGAAACCGTAGATGGCGAGTAGTGCCACAGCGGCAACGGTGAGGATCTGCAGCTTGGACATGAGGGTGCGGAATGTCATGGGGCAAATGTAATTGTCTTGTGAGGCCCTTGCCATTGCCAACAACGTGCCGCAATGGGGATCCCGGGCAGGGGCAAGCGACCATGCGACCATGAGTTCATCCGCGAACAACGGATAGGCCGCGCCGCGGATCAGGCGATGCGTTCGATGCGTGCGCCCAAAGCGTTCAATCGGGTGTCGATATGCTGGTACCCGCGGTCGATCTGCCCGATGTTGTCGATGATGCTGGTGCCTTCAGCGCTCAAGGCCGCTATCAGCAAAGCAACGCCAGCTCGGATATCGGGGCTCGTCATACGGATCGCGCGCAGCGGATTCTGGAAGTCCTGCCCATTCACAACGACGCGGTGCGGATCACAGAGGATCACCTGGGCACCCATATCGATCAGCTTGTCCACGAAGAACAGGCGGCTCTCGAACATCTTCTGGTGGATGAGCACACTGCCCTTCGCTTGTGTTGCCACCACGAGCACAATGCTCAGGAGGTCGGGGGTGAAGCCTGGCCAGGGGTGGTCGCTGATGGTCATGATGCTGCCATCGATGAAGGTCTTGATCTTGTAGTGGTCGTGCTCCGGCACCAGGATGTCGTCGCCCTGGCGTACCACGGTGATGCCCATCTTGCGGAACACATCGGGGATGCAGCCGAGGTGGTCGTAGCCGGTGTCCTTGATCAGGATCTCGCTGCGTGTCATGGCGGCCAGTCCGATGAAGCTGCCGATCTCGATCATGTCGGGCAACATGCGGTGCTCGGTGCCGCCCAGGGCGTCCACACCATCGATCACGAGCAGGTTGCTACCGATGCCTGTGATCTTGGCACCCATGCGGTTCAGCATGTTGCAGAGCTGCTGTAGGTAGGGTTCGCACGCGGCGTTGTAGATGGTGGTGCGGCCCTCGGCAAGCACCGCAGCCATCACGATGTTCGCGGTGCCGGTCACACTGGGCTCGTCCAGCAGCATGCTGGCCCCCTTCAGGCGCTTGGCCTCCACGCGGTAGAAACTCTCCTTGGCATCGTAGTGGAAATCGGCGCCCAGGTTCTGGAAACCGATGAAGTGTGTGTCCAACCGGCGGCGACCGATCTTGTCGCCTCCGGGTGTAGGGATGTAGCCGCGACCGAAGCGGGCCAACAGCGGACCCACGATCATCACGCTGCCACGCAGTCCGCCACCCATGGCCTTGAACTCGGGCTTCATGAAGAACTCGATGTCGATGTCCTTGGCGGTGAAACGGTAGTCGCTGTCGTTGAGCTTTTCGACCACCACACCCATGTGCTGCAAAAGGTCGATCAGCTTGTTCACGTCCACGATATCCGGCACGTTGCGGATCTCCACCGGCTCCGGGGTAAGCAGCACCGCGCAGAGGATCTGCAGAGCTTCGTTCTTGGCCCCTTGGGGTGTTAGTGTGCCCTTCAGGCGGCGCCCTCCTTCAATGCGGAAACTTCCCATGCTGTGGTCTTGTCCGGCATTTGCTTGCGGACAGGGTCAAAGCAACAACGGCAAAGCCTCGGTTCTCGGTTTGCTGCGGATGGACTTTGCACGATAGGATGTGGAAGGTCCGAAAGCCATCTTGCTTGTCCATGGAACTTCATGGCCCTGCAGTCGATGGGACCATGCAACGTTCGGCCTGTAGGGTCGTCATTGTCGACCCAATGGGTCGAGGCTACAGGTCCCCTGTAGCAGTGTTGTGCCATTCGGCCAACACAACACCTTCAATACCGTTTCTTCCGATTCCGGTTCCGCTTTTTGTTCCCACCACCGCTGTTGTTGTGGCGTTTGCGGGTGTCCACCTGGTTGCGCGGGCCGTTCTGGTTGGCGCGCAGCAGATCAGCGGTGTGTGCCAGTTGCATGTCCTCCTTCAGCTTCACGGTTCCTTTGCTCAGCTCGCCCAGGTCCTTCAGGATCACAGGGTCGGGTACGGTATCGCGGTTCCAGGTAAGGAACTGCTTCTTCATGTGGTTGGCGATCACTTCCGCGTAGGCATCACGCTTTTCGCCCGGCTCCATTTCAGCGCACTGCGCGATCATGCGCTCCACCAACTTGCCATAGTGCCCGAACTTGATCTTCGTCTGTGGATAGGGCACTGGCTTCGGTTTGCTCTCCAACTCCTCGGCCGTAGGCATGGGGAAGGGGGCATCCACATCCAGCTTCAGGTCGCTCATGATCCACAAGTGGTCCCACAAGGTGCGCTCGAAGTTGTCGCTGTTGCGCAGTTGCGGGTTCAGCCTTGCGATCACCTGGATGATGGCCTTGGCCTGGCGGGTACGCTGCTCGCGGTCCTCCATCTCCATCACATGGTCCACCATGCGTTGCACGTGGCGGCCGTATTCAGGAATGGGCAAACGCGGACGCTGAGTGTTATAGTCGAAAGCAGCTGTGCTCATTGGAGCTTGTGTTCGTATCGGGTGGCGAGCGTGGGGGCCGGTGGGCTGGCGTCACGAAGGGACACGCATTGCTCGGGAGTGGGTCAAATGTAGGGAAGTGTGGCTTGTGGTGGAAGTGCGATGGACCGGTGCACGAGGATCGGCATTGAACTACGGCCGTGCTATCCTTGGGAAGCTCGCCACACTGTCGGGTATCAGATCCACTCCCGGTGGGAAGGCCTCCGGGTCCAGCCCATCCTGCAGGACCTTGATCGAATAACCCTTCGCGCGCAGCCTTTTCACTTCCGCCTCGGAGGGAACGCCACGCATGCACAGCACGTCATTGCGGAACATGAACTGGATGTCGTATACCTTGGGCACGTTGAAGAGGATGGTCCGATCGGGATCGCCAAGTTGCGCCATGATCAAGGGTTCGGCATCGCGAACGGCCAGGTGCTGCCGGCGGTGCAACTGGTGATCATCGGCCGGTTCATGGATCGTATGCCGATCCTGTGTTACCTCGATGTTGAGCAGGAAGCCCGCCAATGCCGTGAAGCTTAGGGCAAGACCCCATTGCCTGGGTCGGTTGGCCTGGATGAGTTCGAACAGTAAAGCAATGGCATGGGCCACGGCGACGAGGTACAGCGGCAATAGGAACATGGTGTACCCCAGCATCTTGGTGTCTGCCAGGGCAAAGAACACATGGGTGGAAAGCGCGATGGACATCGTGAAAATGCGCTTGTCGCGATCCGCCACCCGTACCACGAGCAGGATCAAGCACAACGATACGATCCACCACGTCAGGGGTGGAAGCAACTCGTCGATGGCGTGCAAGTGATAGTACCAAGGCCCCTCATGGCCATCCATCGGTATCGCGAAATGTTGGGCCTTGAACGTCCATTCGTGAGCAGCTTCCGCAGGGAATCGGATGGTGATGTAGAGGACCCAGGCCAACACAGGAACCGCCAGGCAAGATGCAGCCAGGGCCCATTTCTTCAACTCGGGCAGGAACGGGCGCGTGTAGAGCAGTCTGAGGGTCCAAGGCAGGAATACGATGGCGCCGAAGTACCATTTCGTGAGCATTGCACAGGCGCTGAACAGCCCCACGAGGACCACCCAGCGGTACGCTCCCGAACGCAGGTACTCCAGGTAGGCCCATGTGCTGGCGGCAATACAGCCGAAGAACACCGCGTCGTTGTGCTCGGTGGCGGTAGCACCGGAAACGAGTTCCTGGATGTAGAACGAGAATGTGGTGAGCAGGGCAGCGCCGAACGCTGCATTCTGCCGGTTACGCGGTCCCGTATGCTCCAGAAGAAGTGTGGCGATGCGGTACACCAAGGGCACATACGCGGTCATCCAGAGCGCGCTGGGTACCCGCACCGCCCAAGGCTCCGGTCCGAACAAGCTTATTGAAAGTGCGATCTGCCACAGGAAGAAGGGCGGCTTATGCAGCCAGATGTGCATCATGCTCCAGTTGCCTGTAACGGGCATGTCCGGTTCTGTGAACAACATGGGCTTGAAGGGGTCGGCCACCATGTTCTTGGCGACCAAACCGTGGAATACCTCGTCCCAGTGGTTCAGGAAGGGGTCCAGGAAGCAAGCCCAAAGACGCAGCACCAGCGCGGCCAGTGTCAGCACCCACAACGCCGCCTTCTGTCGACCTTGGAAGTGTAGTATGACCGCGCCCAACCCCAGCACAATGGCGAGCGCCAGTTGCTGCTGTTGCTCTGGGGAGAAATAGGAGTCCAGCACGGGCGCAAGTATAAACCCAGCATCGCTCCCGAATGGAGGTGTCAATATGATGACTTTCGCTACCCACCTTCCCTGTGGAAGTGGTGCCTTGATCGCTACCCCTCCACCACCGTCAGCTTCGCGAACCTCAACAGCAACTGCTTCTGACCCGCGCTCGGGAAGAACACGGTGGCCTTCAGGTCGGGCGCGCGGCCTTCGATCTTCAGCACCTTGCCTTTGCCAAAACGTTCGTGTTCCACGGTCATGCCCTCGGCGAGTTCGGGCATGTCCATACCCAGCGAGGACGTGGCCTCCAAGGGTTTGCCATCGGCTGCGATGCGCTTGAGGTTCCCAGGCTTTGGAGCAGGTGCTGCTGCGTTACGTTGCGCGGGTGCTGGTCGCTGGGGTAGGGGCGAACGTCTCTCCCGCCCGTACACTGGTCTTCCGCTTTCCGCATCCGCAGCAGGGCGATCGTTCGTCACCTTTCTCGCCCAAGGTGGTGTCCCAGGGGCCACGCCTCGTGCGGTCTCACGCGCAGCGCCGAATCCGCCCCAGGCCGCGCGCTCGTTCTGCTTGGGCATCTCCAGATATTTCTCATCGATCTCATCGATGAAGCGGCTTGGTTCGCTGGCGGTGAGGTTGCCCCACTTGTAGCGGCTGATGGCGTAACTCAGTGTGCAACGCTTTTCGGCACGTGTGATGGCCACGTAGAACAGGCGGCGTTCCTCCTCTAGGTCGGCGCGACTTTGTACGGCCATCAGGTTCGGGAAGAGGTCCTCCTCCAAGCCCACCACGTGTACATGC
The DNA here is from genome assembly GCA_964418285.1 of uncultured Chryseobacterium sp. GTDB lineage: Bacteria > Bacteroidota > Bacteroidia > Flavobacteriales_F > PHOS-HE28 > PHOS-HE28. The sequence continues at coordinate 8,534 of CAYQMC010000087.1, forward strand.
GGGAATTCCAATCCCTTGCTGGCGTGGATGGTCATCAAGGTCACCCGGTCCATGTCGTTGGGGTCCTCGTTGTCCGCATCGGTCAACAGCGCCACGTCGATCAGGAAGTCGCTCAATGTTTTGGGCACGTCACTGTTCTCCGCATCGCGGTCGCTGAATTCCTTCATACCACCCAGCAGTTCCTGGATGTTCTCATAGCGGCTCACTCCTTCCGGGGTCTTGTCCGCGAAAAGGTCCTTCAGCAGTCCGCTGCGTCGGGCCACTTCCTCGCCCAAGCCATAGGCGCTATGCGTGGGCAGCATGGTCTGGAAGCCTTGTATCATCAACACAAAATCCGCCAAGGCCTTGCGGGTGCCGCCATGCACTTCCAGCAGTTCGGGCTGTAGGGTCAATAGGTCCCAGATGGCCAGGTTGTGCGTGGCGCTGGCCACCATCAACTTGTCCACAGTGGTCTGCCCGATGCCGCGTGTGGGGTAGTTCACCACGCGCTTGAAGGCTTCCTCGTCGCGCGGGTTGCACACCAGCCGGAAGTAGCTGATGAGGTCCTTGATCTCCTTGCGCTGGTAGAAACTGAGGCCGCCGAAGATGCGGTAGGGGATGTTCATCTTGCGCAGCGCTTCCTCCATGCTGCGGCTTTGGGCGTTGGTGCGGTACAGGATGGCGAAACCCTTGTTGGGCACCTGTTCCTGCATCTTGGTCTCGAAGATGCTGTGGGCCACGAAGGCGCCCTCCTCATTGTCGCTCAACGCCCGGTGTACGCGGATCTTCTCGCCCTCAACGTTCTCGGTCCAGACGTTCTTCTTGATCTGTTCCTTGTTCTTCTCGATCAGCGAATTGGCCGCCCCCACGATGGTCTTGGTGCTGCGGTAGTTCTGCTCCAGCTTGAAGATCTTGTGGTCCGGGTAGTCGCTGCGGAAGTTGAGGATGTTCTGGATGTTCGCTCCTCGGAAGGAGTAGATGCTCTGGCTGTCGTCGCCCACCACGGTGAGGTTCTCGTGCCTTGCTGCCAGGGTCTTCACGATGTTGTACTGCACCAGGTTGGTGTCCTGGTACTCGTCCACCAGTAGGTATTGGAAGCGGTTCTGGTACTTCAGCATCACCTCCGGATGGTCGCGGAAGAGGATGTTGGTGTTGAAGAGCAGATCGTCGAAATCCATGGCCCCGGCGCGGAAGCACTTCATGGCGTAGGCCTGGTAGATCTCGCCCATCTTCTCGCGGCCCACTGCGGCATCACCGGCCATCAGCTCGGTGTTGGCCAGGTATTCCAGCGGACCGATCAAACTGTTCTTGGCGATGCTGATGCGGCCATGCACCTGGTTCGGTTTGTACAGCTTGTCGTCCAGCTGCCACTCCTTCACGATGCCCTTGATCACGCTGCGACTGTCGTCCGTGTCGTAGATCGTGAAGTCCTTCGGGTAGCCCAGCTTGTCGGCCTCGGCGCGAAGGATGCGGGCGAATACGCTGTGGAAGGTGCCCATCCACAGGTTGCGTGCGTCGGTGCCACCATGGCCCCCCACGATCTTGCCGATCCGCTCCTTCATTTCCTTGGCCGCCTTGTTGGTGAAGGTGAGTGCCAAAATGCGGAAGGGGTCCACGCCCTTTGCCGCCATCAGGTGGGCAATGCGCACGGTAAGCACACGCGTTTTTCCGCTACCGGCACCAGCGATCACCATGGTGGGGCCATCCGTATGCTCCGCCGCCGCACGTTGTGCGGGGTTCAGTCCTTCCAAGTACTTCATGGGAAGTGCCAAAGGTAGCGGCGACCACTGGGTGGGACTTGAATAGGATATCAACACGCCGGTCTATCGGGGCATGCTGTGCATCTTCACACCTCCAGCACCGTACGTTTGGGCCATGCGTGTTTCCGTTGAACTCTGCGCCGCCTCCATGGAGGACGTTCACCTCGCTCGCGAACTTGATCTCGATTCGGTTGAGCTCTGCAGTTGGCTTGCTTGCGGCGGTGTCACCCCCGGCATGGGCTTCATCCGCACGGCCATGCAAGTAGCGGACATGCCGCTGCGGGTGCTGGTGCGCCCCCATGGCGGTGGTTTCCACTACAGCGCGGCGGAGGTGCAGGTGATGCGTGCCGATGTTGCCGCGCTGCCAGGCATGGCACATCCGGTCGTAGGGATGCTCGATGCCCAGGGTATGCCCGACCTGTCCGCTTTCCGCGAGGTGATCGGTACAGCTTCCATGTCCAATTCCACCTTCCACCGTGCGTTGGATCACTGCCCGCAGCCCTTGCAGGCGCTGGAGATGCTGTTGAACGAAGGGGTGGGGCGGGTGCTCACCTCCGGCGGTAGCACCCTCGCCGTGGACGGTCTGCCGCTCCTGCGCAGCTTGGTGCAGCAGGCGGGCACCCGGCTACAGGTGGCCGTTGCGGGCGGTGTGGGTCCGGCCAATGTGCTGCGCATCGTGGAAGCTACCGGCGCCACAGAGGTCCACTTCGCGGCGCAGCTCGCCGATGCCACGCCACAGGGCCTCGCTTCCATGAGCAGCGCGCACAGCACCGCTGGTTTCGCCACCCGACCCGACAGGGCCAAGGTGGAAGGGGTGCTGGAGACCTTGTCGAAAGCCGGGCTGCGATGAAGCGTTGGTGGCCTTTTCTTTTGCTCCTGGTAGCCTGCTCGGATCGGATCCCACAGCCCGTTTCCTTACCTCTTGCCGGCCCATGGACCGTTCAGCAGGACAACGACAGCCTACGCATTGCGGCCCGGGTACCCGGCACAGTGCAGACCGACTTGATTCGTGCCGGCCTCTTGCCCAACCCCTGGCACGGCACCCTGGCCGACAGCACCCTCTGGGTGGCCGAGCGCGCCTGGACCTATACCCTGCATTTCGACTGCCCGGCCGGGACCCTGGAGCACGAAAACCAGGAGCTGGTCTTCCACGGCATCGACACCTACGCCCACATACGGCTGAACGGTCAGCTGCTGGACAGCACCAGCAACATGTTCCGCACCTATCGCCTGCCGGTGAAGGGCTTGCTGAAGGAGCACGACAACCGCTTGGAAGTACGCATCCTGCCGGTGATGCACCAAGGCGCCATGGCCAAGGCCCGGCATGGCATCGGCCTGCCGGCGGACAACGACACGGGCGAGCCCAAGGTGAGCCCCTACGTGCGCAAGGCCGGCTACCACTTCGGCTGGGACTTCGTGCCGCGCACACTGCCCTGCGGACTGTGGCGACCGGTGGAACTGCAGGCTTGGAGCGGGCCGCGGCTGCGCACAGTGCGCGTGGAGCAGCAGCACGATGAGGCCGGTGTGCAGCTGGAACTTGCCGCCGAGCTGGAAGGCACCCCAAGGCCCGGCATGGTGCTGAAAGTGCATGTGGACGACATCGAGCGGGCCTCCATCGCACTTGCCGAGGGTGGGTCATCCTTCCCCGACCTGAGCATAGCCCTCGCCGATACCGCTCGCTGGTGGCCCAATGGCAACGGTTCCCAGCCGCTCCACCGAGTACGTGTGGAACTGCTGGAAAGCGGAAGCGTGCTCTCCACCTGGGAGCGCAACATCGGCATCCGGAGCGTTGAACTCGACCAAAGCACCGACACCATCGGCACGCGTTTCACCTTCGTGGTCAACGGCCGTCCGCTGTTCATGAAGGGCGCCAACGTGGTGCCACCCGATGCCTACCTGCCCCGTGCGGGCGACTCGGCCTGGGTGGCCATGGTGCGCGACATGCGGGCCATCGGCGTGAACATGCTGCGTGTCTGGGGCGGCGGCGTCTATCCGCCCGATGCCTTCTTCAACGCCTGCGACACGGCCGGCATCCTCGTTTGGCAGGACCTGATGTTCGCCAACGCCATGTACCCCGGTGATACGGCCTTCCGGAGCAACGTGCAGGCCGAGGTGCAACAACAGGGGGAACGCCTGCGGCACCACCCCAGCCTGGCGCTCTGGTGCGGCAACAACGAAGTGGAGGTGGCCTGGCACAACTGGGGCTGGCAGTCCACCTACGGCCTTGGCCAAGCCCAGCAGGACCGCATCTGGTCCGACCATCGCGCGCTGTTCCACGGGCTTATCCCCGGCACCATCGCCGCGCTGGACGACAGGCCCTACGTACCCACTTCGCCCCTGAGCAACTGGGG
>CAYQMC010000088.1:0-12576 GCA_964418285.1 uncultured Chryseobacterium sp.
TGTGCCGTTCCTGCCCGGCCTGGATCATGTCCGGCGCACGGATCCCGAGCAAGGCGAATTCGACCTGTACCTCGGCAGCGCCTGCTGGTGGTCGCCAAGCCACGGGCGCCAGCGCATCCCAAGGCAATGTTGCCGCTGTTGCGATAACACTTATGCTATCTCCTTCGTGCAAACGCCGCAGCACAGGTACCAAGGCTCCTTGGCGAAGATCCGAAGCAGCGAACCAGCGTTGAGTGCTGAGCAGGGAACCCGGCTCTCCGCCGTATTCCGTAGCGCGCAGCAGGAGGTGGATGCTATCCCCATCCTGCACAAGCACCTCACCATCGCCGAGCGTATGATAGCGCAGATACACTCCGTCGGAGACCTTCTTGAAGCCGGCATACGGCGAACCGCTGCACGCAGCGACAGACGTAAGGAGGAAAAGCGGCCAAGCTCTCATCGTGGCTCTCCACCCACCTTCACCAAGCCGACCCTGTAGACAACGGAACTGCGCATCGGAATGCGGTCCATATCACCGATCAGGCCATGCGCGCGGTAGCTGGGTATGACGAACAAGGCGCTATCGCCGGGTGAGAGCAGTTGGATCGCTTCATGAAGACCGCTCTCCACATCGTCCATCTCCACCTTGAAGGATTCGGGCGAGCCCGGAGCAGTGCTGTATGCGGTGTCACCGTTCAACAGTTCCACACGGTAGTTTATCCTGGCCCATTGGCCGGGTTCGGCCGTTCCACCGGGCACATCGCGAAGGATCGCATAGCGGATGCCACGAGGACTGCGATCCGCGGAAATGCCTTGTCGCTCCAGATACAGGTCGATATCCCGATCCTCGAGCTTGAAGGCATCGCGATTCTCCTGTATCAACTGTTCGGCCGTGGGTGTACCGCGCTGAACAACGGGCGTTCGACCATCATTCCCGCACCCGAGGAACAGCGCCAGAAGTGTGACATGGGACAACGTCCTCATGGAGCGGGGAATGCTTGGATGTGGGCTGGAAGCAGATCTCGGAAACGTGCAACGGCAGCCTCAAGGCCCTCGGTGGTCTGCCCTCCAGCAGCATTCGCATGACCACCACCATTGAAATGCTCCTTCATGAATCGGTCCACTGGGAGTGTTGCTTTGGAGCGCAGGCTCACCTTCACCATGTCGTTCCGTTCCACGAAGAATGCCGCCAAGCGCACTCCCCGAATGGACAGTCCATAATTGACGAAACCCTCCGTATCGCCGGGTTGGTAGTTGAATCGCTTGAGATCATCCCTGCTCAGCCAAATGATCGCGGTATCCAGTTCGGGGATGACCGTCATGCGTTCGTTCAGCGCAAAGCCCAACAGCTTAAGCCGATGCTCACTACTGCCGTCCATGATCGCATTCTGCACGGTGTCGACCTCGACGCCGCGATCGATGAGTTCGGCACCCACGCGCATGGTATGCGATGTTGTGCTCCTGTACCGGAACGAACCACTATCGGTGACAATGCCTGCGTATAGGCAGGTAGCGGCATCGCTATCGATGGCATCGCTGTGCCCCAGGGCAAGGACCACATCGTAGACCATTTGGCAGGTGGCGCATGCGTTGGTGTCGGAGAATACCACCTGGGCGAAACTGTCGGGCTCCTGGTGGTGGTCGATCATCACTTTCACAGGTGCCGCTTTCAGTGCATCCTCCAAGCCAGCCACACGATCGCTCCGATTGAAGTCCAAACAGAACAGGATCTCCGCCTCGGCCATGGCAGCAACTGTCTTTTCGGGCGCTTTATCGAAGGTCAATACCTCATCAGAACCCGGCATCCAGTGCAGGTTCGGGGGAGGGGTATTGGGCATGACCACCTGTACGGTGTGGCCGAGGTTCTTCAACACGCGGCCAAGGCCCAGGCTGGAACCCATGGCATCCCCATCGGGGTTGAAGTGCGATACGATGGCGATACGCTTGGTCTGGGCCAACAAGGTTGCGAGCTGCTGGACCTGAGTTGCGGGTGCGGATGTGGACAGCATGGTGGGTTCCGCAAAGGTATCCGACCTGTGGTCATGGACCCGCAACCGGTATCGGTCCGCAAAGAGCGTTGATCCAGGACGCGGTCCTTGGGAACCGCTCAGCAGGTCCAAAGGGTTCGATCCAGGAGGAGTCGAACGGAAGAAGTAAATACATCGTCCCGATGCTACGATCGGCGACGCCGGTCAACAGAACGGCGCAGCGCATCAAAAACCCAGGTCAGGGGTCACCATGTGTTCGATCAGGATACCGACACAACCGATATCGAACTGCTTATCGCGGCGGGGCTTTCCCGTGGAACCGGCCGCCATGATCTGAACGGCGATGCGCTTGGTGGAAGCGCAGGAGAACTCCACCTCCATGGCCATATCGTGCTCGGTATTGTCCCACAACACCTTCTCCACCTCCACGAACATCCGCTCGGGATCCTCCACCGTTCTTGTGGTGCCCGTTCGATTACCATCCTCGTCAATGATCGGATCGGGAGCGCCATCCGTCTGTTCACGTGGTACACGAACCTTCTCCACCAACCGGATGGCGAGGTCCTCACCGAGGACCTTGGTATCATGACACACCGAGATCCGATAATCCTGACCGCTGTAGATGATGATATTGAGTTCGGTCTCACGCCCCACCTGTATGGACGCGCTCTTGCTCTGGCCATTCTGCGACCATCGCTTATCGCCGGCCCTTTGACAATTGAACTTGTGGTAATCGGTGCATGTGGATTGGGCCAAAGCTTCACCCGCTTGGGCGAGACCAAGAAGAAGAAGGATCGGGATGAGGAGAAGGTAACGCGTCATGTTCAGGTCAGGCGTTGGGCTGGTCATCGGTGAGGATAAGTTCGGCTCGAAGGGTGCTGATGGCAGCGTGGATCGCTTGGTAGCGTTCTGCCGTAACTTCCGTGAGGATATCATCACCGAGCACCATTCGCCCCGAGGCGGCTCTGCCCTTGTGGGGCATCCGTTGGGTATTCATGCTATCGTAGAGGTCAAGGATACCGCTCAGCCTGTAGCGTAGCTCGGCCACATCGGGATCCGAGCTTTCCGACTCGCTGAGGGCTATCAGGTGTTCCAGGGTTGAGCGCTGTTCGGCAACACGCTGCCGGGTGACCACTTCGTCGAGTTCGGCACCGTGCACCATCATCAGGTGCATGCTTTCCACCCAACCACCGATGAGCACCAGGGTCAACACCGGTCCCATATCGGCTTCCTCCAGCTTCTCGTAGGCGTTCATGTAGACCTCGTTGCTGATGATCTCCAAGGAATCGCCACGTGTAAGATTGGACTCCAAGCGGATGAATTCCGCATCGGTAAAGACCGTGGTCAGCCCCAAGGACTCGGCCAGCTTCTTGGTGGCCAGGTAGTAACGAGCCACTTCCACGTTCAGCTGGAAGGTGCTGGCGTACACCAGATCGGTCGAATACACCCCGAAGGCGATGGCCCGGCTGCGTAACGTGGCATATCGGTCGGCTTGCGAGGCGGGGTTCAGGTAGCTGCGGTCACCTTGTCCGGACAAGGTCTTCACTTGCACGAAGAGCTCGTTCGGCGTAGGCATCTGGTGCAATACCGTGGCCGATACCGCCTCACCTTCTCCGATCACCAATGCGGGTGCATTGTCCTCCGCTTGATCACCACCGCCACACGCGGCCAGAAGTACTACGACACCGATCGGAAAAAGATGGCTGGGCTGCATGGAACGGATCACTGTTGAAGGACTCAAGAAGTGGGTCTTGATCCAGGTTATTACGAAGTACGAAGGAAGTTGGTTCCGGGTGGGAAAGCTTGCGACCCAGGCATTACTTTTGCGCCGCTTTTTCAACACACATGGCAACCAACAGGACCTTTACGATGATCAAGCCCGAGGCCGTGGCCGCCGGGCACGCAGGCAAGATCATCGACATGCTCACCGAGAACGGCTTCCGCGTAGTGGCCGTGAAGCTTACCCGCCTTTCCCGGCAGGAGGCGGGTATCTTCTACGAAGTGCACAAGGAGCGCCCCTTCTATGGCGAACTGGTGGATTACATGGCCAGTGGCCCCATCTACGCAGCGATCCTTGAAAAGGAGAATGCCGTGGAGGACTTCCGCAAACTGATCGGCGCCACCGATCCAGCGCAGGCGGAAGAAGGCACCATCCGTAAGCGATTCGCTGAAAGCAAGGCCAAGAACGCCGTGCACGGGAGCGACAGCGACGAGAACGCGGAGATCGAAGGCAACTTCTTCTTCAGCGGCAGGGAGCGCTTCTAAGGACTTCGGCGGCCATCCCTTGGATCCGAGGCCTGCTCAATCCAGGATGATCTCCTCCACCACGTTCCTTCCAGCCCTGCGGTTGAGGATCTCCTTCAATGCCTCGCGCATGAAGGAAAGTTCCTGACGCAGCGGTGCGGAGTCCACGCGCACCACAAGCTTGCCTTGCCGCAACCGGAGGCTCATGGTATGGCGCGCGACCATGGCCCCAACGATCTGGTCCCAGGCCGTGGAAATATCCAGCTCGTCCATCTTCTCGCGCATGCCGAATGCGTCGATCAGCTGGTCCATCGCCTGGCTAAGCGACTGTTCGTTGGACCGTTTCTTCACGGCGGATCGGGGTGTCATGGGCAAGGTGGAAAAAGCGCACGTCCAGGTCCAGGCCATCCAAGGCTTGGTGCAACCGTGCGGCATCGGTATCGGTGATGATCACCTGTCCGAATCGCTGATCGCTCAGCAATTTCAGGAGGTGACGCATCCGCTGCGGATCGATCTTGTCGAAGATGTCGTCCAATAGCAGGATCGGACGTCCGCTCGTCCGGCCATGGGTCAGATCGAACTGGGCGAGTTTCAGCGCGATGAGGTAGGTCTTCTGCTGGCCTTGTGACCCGTATCGCTTGAGCGGCCGTTCGTTGATCGTGAACTCAAGGTCATCCTTGTGGATGCCAACGGTGGTGTACTGCGCTGCCCGATCGCGATCCCAGGATCGCGCCAGCAGATCGCGTAGCGGTTCTTCCAACAACGCGGACCGATAGCCCAGGGCCACCCGCTCGGGACCCGCGCTGATCCCGTGGTAGTGGCTGTCCAGCAGCGGTATCAGCTCCTGCATGAAGGCCTTGCGCACCTCGAAGACCGTGGTGCCGTGGGCAATGAGCTGCTCATCCCAGGGTTCCAGTTGTTCCAGGGTACCGCCGCCAGCCTCTGCGAAACGTTTGAGCATGGTATTTCGCTGGACCAAGGCTCTGTTGTAGCGGATCAACGCCTCCAAGTAGGCCTTGTCGAACTGAGCGATGAGCCCATCCAGGAAACGCCTGCGCACTTCGGAGCCCTCCAACACCAGCTGCCCGTCATACGGTGTGATCATCACCACCGGGTAGCGCCCGACATGATCGGCCAACCTGCCATACTCCTTGCGGTTCCTGCTCAAGATCTTGCGCTGCCCCTTTCGCACACTGCACAGTACGGTATCCTCCCCCGCTTCGGTATGCATGGCTCCTTGCACCATGAAGAGCTCCTCCCCTTGCAGGATGTTGTGCATGTCCACAGGGTCGAAATAGCTCTTCCCCAGCGATAAATAGTACACAGCATCCAACAGGTTGGTCTTGCCAACCCCATTGGGGCCTACGAAACAGTTCACCTCCGGGCCAAGTTCCAGTTCGGCCTGGCGGTGGTTACGGAAGTTCAGCAGGTTGAAGCGGGCCAGATGCAGGCTCATGGGACGGCCAAAGGTAAGCGGGTGTCCTTCAGTCCTCCTTCCACCACTGGTAGCAAAGGCCGACGAGAACGGAGCAGCCTTGAAGCTGCCTCGGAAGACCATCGCACGGCCTATTGTCGGCTTGGGATGTCCTGCACATGGAGAAACGCCAAAGTGTCGAGGTGACCTGATGCGCCACCGTCCGATGCTCACTACCTTCGGGGCATGGACGGAACGGTGTGTTATTTCGGTCGTAATTCGGCCATGATGGCCCTTGTCGGCAACCAATTGAAGGCCGCGGGCATCCATGCGAAAGGCTTCATGGACGAGGCTGAACTGAAGGCCGAATTGGACCTGGGCCATGCGCGCATGCTTGTGATGGGCGGCGGTGTGGAGGATGAGCCCCGCCAACGCATGAAGGTCTTTTGCGAAGCGCGAGGGGTGCTGGTGCTTGAACACTTCGCAGGACCCGACTCCCTGCCGGGAACGATCTCCGAGGTGCTCGACCAGCAGTCCTGAAATCGCCCACGCGTCCAATAGCTTCCATACTTTGCGGCCCCTACGGCCGTTATCGAGGCCAACTTCCCGCATGCGGCGGCTGCTCCTGATCGTCCTCCTTCTGGCATTTGCCAACGTTTCCTTCGCGCAGGGAAGCGGTACGGCGCGGGGTATCCTCAAGGATGACCTGGGCAATGTCCTCATCGGTGCCAATGTGACCCTCGTGGGCACCAACCGGGGTGCGGCCAGCAATGATGAAGGGCGCTACGTTTTGGAACTGCCCGCTGGAAGGCCCATCGTACTCCGCTTCAGCTACACCGGACTGTTGTCCAAGGAGGTGGAGCTGACCTTGGAGCCTGGCGAAGTGCGTACCGTTGATGTCGTGCTCAAGCTGCGCACGCTCGACATCGTGGACATCGAAGGCACGCGCCGTTTGCGCGAAACAGGCATCGAAAAGATCGATCCACGCCTGGCCAAGTTCTCCCCCACCCCCAACAGCGGTGTGGAGGCCCTGTTGGTGGGTCAATTGGGTGTGGCCAGCCGCAATGAGTTGAGCAGTGGCTACAATGTCCGCGGTGGCAATTTCGACGAGAACCTGGTCTATGTGAACGATATCGAGGTCTACCGCCCATTCCTTGCGCGGGCCGGGCAACAGGAAGGACTCAGTTTCCCGAACATCGACATGATCGAACGGATATCCTTCAGTGCCGGGGGATTCGAAGCGCGTTATGGAGACAAGATGAGCAGCGTGCTCGACATCCAGTACAAACGCCCGAAAGCGTTCGCGGGAAGCGCCATGGTGGGGCTCATGGGTGGTTCCGTGAGCTTGGAGAGCGCCATGATGAAGCAACGCCTGCGCCAGATAACCGGTATACGTTACCGCGACAATGGGCTCGTATTGCGGGGGCTTGATACCCAAGGTGAATACCGCCCGGTGTACACCGACATCCAGAGCTACTGGACGTTCGACCTCACGCCGAACGTGGAACTGGGTTTCCTGGGCCTCTATTCCCGTAACCGCTACGGCTTCATTCCGCAGGACCGCGAAACGGAGTTCGGGACCTTCAACCAGGCCCTTCGCTTCAACGTGTTCTTCGAAGGGCAGGAGGTGACCCGCTTCGAGACCTTCTTCGGTGCCTTCAACGTCAACGTACAAGCCACCAAGGACATGCTGCTGAAGTTCACGACCAGCGCTTTCAAGACCTTCGAGAGCGAGCGTTTCGACATCCTGGCGCAGTACCGTCTCGGCGAACTTGAGCGCGACCTGGGAAGCGACCAGTTCGGCGAAGTGGTTCGCGACCTTGGTGTAGGCACCTTTCTGCAGCATGCCCGCAACGACCTGGATGCCACCGTGTACAGCTTCGCCCACAAAGGCTTCCTACAATTGCCCAAGAGCTACCTCCAATGGGGAGCGGATGTACGCGCCGAGTCCATCAACGACCGCCTGAGCGAGTGGACGATGACCGACTCGGCCGACTACAGCATTCCGCGCAACCCGGGCGAGGACCTGGAACTGGGCTACGTGCTGAAGACCCGGTTGGACCTGCAAAGCGTGCGTACCTCCGGATACCTGCAGAACACCTGGCGCTGGGACGATGGCGAAGACCGTTGGTGGAGCCTGGTGGCCGGAGCGCGTGCGCAGTACTGGACCTACAGCGGGCAGACCGTGGTAAGCCCACGGGCACGTTTCACCTACCGGCCAGGCTGGAAGAAGATCACCGCCGAGGGCGATACGTTGATCCGCGACTACAGCTTCTGGGTAGCATCGGGCTTCTACTACCAGCCGCCCTTCTACCGCGAGGTACGCCGCCTGAACGGCACCCTGAACCCGGAGATCCGCGCGCAACGGAGCATCCATTTCCTGCTGGGCATGGACCGCAATTTCAAGGTCTGGGACAGGCCCTTCAAGTTCACCAGCGAATTGTACTACAAAGGCCTGGACGCCCTCATCCCCTACCAGTTGGAGAACGTCCGCATCAGATATCTGGGCACCAACAATGCCAAGGGCTTTGCCACCGGTCTGGACATGAAGCTCAGCGGGGAGTTCATCGAAGGGATCGAAAGCTGGGTGGGTGCCAGTGTGATGACCATCCAGGAGGATCTCACGGACGACTTCTATTACGACCGTTTCAATGCTGCCGGGCAGCGCATCGTGCCGGGCTTCACCTTCGACCAGGTGGCCGTGGACAGCACGCGCGTGGAGCCGGGAAGCATACCCCGCCCTACGGACCAACGTGTAAGCTTCGCGCTCTTCTTCCAGGACGAGATGCCGCGCTGGCCCACCTTCAAGGTGAACCTTACCCTCAACTTCGGTACCGGCGTTCCCTTCGGCCCACCCAATGGCGAACGATACAGCGATACGCTGCGCACCAACCTTTACCGTCGAGTGGACATCGGCTTCAGCAAACAACTGCTGGGCGCGAAAGGCCAGGAGAAAAGCGGATTCCTGGGCCACATCCAGGACATGTGGGTGTCCTTGGAAGTCTTCAACCTGCTGAACATCAACAACACCATCAACAACACCTGGGTGACCGATGTGAACGGGCGCTTTTACGCCATTCCGGACTTCCTTACACCCCGACGCTTCAACCTGAAGCTGATGGCCTGGTTCTAGCGACACAGAAGCCTGTTTCTTGACCACAGGGCCGTTTGGTCTAATTTAGCCGGACGGCATGCATACCAGCCGTCCACCATGGCCTCCAACCGTATACTGCTCCTGCTCTTTCCCGCTCTCCTGCTTTGGGGGTGCTCCACGAAGAAATTCGTAGCCTCATCGCATCCCAATGGCAAGCAGGAAGTGGTCATCTACATGAAAGGCAAGGGGGAGGATGCCGAGAAAGTAATGGAGAAGGTTTACTACCCGAATGGGCAATTGGAATATGTGGGCCGATTTGCCAATGGCGTGGAGCATGGCCTCTGGATGTACTACTACGAGAACGGCACCAAGAAATACCAGGAGCTGTGGGAGAACGGATTGGAACAGGGAGTGCACCTCGATTACGCACCCGATGGGCAGGTCTACCGCGAATTGCACTACGACAAGGGCCGCTTGGTGAAGGAAGTGGACCGCAGCAAACGTTAGAAGCCATCCCAAGGCCACCCGCTGCGTAGGTTCGTACCATGGCCTTCCCCTTGTCCTGGTCCCGCCCTGCCGACCGGTTCGTGATCGTTTTCGGCATGTTGGCCCTGCTGCTCTTCGTGGCGGAGCATGTGAACGGGCGTGGCTGGATGCATGACTTCCGCGTGTATTGGGGAGCTGCCGATGCCCTGCTCCACAGTGGGCCCGTATACGGAGTGTCCCACGGACTGGACTCCGGTGTGTTCAAGTACGCGCCGGTGATGGCCCTCTTCTTCGTTCCGCTGGCCATGCTGCCGTATCCCTTGGCCGCAGCGATCCAATTCGCGGTCATTGTTGCTGCTTTCTTGTGGGCATCGCTGGCCTCGGACCGCTTGCTGCGTGGTCGACTGCTGAACGGACGTGGGATCTCGTTCGCGGTGCTTTCCCTGGGTGGTCTGGTCACGGTGGTCCACCTGCACCGCGAACTGCACCTGGGGAATATCAACATGCTCCTGCTGGCGGTGCTCCTGCTGGCCATCGAGCGGATGCTGCAAGGCAAGGCTGTTCTTGCTGGCGTTCTCTTCGGGGTGGCCATGCTTGCGAAACCACATTTCGTGGTACTGTTCCCCTTGCTCCTGCTGCGCCAGCGCTGGACCGAGCTGGGGCTGGCCTTGCTTACCGCAGTTGCCGGGCTGCTCCTACCGATGCTGTTCCTGGGTGCCGACCGGAACTGGGCGCTGCACTCGGACTGGTTACAGCAGATGGCCATGCACAACGCGACGTTGATCTACCTCGGCGGCGACGCTTTCGAATCGGTGAACACCGCGTATTCGTTCGTTCACCGTGGTTTCCTGAAGCACGTGGGTGGCACCGGGTCCGCGATCGAAGCATATTCCATCTTGGCCATCGTTGCCAGTGGTTTTGGCGTATTCGTGTTGCGCAACATCCGCATGGAACGTTCGGCCAGGACCACCGACCCACCATCGGCCTTCACCATGGAACTGTTGCTGCTGATCGCGCTGGTGCCCAGCATCACACTCACCGATACAGAGCACTTCCTGCTATCCATGCCCTTGGTGCTTTGGGTGCTCCATCACCTGCTGCCCCGGGCGGATCCGCGCTGGCTTGCGCTGGCGGCGGTCCCCCTGCTATTCGCCTATGGTGGCAATTGGGAAGATGCATTGGGGCCGCTATCGGAGCGGTACATCCATTACGGCGTATTGGGCCTGGGCAACATCGGGCTGCTACTGATGGCAGTGTACCTTTTCGAACGGCAACGATCGAACCAAGTCCTGCTCGGAACGTCCCAATTGGGTCCGCCTTGAACTGTAGCCCTTTGAACCGCATACGATGAAGAACTTCATACTACTGGTCGCGCTTGCGCTCATGGCATCGCATGCAGCAGCTCAGCAATTGTATTTCCCAGCACCACAGGCGAACGCGCCATGGGAGACGACTGATCCAGGATCCCTGGGCTGGTGCACGGACCAGCTTCCACCCTTGTTGGACTTCCTCGATGAAAGCAACACCAAGGCTTTCATCGTTCTGAAGGATGGGAAGATCGTGATCGAAGAGTACTTCGGCACCTTCACGGCGGACAGCAACTGGTACTGGGCCAGCGCCGGTAAATCGCTCACTTCGTTCCTGGTAGGCAGGGCACAACAGGAGGGCTTCCTCGATATCGATGCGCCAAGCTCCACCTACCTCGGTACGGGATGGACCAGCCTGACGCCTACCCAGGAAGAGGCCATCACCGTGTGGCACCAATTGACCATGACCACCGGACTTGACGATGGTATACCGAACAACAACGACTGCACGGACCCTGCCTGCCTGCAATACCTGGCCCCTCCAGGCACACGGTGGGCCTATCACAATGGACCCTATACACTGCTCGATGGTGTCATCACGGGCGCCACAGGACTTACTCTGAACAATTTCCTCTTCACGCGGCTTACGCAGAGCACCGGCATCGCAGGCCTCTACATTCAAACCGGCAATAACAATGTGTTCTACAGCAAGCCAAGAGCGATGGCGCGGTTCGGCCTGCTGATGCAGGGGGGCGCCGCTTGGAACGGCAACCCGGTCCTGAGCGATATGGCCTACTACAACGCCATGATCACGTCCTCGCAGAACTTGAACGATGCCTACGGCTACCTCTGGTGGCTCAACGGACAGGACAGCTTTCTACTGCCTGGCATAACGACACCCTTGCCGGGATCGTTGATGGCCAATGCCCCGCAGGACGTTTACGCCGCAATGGGCAAGAACGGACAGATCATCAACGTGTCACCTTCCAAGGGCCTCGTTGTTGTGCGGATGGGCGAATTGCCCGGAGGCATCTTCGTGCCCAACCTGTACAACGACCAGATCTGGCAGTACTTGAACGCCGTGGTGTGCACTTCCACCAGTGTGTCGGAAGCTGGCGAAGGAACGCTGCTGCAAGCCTACCCGAACCCGGCAACGGACCGCTTGGAAGTGCGCATGGATCCCGTTCCGGTCGGTGGAAAGCTCTCGGTGTTGGATGCCTTGGGCCGCGTGGTGCTGACGCAGCAAGTGAGCAGCGATCGCACGTGGCTCGATGTATCAGGTCTGAACGCTGGCAGTTACACCGTTGCCCTGCTCAGCGGGACAGGAAATGCTGTGCTGCGCTTTATGAAGGAATAGACGCCCTACGCGAACTGCCGCAGGCTCAACGCGATGATCCGGCAGCACTCCATCAGCTGTTCTTCGGTGATCACCAACGGCGGTGCGAAGCGGATGATGTCGCCGTGCGTCGGCTTCGCTAGCAGGCCGTTGTCGCGCAACAGCAGGCACAGTTCCCACGCGGTCTTGGCTGATCCATCGGCGGCTTTGCGCGGCTCAATGATCACGGCGTTGAGCAAGCCCTTGCCCCGCACCAGTTTCACGTAGTCAAACTCCTCCACGAGCTTCTGCATCTCGCTGCGGAAGAGTTCGCCAAGCCGTTCGGCATTATCCGCAAGCTTCTCGTCCTTGATGATGGCAAGTGCCTCCATGGCAATGCGAGCGCCCATGGGGTTGCCGCCGAAGGTGCTGCCGTGACTGCCGGGAATGAAGACGTCCATGACCGCGTCATCGGCCAGTACCACACTCACCGGATACATACCGCCGCTGATGGCCTTGCCGAGGATGACCACATCGGGTTTGTCGGCATACTCGCCGTTGCGGCAGTTGCCCGCAGTGCAGTCGCAACGGTGACTGTGGCAACTGGCAAGCAGCTTGCCTGTGCGCGCAATGCCGGTCTGCACCTCGTCGGCCATGAAGAGCACGTTCTTCGCCTTGCACAGTTCGATGGCCGTGCCGATGTAATCCTCATCCGGCACGAACACGCCAGCCTCGCCCTGGATGGGCTC
>CAYQMC010000089.1:0-12557 GCA_964418285.1 uncultured Chryseobacterium sp.
CCCCCCCGACGACCCGCCGCACCGCATCACCCACGAGCACCCCCCCCCCCCGCCCAGCCCTTGTGGACGAGCTCGCTCTTCGAACTCAGCGTGCTCCGTGCCAGGGTTGAAGATGATCCGGCGAGGACTTAGTGTAAGCAGGCGTTCCACCCAGGGCAACTGGTTCGCTGGAGCTAGGTAGAGCGTTACGGTATCGACCACCAGCCCGGCAGGAAGTTCCGTTCGGATGGGAACCGAACCGATGGCCGAAGGCCGAAGCCCGACGGCTACCACTGGAATACCATGCTCGACCAAGCGAACCACCGCCAGGTGGGAATAGCGGTCCGTTCGCGGACTTGCACCGAGCACCAAGGTCGGACCATCGTTCATGGGGCAAAGGTCGGCACTGCCAACACCCACCGGTGCACAGAACGAGCCATTTTAACCGACGGGTCACGATCGCGCAATAGAACAACGGGACTTTTGGACACCCATGGACAGCCAGTCCCGGGGGAACTGCCATGAAACGCGAACTGGACATCCTGGTGCTTTCCGATATCCACTTGGGCACATACGGGTGCCGCGCCCGTGAACTCAGTGCATACCTGCGCACGGTGAAGCCGCGCATGGTAATCCTGAACGGGGACATCATCGACATCTGGCAATTCAAGAAGAGCTTCTTTCCCAAGAGCCACATGCAGGTCCTGAAGCGCCTTTTGAAACTGGCGAGCAAGGTTCCCGTGATCTACATCACCGGCAACCACGACGAGGCCTTGCGGCGCTATAGCCCTTCCGTCCTCGGCAACCTCCAATTGGTGGACAAGTTCGAGTTGACCCTTAAGGGCGAACGGTATTGGTTCTTCCATGGCGACATCTTCGACGCGAGCATGAAACATGCGAAGTGGCTTGCGAAACTGGGAGGGACCGGCTACGATCTGCTCATCCGCATCAACACCGTGCTGAACTGGACCCTTGAACGCATGGGCAGACCCCGCATGAGCTTCAGCAAGCGGATCAAGAACAGTGTAAAAAGGGCGGTAGCGTACATCAGCGATTTCGAAGAGACCGCGGCGAGTGTCGCCATGCACGAAGGTTTCCAGCATGTGGTGTGCGGGCACATCCACCAGCCACAGTTGCGGAGCATGACGAAGGGCAAGGCCAGTGTCCGGTACATGAACTCCGGCGATTGGATCGAACACATGAGCGCATTGGAATATGCCGGCGGAAAATGGAGCTTATACCTGCACGAAGAAGAGCGGGAACACGCTCAAGACACGCCCCCCATTCCACGCCAAAAGTGGCCAATGGAAGAACTGCTGCCAGCCTGAGCGCCCACCGCGTCAGGGGTCGGCAACGCCCTTGCGCAGATCCTCCACCATACGCTCGGGCAATTTCGTAAGATCCAGCACCATCAAAGCATCCAACGCATCGTTGAACTTGGGATCACGGTTGAAGCCGATGACCCGTGCGTTCAAGAGCAGGTACTTCTTGAGCAGGACAGGCATCGAGGACTCCTTCGGATCAACCTCGGCGATGAGTCTGTCCATACGCTTCAGATCGGCGTTCGATGCCTGGATCAACGCTTCACTATCGGCTTTGTCCGGTTTGATCCGGAATCTGTTCCGAGGACGGACCGAAGCGGCCATCACAGGATCGAAATGGTGTTGCCGCACGAATTCAAGGATGAGTGTACGTGCGAACCTGCTGTAATTGCTGCTGATACTTACCGGCCCCAGCAGGTACTTCATATCCGGGTTTGCGGTCACATGGAGCAGCAGGCCTCGCCATAGCATGAAGAGCGGCAGTCGATTGCGCTGGTACTCCTGGCATACGAAAGAGCGCCCCAGTTCGAAGGAACGTTCCAAAACGCGGTCCATACTGCGGTCCATGCGGAAGAGGGTATGGGTGTAGAAGCCACGCCTGCCGTAGCGTTCCATGATCCGTCGTCCGTCTCCGATGCGATAAGCCCCCGCTAAGCGCTTCCTTTCACGATCCCACAAGAAAAGATGATCGTAATACAGATCGAACTCGTCCAGATCGACAGCCTTGTTCGTTCCCTCGCCCACTGCCCGGAAGGTACTCTCACGCGATCGTCCGATCTCGCGAAGGATGTTCGGAATGCGGTGGCTGGTGGCCAGATAAAGGTCGAATTCACCTTGTGAATTGAGCAGCAGGTCGGTAAGCCCATCGACCTCCATCTCCAGCTGCCCTTGGGGCAGCGGCTCCTCGACCTGTTTGGCCTTGCGTGGAAAGCGCAGTGGACTGAAGAATTCACGCTTCACTTGCAGGCCACTACCCAGCGCATAGGTACGCGCCCTAAGGAAGCGTGCGAGTTGTTCGGTGGAACCAAATGCGATCGTGTCCTTGACGGGTATGGGCTTGCCGATCCGCATGCGGACCGACCTGCCGCGCATGCGCATCATCTCGCCTGGCAGTGCCAGGGTACGGAGGTTGGGGTGGATCATGCCGAGCATGTGGAAGACCATGCTGTTGGTGCCATCGAACCAGACCGGTACGATGGGAACCTGCAAGTGCTGGGCAAGCTTGACAACAGGTGTTTTCCAGCGCGGATCGGCGATGGCTTTCAGTTCGGTCCTCCAACTGCTCACCTCCCCGGCAGGGAATACGGCAAGCGCTCCCCCCTCTTTCACATGGGCCATTGCTTGCCGCATACCGGGAAAACTACTTCTGGCTGTCAGCATCTCGAAGGGGTTCACGCCGATGATGCGCTCCTCCAGGGGCTCAAGCTGCTTGAGGAGAAAGTTGGCCATCACCTTCAAATCGGGTCGCACCCTGCCGAGGGTCTTCACCAAGGCGAGGCCATCTATCGCACCGTAGGGATGGTTGGCAACGAACACGAGACCTCCCTCCCGGGGGATGTGGGCCAGATCATCCTCGGATACTTCGACATGGAGCTCCAAATTCTTGAAAACACCATCCACGAATTCCAAGTCCTCCAAGTGGCGTATACCATCATAGAAGCGCTCCAAACGCTTCAACCCGCTGACCTCGGTAAGAACCTTGATGCGTGCGTCGCCGGGACGCATATGGCTGGCTTTGGCCAACTCTTCGGGATCCACCAGCCGTTTCATGGGCACACTGCGAAGATAGTCGCCGGCCTTCGGACCAAGCCGGAGTTCACACCTCCAAGATGCCGATGATGCGCTCGTTCATCAACTCACCGCCGGGATAGTTCCGGGTGTAGTCCAAATTGATCCAATGCACCCCGTCGGCATCGGTATGGTGGTACAACGGCTCATCTCCCACTTCACGGGTGAACAGGACCTTGCGGATCAGGAAGGCGGCACGCTCCAAGCGCCGGTCGTCACCGATCCGCAACTCGGGATACACATGACCCTCCGAACGAACCAAGCGCACTTCCGCCCCGATCGATCTCATCAAAGCGGCCATGAGCACAGCGTGGTCATCGCAGTCCCCGGCCATGAGTTCGATGCTCTCCGCAGGTGGGGCGAAGTACTCGGCTCCCCGAACGTCGGAAACATACTTCCAACGGCTGTTCACCTCCTTGAAGATGGAGAATGCTTGCACCATGGTGAACTCGTCGGCAGCCACCGCCACATCACCGAAATTGGTGGTGGCCATGCGCACTGCCTCCTTTCGCACCAAGGGGTCGTTGCCCACCATGAGTCGTCGCAGATGGTCGGCATCCCTGAACGGGTTGTGCCGGTTGGCGGCCATGGGCACCAACTCCGTACTTACACGCAGCGTGGCCAACATATCGGCATATCCCCGGTAAGCGTCGCCAAAGCTCCAGGTACCAAGTAGGGTGGTCACAGTGATCGCAAGCATACCAAGGATCAGCGCGGTGTACACCACCACTTGGAACCTGTTCACAAGCACCAATACGGCACCCAGGACGAGAACGAAGGTCAATACATGATCGAGCTTGACACCGTTACCGATCGGAACGACCCACTCTGGAACGAAGGGATACAGGATGATGAACAAAGGCAATGTGGCAAGCAACGATACGAGGTACATCACGACCGTATGGGCCAAACGGGCACCCAGTGGCCCACCCGTTCCTTCGTGCGGTATGCCTTCAAGCTTTTTCATCCGTTCGTAACGTATCGAACTTCATGCCAGGCGACCCGGTCGGGAGAGCCGTTGTTGAACGTCACTTTTACCCCTTGGTGAACGATGACAACCCCGAACAAGTTCCTTCCGGCCTCGGATTAACAGTCTTTAACGAATGTCCAAAGCCCAAGAACAACGCGGGGTGGAGTCATTCACACTGAATTTGAACAGGTGCTGTTCACTGCGTAGCGCACTGGCGCCTTGTAGGAGCTGCCCAAGCGGATAGTTTTGCCGACCATGTTGAAGCCAGCTGTATATGGTTTGCTGCTAATTGCCATCGGTGCCATTGTGCCTTCGGTGTATGCACAGGAAACCACTGAAGAGCCTTACGGCGGTCCTGAAGAGGCTGAAGCGTATGCGGACCTTATGTCCGAGGATGTGACCTCCGAGGATGAAGGGTTATGGGATGTGAACGATTCACTTTCGTTCATTCCAGGTTACGACCTCTATTGCCATTGGAATACCGATGCCATCTTCCACCTGCAGAATGGTTTGATCCCCGTGCATGACACGCTACGCTTGGTGCTGAGCCATGCGGATTGTGACCATGCACTGCCATCACCAGGCCATGTTACTTCTCCATACGGCCCACGAAAGGGCCGCATGCATTATGGAGTGGACCTGAAGTTACAGACCGGCGACCCTGTGGTGTCCGCCTTTTCCGGAATGGTGCGGATATCGCGGTACAACTCCACATTCGGGCACGTTGTAGTCGTCAGGCACTACAACGGATTGGAAACATTGTATGCGCACTTGAGCAAGCGCTTGGTGGGTTCGGGGGATGTGATCGAAGCTGGGGACACTTTGGGACTGGGAGGCAACACCGGACGTAGTTATGGTAGCCACCTACATTTCGAGGTGCGCTTCATGGACCAGCCGATCGACCCCACCGAGATCTTCGACCTGGATAACAACGAGCTGAAGGCGAAGACGTTCGACCTCCATAAGGGCACCTTCGAAGCGATCGCAAAAGCCCGGGCGGAGGCCAGGGCACGGAAGTATCACACCGTACGCAGTGGCGACACCCTTTCGGCCATAGCACGCAGGTATGGCACGAGTGTGAATGTGCTGTGCCGGATGAACGGTTTGAGAACCAGCTCGGTGATCAGGCCCGGGCAAAGGATACGCTACAACTAGGCAAATCCGGCATACTGCCCTGCCCCCTTCTTGCGCTGGTCGGCAAGGAAAACGGGCGCTATGCGCTTCATCGGTCCAAGGCGTCGGGGAGTGTTCTCCTGGTAATGGCCGAAACCAGTTCCTGGTTGTATATCGGCGAAAGGAAGTGTGTATCACCATTCCGCAGTCGCAAGAGCACAAGATCCAGCCGGGCGTCGGGCATCTTGTCGGTCATCCGCCGACCGATACCCAAGGTGTAGGAGGTAAGGCCAATATCCACGGAGGTGAAGCGCACCGCGCGCCGGGACTCCCTCCGTAGGGCGAAGAAACCACTGACTCCTCTGCTCCGAAGACCGCTCAGGATATACTCGCGCGCGCCAGCCCTGTCCACAAGGCTTACATCCAGCACCTCCGACAAGGGGACTTCAACGCGTTGACTTCGGTTCTGGAGCACGAGCTTATCCCCTTCCAAGGTATAAACCCCACGCCCCCCAAGGTCTCTTGCAATGGCCACTGAAAAGCCGACCAAGGACAAGCCCCCGAAGGTCAAGAGCAATGTGCTGGAGCCGGTGCTCGCAAAGACGATCACCCCGATCAGAAGAGCGAATGGTGTGGTCCAAAGCATAAGTATGGCATTGTACCAATGCCTCCTGCTCTTGAACCGCTTGAACGCCATGATTGATGCGCAAAGGTAACCAGTCAGAAACCGGGCCGACCGCCTCCAACGCAAGAGAGCGGCCCGATGGGCCGCTCTCTCTGTACCGAAGGCGGGACTCGAACCCGCACGAGATCACTCTCACACGCCCCTGAAACGTGCGCGTCTACCAATTCCGCCACTTCGGTAAGTGGAGGGCTATAGCCCACAGGGGCCTCAAATATAGCTGATCCATGCATTCACGAACACGGTGGATCACCACTTGCGCGACACCGGCACTACCGATCCATGAAACGGCGCAGAGAGCCGGACCTGGAAAAACCCAGAAGCACGAAGCCCCCATCCCGATTGTACGGGACGAGGGCGACGTGACTCTTCAGATTGACCTCTGAACTACTTGGACATGCCTTCGAACGATGCCGATGCTTGGATGGTTACATCAGCACTGCTCCTATTG
Organism: uncultured Chryseobacterium sp.; assembly: GCA_964418285.1. Lineage (GTDB taxonomy): Bacteria > Bacteroidota > Bacteroidia > Flavobacteriales_F > PHOS-HE28 > PHOS-HE28. The sequence continues at coordinate 6,306 of CAYQMC010000089.1, forward strand.
GAAGAAGAACAGTCCTGGCATGGCGAACAGCTTCCTCCCGTTGCTCTTTCCATTCGACATCACATTTTCGAACCATGTTGGAAAGCACACCATGAGCACATATTGCTCGCACATCTCATAACCTGAATGAACGAGGTGCCTGAAAGCACGAAGCCCCCATCCCGAATGAACGGGACGAGGGCGACGTGACTCTTCAGATTGACCTCTGAACTACTTGGACATGCCCTCTAACGGACCTCTACGGCGAGGGGTTACGCCTGATCCTGTTTTTTCCCAACGATGCCGATGCACATGGCGAAGGATATCAACGAACGATGCCCCACCGCATCTTGCCTGGTCCATTGCCCGACCAGGGATCGACTCGAACGAGGGCACCGTTCCAAGTAGTTGGGAACTTGGGATCGGGCCGGGGCGTATAAGCTCCGCACGGATCGATGTCGGCCATACTTCCCGACCCGCTCGTTCATCCTTCGCGTCCTATCGGACCTTATTGAATAATGGGCGAACTTAGCCAACGATCATCGCCGACGACGACCGGACAGCATGCTTTTCAATTCCATTGATTTCGCCGTCTTCCTTCCGATCGTCTTCCTGCTTTATTGGACGCTGTTCGCGCGTTCACTCCGGGCACAGAACCTGTTCCTGCTGATCGTCAGTGCCGTCTTCTACGCTTGGTGGGACTGGCGCTTCCTGGGTCTTGTGTTCTTCAGTGCAGCAGTGGACTACCGCGTGGGGCGAGCCTTGGAACGCGTTGATGCGCCCGGCCAACGGAAGCTCCTGCTGGCCTGCAGCCTGGTGGCGAACCTGGGCGTACTGGGCTTCTTCAAGTACTATGATTTCTTCGTCGTGAACTTCAACTCGGCCTTCACCCTGCTGGGTGTCCCCATCGGGCTGCGTACGCTGGGAGTGGTCCTGCCGGTAGGTATCAGCTTCTATACCTTCCAGACCCTCAGTTATACCATCGATCTGTACAGAAGGAATATCTCCGCTTCACACGATCCGGTGGGTTTCACAGCCTTTGTCCTCTTCTTCCCCCAACTGGTTGCCGGACCCATCGAACGAGCCAGTGCGCTGCTTCCTCAATTCGCACAGGCCCGGAAATTCGATATGGCCGAGGCGCGTGACGGTCTGCGTCAGATCCTTTGGGGGCTGTTCAAGAAGGTGGTCATCGCCGACAATTGCGCCCGGTACGTGGACTTGGTGTACCAGGATCCGGGCTCGATGGACGGAAGCACGGTGGCCCTGGCGACCGCGTTCTTCGCCATCCAGATCTACGGGGATTTCAGCGGCTATTCGGACATGGCCATCGGAACAGCCAGACTGCTCGGTTTCAAGTTGATGCGCAACTTCGCCTACCCCTATTTCTCGCGCGACATGGCAGAATTCTGGCGCCGTTGGCACATCAGCCTCAGCACCTGGTTCCGCGATTACCTGTACATCCCGATCGGAGGAAGCCGGGGTACCAAGGCGATGCAGGTGCGCAATGCCCTCATCGTATTCGCGGTCAGTGGACTATGGCATGGTGCCTCTTGGAATTTCCTGATCTGGGGACTGCTCAACGGCTTGTACTTCGTGCCCCTGGTTCTGAGCGAACGCAATCGGCACAACCTCGGCATCGTAGCAGAGCAGAGTTGGCTGCCTTCCCTGCGTGAGGCCTTCAATATGCTGGCAACCTTCGTGCTCGCCTGCCTTGCATGGGTATTCTTCCGTGCAAGCGACCTTCCCACGGCCCTTGACGCCTACCGGAGCATATTTTCCGGAAGCCTGTTCACGGCACCTGCCAAACTGCTTTCCGGCTTCATGATACCCACGTGCTTCGGTCTGGCCCTGCTGCTCACCTTGGAATGGTACGCGCGTGAACGGCAGTATGGCCTGCACCTGGATGGCATGCTTCCGAAGTGGGCGCGTATGAGCATTTATTACGGCGTTGTTGCCTTGATCATCGCCTTCGCTCCCATAACGGCAGCAACCTTCATCTACTTCCAGTTCTGATGGCCCAGCGATTCCTTCTCCAATGCGCCTTGTGGGCACTGCCCATCATCATCGGCCTGGGCGGGTATGTATCGTATAACCGGGCTTACATAGCAGCGCCGCGCTACACCAGCAATCTGGCTTTGAACGAGCAGGTCCAACGGATCGTGGATCTTCCCGAAAAAAGCACCGACATGCTGGCCGTCGGCTCCTCCATGACCTTGAACAACCTGGCCAGTTCCGTTGTGGTGGACCACTTTGGGACGAAGGCGTATCAGAATGCTGGCGCTTGGGGGATGGGAGTGAAGGAAACATCGCAGCTCCTACCCGCTCTGGTGGACCGGCTCGCACCATCGAAAGTGATCATGGTCACGAACCTCATGGACCTCCGTCCGGGAGCATCGCTCTCACAGGAGGAAGTGGACGCCATTGGCCGGAAACTGCGCGATGGAGGAAGCACTTGGGACTATCTCCGCTATTGGGATGCTCCCTGGTTCCTGAGGCAGATGGAACTGAACCGGATCCGGTTCAATGATCCTGGGAACTACGAATACCTGGGCTTTGATGAACATGGTGGGGCGATGCTGGAAGTGTCTTCCGATCGGATACTCCGATCATGGTTCGACGAAAAGCCTCCTGAAGCGGATTACCTGGACAGTGCACAATACGCTGAATTCGCATCCATCGCGATCTGGCTACGCGAGCGGGGGATCGATCTGATCGTGCTGCGATCACCTTACCGGGAAGGACTCCGAACACCCGCGTTGAAGGAACTGGACCGGGTCCATTCAGCCCGCTTGGAACGCATCCTTGCGGACGCAGGACACCAATTCGTGGACGGCACCACCCGGGCGTGGCCGGACAGCTTGTTCAACGACGCCAGCCATTTCGATCGGATCGGGGCGGAATCATTCACCCGATGGGCCTTGGACCGCTTAGAGGACTAGCACGAACGGCGCGGTGACCATCCAGAAGGGAAGGTCTCCGCGCCGTTCGAGCGCTCCATGTCCTCAGTTCACATCGGGCAGGGAGCTGAAGCGTTTGCCATAGTCCAGCATCTGCTCCACGAAATCCTTGGGTTGTACCACGCGGATGTCTGTGATGTTCCCATCAGCATCCAGCACCGGCTCCAAGTTCGGATTCACAAAGCCGCTGTAAGGCGCGCTCTTCACGTTCTCGCTGCGCTTGAGCACTTCGGCATGGATGTCCTGATCGACCCTGACACCATAGGTCTCGATCAGTGCCTTGCCTGCCTCGTAATCGCCCTGGCTCTTGATGCGCTGCACTTCGCGGAGCAGATCACCGAAGAGCCCCCGCAATTTCTCGTGATCATTGACGCGCACGTAGTGCTTACCATCGCGTTCTGCCAACTCGACGATTCCCTCCGGAGCTCCGCGCTCGAGCACCCACTTGCTCACCATCTGGCGATTGCGCATGTGGGCCTGTTGTACGTTGTCGCCCAACTTCAGGCGGCGCAGCTGGAGCATGAGCCCATTGCGGAGGTAGCTTTCATACTCGGCCTTGGCCACATCCGGCGAGGAAACCAGCCCGATCTCCTGCAGCTTTGGATCCATGATGTAGTACAATGCGACCAGGTCGGCACGTGCTTCCTCCAAGGGACTTGCGTAGTTCTTCAGCACATCGGGACCAACACCCGGCTCCAACACACCGCTGGCATGTCCGATCACCTCGTGCAGGGCGGTGTGCAATTTGCCTGCAAGTGCCCCGTGCTCGGTGGCGCGCTCGCGTTCGGCATCATCCCAGGCGAACTCCTTCATCATCTCGCTGCCACTTGCCTTTTCGTAGGCCTCGCTGATGTTTCCCAGGCTAACGCTCTTGCTGCCGTGCTTGGCCCGGATCCAGTCCGCATTGGGTAGGTTGACACCCACGGGTGTACTGGGACTGGCATCACCGGCCTCGCCCACCACGTTGATGAAGTTGTAGGTGATGCCCACCACATCCGAACGTTTGTGCTCGGGTAGTATGGGGCTGTTCTCCTCGAACCAACCGGCATAGTCCATCAATACGCTCATGGTCGCGCTGGCCTCTGGGTCCTTCATCTGGACGATCACTTCATAGCTGCCCTTCATCCCCAATGGGTCGTTGTACACCTCCACGAAGCCATGGATGAAGTCGATGTCGCTGCTGGTATCCTTCACCCACTCGATGTTGAACTCGTCCCACTTCTTCAGGTCACCCGTGGTGTAGAAGTCGATGAGCAGGCCGATGGTCTTTTCCTGTTGGGGGTTGAGCGCGACGCCCTTGGCGAGTTCCAGCCAGTAGACCACCTTCTCCAATGCTGCCCCGTAGTGGCCACCCACCTTCCAAACGGCTTCCTGCACAGTGCCGTCGGGACCGCGTACCACTTTGCTGTTGATCCCGTAGCTCACCGGTGTCGGGTCGTCGGGCATGTTCAAGCCCTGGTAGTACATCTCCACTTCCTTCTGGCTTACATCCTCTCCGTAGAAGTTGATGGCACTGCCAAGCACCAGGTCATTTTCCGCATCCTGGCTCACTTTGATGGCATCGATGGTCGGATCGAACATGGCCTCCAACACCTCGGCGGGCAGGCTATGACCGGTTTGGGCCAAGCGCTTCTCGAACCAGGGACGTGAGAACGTAGGAACGAATTTGGCGTTGCTGTAATGGTGGTGGATCCCGTTGGCGAACCATACCTGCTTGGCATAGGTCATGAAGGCATTCCATTCGGCATCGGTATCGGCCTCGGTGCGTGAAGCCACCACGGTCTCCAGTGCGCGCCGGATGCGCAGGTTGTGCCGGTAGTTCTGGTCCCACATGATATCCCTTCCCGCCAATCCGCTCATCGTAAGATAGTAGGCCAGCTTCTTCTGTTGGAGCGGGATCATGTCCCAACCGGGGATACGGTAGCGCAGGATGCGCAGGTCCTCGAATTGGTCGACCTCCCATTGGAAGGTGGTATCGGTCTGGGGGACGGCGGCTGTTTCTTCGTTGGCGCCGCCACACGCGAACAGCATGGGCAAGGCAAGAAGCGCAAGAACGGTCTTGTTCATCGGGTAGGTGATTAAAGGGTCCGAAAGAGGGCGGTGCCAAGGTAGTGCCCGTGGGCAGAACCGGTTCATGTTCGGGTAGGGCTATCGCCTATGGGGTCATCCGGAAAACGCTACGATCCGCACGGATGGACGGAAGGTCGGAGCCTATTGGCGCCCCGGATCGACCCTGTACGTGGGGATGTACTGCACATCCGACCGCATGCTGCCCCAATGCGCCGTGGTCCAACGGTGCAAAGTCCCTACAGGACCATACTCCCGGCTTCAATGATCGTAGGTGACAGCTGAACAGGGCGAGGAGGCCTGCACACCTCTAGCTTCCCTTACTGCTTGGGGATGGTCTTCAAGGACATGTTAACCTTGGCCTGCTCCACCAACTTCTTCATGCGGTGGTAGGCCACGAGTTGCTTGTTGTACCGCTTCAGGTCGGCATGGCTCAAGGTCTCCACATGGAGCAGGTCCATCTTGTCGGCCAGATCATGGAGCTTCACGCGTATTGCGAGGCTGTCCTCCATCACCCGATCGATGTACTCCTCGTAGGTCTCTTCAACACGACGCGTGATGTGGTCCAAGGCCTTCAGCACCCGGGGACCGAATCCCTTCTTGGCCAGGTCCTCCACGGTAAGGTCGGATCGTTCCAGCACATCGTGCAGTGCCCCCAGCACCTGTTCCTCGAAGTCGTGGCCGCGCATCATCACCCGCATTACATGCAGGATGTACGGTTTATCAAAGCGATCCAATTGTCCCTTGTGGACTTTGGCCGCAATGCGGATGGCGGTTTCCAGCAGGTGGTCCATGGTTGCGCGATGCTACGATCAACGATCGATGTCGATGCGAAGGTCCAGGGCCTTGGCATCGCGACCGATCACCGCGAAGTCCGTGTCGAACTTCAAGGCCTTGGTACCGACCTCCTGCTTGTTGACGCCTTCGGCGGAGAGGCTCGATGCCACAGGACGTGCGAACTTGAAGCTGTACTTGTATTTCATGGTCTCCAGCATGGCGCTCATGTCCAGACCCTCCTCACCTTCGGTGGCTTCCTCCTCCTCTTCACCCTTGGCCAGTGTGGAACCCAACTCGTATGCATGCCGGTTGTTCGTTCGCACCAGGGTGTTCCCTTCCCACCGGAAGAACTCATGCGTTACACCCGTGCTGTCGCGCATCAAAACGTTCAGGGCGGAATTCAGCGCGGTCACGTCCTTGAACGAGAAGGATACCTTTTGGATCCACTTCTTCCGGTTGTCCAATTTCACCT
>CAYQMC010000090.1:0-8465 GCA_964418285.1 uncultured Chryseobacterium sp.
AGGGCATGGTTGCCCGACGGACCGGGGAACTGGCCAGTGAAAAGGAACGCAGCGACACCCTGCTCCTGAACATCCTGCCGGCCGCCATCGCCGAGGAGCTCAAATCCAAGGGTTCGGCCGATGCGCACAGCCACCCGCACTGCACCGTGCTATTCAGCGATTTCACCGGCTTCACCACCTTCAGCAGCCGCATGGACAGCGATACCCTGGTATCGGAATTGGACCATTACTTCCGGCTCTTCGATCGCGTAAGCGACCGCTACGGTGTGGAGAAGATAAAGACCATCGGCGATGCCTATATGTGCGCCAGTGGTGTGCCGGCCGCCAAGACGGGCCACGCACTGGACGGCGTGCTGATGGCCCTCGGGATGTTGGAAGCCGTGGCGCGGAGCAACGCAGAACGGCGCGCGAAAGGAAGGCAGGAATGGCCCATCCGGGTCGGCTTGCACAGTGGTCCCGTGGTATCCGGTGTGGTGGGCGAGAAGAAATTCGCGTACGACATCTGGGGCGATACCGTGAACCTCGCCAGCCGCATGGAAAGCAACAGCGAGCCAGGCCGCCTGAACATCAGCGGAACGACCTACGCCGATGTGATGGACTATGTGGAGGTACAGCCCCGGGGGCCCATAAAAGTGAAGGGCAAGGGCGAACTGAACATGTACTACGTGCTGCGCTTGAAACCGGCATGGAGCGCCGACGAACACGGTCTGCTGCCCAATGCTGCCTTGCTGAGCGAGCGTGAGCGGATCAACGCATGATGACACGGAGCCAGCAGCACTTCGCTTCATTCGTGCTGGTGACCCTGCTGCTGCTGGTCATGCCCTTGATCAACGGCTTTCCATTCACCTATCCCGATACCGGCACCTACCTGCGCAGCGCCTTCCAAGGTTATGTGCCCTACGACCGGCCATACTGGTACGGAGTTTTCCTGCGCATCACGAGCGGTGGTGGTCAAAACCTTTGGGGACCTGCCGTGGTGCAGGCCATGCTCACGGCTTTCGTGGTGCTGCGTACACTGCGTCTACTTGCACCGGCCGGTATCCTACCGCACACACTGCTTGTGGTGGTCCTGGTCGCCTGCACCGGCATCGGTTGGTACGCCGGGCAGCTCATGCCCGACATCTTCTCGGGTATCGGGTTGCTCGCGCTGTTGCTTCTAGTGCTGGATCGCGCCGACCGGCCGATGCTTATTGCCTATGGAGCGCTGCTTGTGCTCGCGATACTGGTGCATGCCTCCAACCTGCTCTTCTTCACCTTGACCGCCGCTTTGGTGCTGGTGGCCTTCCGGAGCATACCGATGGTACGTCGGCGGAACGCTGCGTTGCTGGTGCTGGCCTGCTGGCCCCTGCTGCTCGCCCTCAATGCCGCCGTCACAGGGAAGGTCCAACTGGGGCGCGGCAGCCACGTCTTCCTCACTGCCCGCCTCATCGATGCAGGCATCCTGCAAGAATGGTTGGACTCCACGTGTCCCGGCTCCAGCGGTCTATGTGCATACCGCCATAGCCTGCCTGCTACCGCCAACGATTTCCTCTGGCGACCCGAAAGCCCCTTGTACGCCATGGGGGGATGGGAAGCCCCCCCGGACGACTACCAACGTGTGGTACGCGACGCCCTCACAGAACCTGTGTTGCTGGGTCGTTTCGTGGCCAACAGCTTGAACGGAACCGCTCGCCAGCTCGTGGAATGGCAGCTGGGATCGGGCTTCGTTGGTCGCGACCTGCACGACACCCTCGATCCGGTGAACTACATGGTGCGCCACACCATGGAGCCCCAGTACCCTGCCTTCCTCGCTGCCCGCCAAAGCACGGGCGATGGCAACGAGGGCTGGGTGCGGGCCATGGACAAGCTGTTCTGGCCGGTCATGCTGATCAGCCACCTTGTTTTCCTCATCCTGCTATGGCCTTCATCCAAACTTACCCAAGCCTGGCGGAACGCCGCAGCGCTGGTGCTGGCCGCCCTCGTTTTCAACGCCTTGGTATGTGCCACCTTCAGCATGGTGGCCGAGCGGTTCGGAAGCCGCATGAATTGGGTGGTTCCCATGCTCGTGCTGGCCGCAGGACTACAGCTATGGACCACGAAGGACCATGGCCGGGCGTTGCGCAGCTGAACCTCGTCATCGCAGTTGCGCTGCCACCACTTCGTTCGAATCGGTCGTTCGCAACGGCCAGGGTCATGCAGACGACCCGCACCAGCTGTTCCCAGTGTCGCGTGATCAAGGAGCAAAGCCGGCTCGGCCCAGTGTTCAGCTCAGCCCCGTCACCCTTCCCCCGGCATCGATATCCATGCCCTCGGCCGCTGGGATGGCAGGCAGGCCGGGCATGCGCATGATCTCGCCGCAGATGGGGACCACGAAACCAGCACCGGCCGCGATCTCGATGTCGCGCACGGTGATGCGGAAACCTGTGGGGGCGGCGCGCAGGGCCTTGTCATCGCTGAAGCTGTACTGTGTCTTCGCCATGCAGATGGAAACGCCGTCCAGACCCAGGGCCGTGATGCGCCGCAAGGCCACCTCGGCTTCGCCGGTATAGTCCACACCATCGGCGCGGTACACCTCCTTGGCGATGCGTTCGATCTTGTCCTTGATGGGCAAGGCGAGGTCGTACAAGGGCTTGAACTCGCTGGCATCGGTCTCCACCACGCGCAACACCGCTTCGGCAAGATCCGTCATGCCGGCACCGCCTTTCGCGAATCCTTGTGCGAGGACGGCCTCCACACCGAGCTCCCGGCAGTAGTCCTTGATCATGGCGATCTCCTCCTCGGTGTCCGTGGGGAAATGGTTGATGGCCACCACGGCCTTCACGCCGAATTTGCCGATGTTCTCGATGTGACGACCCAGGTTCGCCAAGCCCACCTTAAGCTTGTCCGGGGCAGCCGTGTCGACCTCCTTCACATCCACGCCGCCGTGGTAACGCAACGCGCGCACGGTGGCCACGATCACCGCAGCACTGGGCTTGAGGCCTGCCGCCCGGCATTTGATGTCGAAGAATTTCTCGGCACCCAGGTCGGCTCCGAAGCCCGCCTCGGTAATGGCATAGTCGGCCAGGCTGAGACCCATCTTGGTGGCCAACACGCTGTTGACACCCTGCGCGATGTTGGCAAAGGGTCCGCCGTGCAGGATGGCCGGATTGCCCTCCAAGGTCTGCACCAGGTTGGGCAGGATGGCTTGTTTCAGAAGCAGGGCCATGGCACCTTCCGCCTTCAGGTCGCGGGCGTAGATGGGTTTTCTGTCGAAGGTCTGCCCGATGTAGATGTTGCCCAGGCGCTGCTTGAGGTCCTCGATGCCGGTGGCCAGGCAGAGGATGGCCATGACCTCGCTGGCGGGTGTGATGTTGAAGCCGTCCTCGCGGGGGATGCCGTTGCCGGTGCCGCCCAGGCCGATGACGATATCGCGCAGGGCGCGGTCGTTCATGTCCATCACACGTTTCCACTTGATGGTGCGCGGATCGATGCCCAGCGAGCGCGTGCGGCTTTGCAGGTTGTTGTCGATGAGCGCCGAGAGCAGGTTGTTGGCCTTTTCGATGGCAGCGAAATCCCCGGTGAAGTGCAGGTTGATGTCTTCCATCGGAACCACCTGTGCATAGCCACCGCCTGCCGCGCCACCCTTCATGCCGAAGACCGGACCGAGGCTCGGTTCGCGGAGCACCACAACGCTCTTCCTGCCCAGCTTGCACAAGCCTTCGTGCAGTCCGATGCTGGTGGTGGTCTTGCCTTCACCGGCCGGGGTGGGGCTTAGCGCAGTGACCAGGATCAGCTTGCCCTTGGCCACCTTTTCCTCATCGATCAAGTTCAGGGGCAGCTTGGCCTTGGTGCGGCCATAGGGTTCGATGAGCTCGGGGTCGATGCCCAAGTTCTGCGCGATGCGGGCGATGGGCTGCAGGGTTGCTGCTTGGGCGATGGCGAGGTCCGAGGGGAAGGGCATGGGAAATGTGGAGAAAGTCGGAATGAGAAAATGTGAAGATGTCCTAAGTAGGCGTCACGAATGGAATGCGAGGGTGAAGCCAGCGCGTTGAAGATCGCTCCAAAAGGCGGGATAGCTTTTGTCCACGACATTGGGATCACTGATCGTAAGGCTGCCCAACACAGCGGCGAGCGGTGCGTATGACATGGCCATGCGGTGATCGATGCTGGGGTCGAACGGTGCCGTGGGTGGAACGAGGTCGCCACTGCCGGAGGCCAGGGTGAAGGTGCCTTGCAGCACGCTGGATCCTCGCCCCAGCGCGGATAGCGCTTGGTGTACCGCTTCCAGGCGATCGGTCTCTTTTACGCGGAGGTTGTCCAGTCCTTCCAAGGTGGCTGCATCGCCGCGTCCTGCCAAGGTGAAGGCCAGGGGCTGGAACAGGTCGGGCACGTGCTTCAGGTTCATGGGGCGGCCGGGCACGGGGGTGCTCTGCCAAGGTGCATCGCTGCCGTTGTTGGCAAGCACGAGACCTTCAGGGGTATCAGTACTGTCCACCCAGGTGCTCCAGAGCTGGCGTGCTTCGCGATCGCACTGCAGGGTATCCTCGTCCAGGCCGGGTAGGAGCACTTCCGCCCCCGGTGACAGGGCCACCACCTCGTACCAGAACGCGGCAGCGCTCCAGTCCGGCGGTACGCTGTACTGGGCAGGCTTGTAATCACCAGGTGGCACACGCACGCCATCGAGCTCCATTACGGGGAACACACCGAAGTGCGCGAGCATCCGCAAGGTCATGTGCACGAAGGGCTCACTGAGGCGGGTGCCGGTCCATTGGAGGTGGATGCCCTGCACCATGCGTGGAGCGATCAGGAGCAGTGCGCTGAGGTACTGGCTGCTGATGGGCGAATCGAAATGCACGTCTCCGCCGGGCATGCGCTTGCCGCGTACCAAAAATCCTTCGGGAACCTGTTCGATGTCGGCGCCCAGGGTGCGCAAAGCCTGCACCAGATCGTCGTGGGGACGTTCCAGCAAGCGCGGAATGCCAGTGATGATGTGCTCCTCTCCCTCCTGCACGGAGGCCCATGCCAGGAGGAAGCGGAAGGTGGTGCCGCCGGCACCGCAATGCATCACGCGGGGTTTGTCGCGCAGCAGTTCGTATAAGACACGCGTATCATCGCCATCGCTCAAGTTCTTCACGGCATCGATATCGCCGAAGAGCGAGGCCATGATGAGCGCGCGGTTGCTGACGCTCTTGCTGCGCGGCAGGTGGATGGTGGCGCGGATGGGTGCAGCGGGAGCTGTGATGGAGATACGTGACATACGCTGATGGCAGGTGGTCGTGGGATACGGATGCGACAAAGGTGGGAAGCGGATGGGAACCTCGTGATGTATTCTCGTGGATGTGGCGGGCCTTCAGCCCTCTCCGAAACGATCGCACCCAAGACCCATGGCGTTGCCAAGGGCTGGTATATGTCGGGCCTTCAGCCCTGCCTGAGATACCGTTCCATCATCTTGCGCGCCCGTCTGCCGGTAGGCCAGGTTTTCATGGGTTGATATGGAATGGGATTTCGGCCTATAGCCTCTTCTACAGCTTCCGGTAGGCCTCCAGCGCTTCGCGGACACGTTCGGCGGTGATAGGCACATCTACCGAGGCCTTGCCGATGCCGTCGAGGAGGGTGAAGCGCAGCTCGCCCTCGGCGTTCTTCTTGTCGTTGCGCATCAGTTCCAGGATGCGGTGGTCGTCCGCGCTTTGCAGGGTGTAGCGGGGGAAGAGGTCCAGGAGATGCTGGGCGATGCGCTCGAAGTCCTCTTCGGTGATGCGGCCGGTGTTCCAGCTGAGCCACGCTTCGCAGATCATGCCTGCGGCCACTGCTTCGCCGTGCAGGAGTTCGCGTTGGGGGCTTTCCCAAGAGAATGCCTCCAGGCCATGGCCGATGGTGTGGCCGAAGTTGAGCACTTTGCGCAGGTCCTGTTCGCGGGGGTCGCGCCGCACCACGTCGGCCTTGATGGCGGCTGAATGTTGCACCAAGGGCGCCAGCGCATCAAGGTCGTGGAGGGCAGCGCTGCGGATGGCGTGCCAGTGTGCGGCATCGAGCACCAGGCCGTGCTTGATCATTTCCGCAAGGCCGTTCAGCAGTTCGCGCTTGCCCAGGCTGCGCAGGAAGGGCATGTGGACGTACACGCCGAGCGGGTCGTGGAAGGCACCCACCACGTTCTTCACATGGTCCAGGTCGATGCCCGTTTTGCCGCCGATGGAAGCATCCACCATGCCCATGAGCGAGGTGGGCACATGCACGCAGCGGATGCCACGCTTGAAGGTGGCGGCGATGAAGCCGCCGAGGTCGGTGACCACACCACCGCCCAGGTCCACCAGGACGGTATGCCGGTCGGCCGCGCTGGCGATGAGGTGGCTCCAGATGTCCTGGCACACGCCGATGCTCTTGGACGCCTCGCCCGGTTCGATGGCGATGCACTGGGCGCTGCGGAGAAGCGGAACATGGGCCAGCAGCTCGGGCAGGCAGTGCTCCATGGTGTTGGCATCGCCGAGCACGATGGGCGTGGCTTGCGGCAGTTGGGCCAGGCGCTCCTGGAGGGCTTGCAGCGCGCAGGGGCCCATGAGCACGGGATGCCCTCCGGCGTCGAACTCAGCGACCTCTGTCGGCGTTGCTTCCATGGCTACTTTTGGCCCCGCTTGCGCAGAGCAAGCACATTCCGGGGCATACTGCCAAAGGAACGAAGGAACCGGCAACCACGCATGCTGCGCGAAAACGCCTCCCCTGCCGGCACCCCTGCCGGGCTTCCCGATCTGGGCAATACCGCCATCGCCTTCGCGGACAAGAGCAACGCCGACCTGTGGCGCGCCACCTGGCTGTTCCGCATCATAGGCAACCCAACAGTGTCGAGCATTGGACAGGGCCTTACCAAGGTGGCCATGGCCTTGCACCTGCCGATAAAGGGCGCCATCAAGGCCACCATCTTCAAGCAGTTCTGCGGGGGCGAGACGATCAAGGAAAGCCTAACGACCGCTGCGGCATTGGCCAGGAGCGGTATAGGCACGATACTGGACCACAGCGTGGAGGGGCAGGACGACGAGGATGCGCTGGACGATACGGTAAGCGAAGTGCTGCGCACCATTGCCGTGGCGAAGGAGCGGGGGGACATCCCCTTCTGCGTCTTTAAACCCACGGGCATAAGCCGCACCGAGCTGCTGGCGGATGTAAGCGCTGGCAGGGCCTTGAACGCAGCGGAACAGGCGGAATGGCAACGCGTGCAAGAGCGCATGGAACGGCTCTGCAAAGCAGCACATGAGGCCGATGTACCGCTGCTGGTGGATGCCGAGGAGAGCTGGTTGCAACCCGCGATAGATGCGCTGGTGGACAGCATGATGGCGAAGTACAACCGCACGCGGGCCATTGTGTACAACACCGCCCAACTCTACCGCCACGACCGTCTCGCCTTCCTGAAAGCGAGCCACGCCAAAGCCCTTGTGGGTGGCTACCACATCGGATTGAAGCTGGTGCGCGGCGCCTACATGGAGAAGGAACGCGAGCGCGCTGCGGAAAAGGGGTACCCCTCTCCCATCCACGCCGACAAGGCCGCCGTGGACCGCGACTACGATGCGGCCATCGTTTACTGTTTGGACCATCTGGACCACATCGCCTTCATGGCGGGCACGCACAACGAGAAAAGCAGCCTGCTCTTAGCCCGCCTGATGCACGAGCGGGGTATCGCCCACCACGATGATCGCATCTGCTTCGCGCAACTGCTGGGCATGAGCGACAACATCAGCTACAACCTGGCCGCTGCACAGTACCGCGTGGCCAAGTACGTGCCCTACGGCCCGGTGCGCGAGGTGCTGCCATACCTGATCCGTCGCGCGGCGGAGAACACGAGCGTGAAGGGGCAGACGGGACGGGAATTGGGGTTGTTGCTGGCGGAGCGGAAACGGCGGCAGGGCTGACATCCTTGGCACACCGCTGATGGCACTCTACGACCGTTTACCCTTTGCCATTGGGTAGCGCTGCAACCTTGGCACTACATTCGGCGGACCAACCCAACTGCACATGAAACAGCACTTACCCACCCTCTCCGTTCTGCACTACGTCTATGGCGCACTGGTGTGCCTTGGCGGTTTTGCGGCCTTGTTCTTCGTTGGCGTAGGCACCCTGTTGTCCAGCGATGTTGTGATGGAGAATACCCAGGATGCACCTCCCGAGTGGTTGGGAGGGCTTTTCGCGGCCTTCGGCGTCGGGCTGTTCGTGGTCCTGGAGCTGTGGGGCATCTTCATCATCCTCAGCGGCTACTGGATCAGCAAGCTGCGCAACCGCACGGGCTCCATCATCATTGCCGCGCTATGCCTGCCGAGCTTTCCCTTCGGCACCGCGCTGGGCATCTTCACCCTGGTGGTGCTGCTGAACGACGAGGTGAAGCTGGACTACGAGCAAGGCAAGGTGCTGGCCTGAGGGTGTGCCTGCCCACCGGACGTTGGACTAACGTGCCTTAAGGCTCCACAACGTGGCCGTGCTGTCGCTGTCAAAATCGCGTAGACCAACGATCACGAAGCGCGCCG
>CAYQMC010000090.1:8565-10692 GCA_964418285.1 uncultured Chryseobacterium sp.
GTGGCCGTGCTGTCGCTGTCAAAATCGCGTAGACCAACGATCACGAAGCGCGCCGGGCGGTCGTTCACAACACCTTCCATGGCGTAATAGATGCTATCGCCGCTGCGGATGCTTTCGTTGAAGGATACCGTTGCCGTTGGGATGGCGGCACGCACCAGTTCGAGGTCCGCAGGCCAGCGGGCCATATCGTCGCGTGCCTCGGGCGAAGCTTGCAGCAAGGTGCTTTCGAGCCGCTGCTTCACCTTGTTCTCGGGCAACCAGGCACCGCTGGTGATGCGCGTTCCGTAGATCCAATAGGAAAGCCCACCACCCATGAGGAGGCCGAAGAAGTAGAGGAGAAGGCGACGTTGGAGAGGCATTTCGATCAGATGAT
This sequence comes from uncultured Chryseobacterium sp., assembly GCA_964418285.1. Classification (GTDB taxonomy): domain Bacteria; phylum Bacteroidota; class Bacteroidia; order Flavobacteriales_F; family PHOS-HE28; genus PHOS-HE28. Next base: position 8,939 of record CAYQMC010000090.1, read on the forward strand.
CAGAAAATGGAATGCCGTTCGCCGACGGTGCCACAGCATGCCAGTGGGCCCGGTTTACACGATGGTATCAAATCGCGCCTTGGCTGGTTGATCATCTGAACTTCTGATTCTCTGATCATCCGATCCTAAAAGGCTGCCAACAGTATATCCAGATCCTTGTGCGGCAAGCGGAAGGCTTCACCGAGGATGGAGTTGGTGAGGTTGCCATTGTACAGGTACACACCGTGGCGCACACCGAGGTTGGTCTTGATGAGGTCTTCGAAGCCGCCCATTTCGCCCATGTTGAGCAGCATGGGTCCGAAGATGTTGCTGAGGGCGGTGCTGGCGGTGCGGGGTACACGGCTGGCGATGTTGGGCACGCCGTAGTGGATGACGCCGTACTTCTTGAAGACGGGATCGGTGTGTGTGGTGACCTCGCTGGTCTCGAAGCAGCCGCCGCGGTCTATGCTGACGTCCACGATCACACTGCCGCTCTTCATGTCCTTCACCATCTCTTCGGTGACCACCATGGGCGTACGACCCTGCTCAGGGCGGAGGGCTCCAATGGCAACGTCGGCGTGTTTGAGGGCCTTCTTCAGTTCGGTGGGCTGGATCACACTGGTCCACACGCGCTGGCCGATGTCCGTTTGCAGGCGGCGCAGGCGGTAGATGCTCTTGTCGAAGACCTTTACCGAAGCGCCGAGGCCGAGTGCAGCGCGCGTCGCGAACTCGCCCACGGTACCAGCACCGATGATGACCACCTCGGCCGGTGCCACGCCGCTGATACCGCCCAGCATGAGGCCCTGCCCGCCCTTGTCGGCACTGAGGTATTCGCTGGCCACCTGGATACTGGTATTCCCTGCGATCTCGCCCATGGCACGGATGATCGGGTAGATGCCTTCGCGGTCCTTGATGAAGTCCCAAGCCACGGCGCTCATGCGCTTCTCCATCATGCGCTTCAGGGTGTCCTTGGGCTGCACGGTAAGTTGAAGTGCGGAGACCAGCGTCTGCTTATGGCGCAAGAGCTCGATCTCGGTGTGCGTTGGTGGGGCCACCTTCAGGATGAGGTCGGCCTTGAAGACCTCCTCAGGGCTGTCCACCACCATGGCGCCCGCCTCGCTGTAATCGTTGTCCTGGAACTGGGCAGGCTCTCCGGCCCCACGCTGGATCACAACTTCGTGTCCCCGGCCCACCAGTACGGCAACAGCACTGGGCGTAAGCGGTACGCGGTGTTCCTGGAAGGTGATCTCCTTGGGTATGCCGATGAAGAGGCTCTTCTTGCGGCGGCCCACCTCCATCACCTGTTCCTGGGGCATCATGGCCGACTGACGGGCCAGTTGTTTCAGCAGGTCGGAGGAGGTGCTCATGGGGAGTGCGGGCTTAACCGCGAAGGTACGGGAGAGAGGCGAGTGCCACCTCGCAAGGCCAACGCACTGAGTGGCGAGTAGCGAGTGGCGAGTGGGCAACCGCACTCCGGCCCACTCGCCACTAACTACTCGTCACTCGCCACTCTTTCCGAACGAGATCAGCCGCACTCCGTTCACCCCCTCCTCCAACTTAGTAGCGAGTGCCACCCCGCAAGGCCAACGCACTGAGAGGCGAGTGGGCAACCGCACTCCGGCCCACTCGCCACTCGCTACTCGTCACTTGCCACTCTTTCCGAGCGAGATCAGCCGCACTCCGTTCGCCCCCTCCTCCAACGTCACATGCACCGTGCCTGGCGGCAACAGGTCCTCCGCCAGCTGCGGCCATTCGATGAAGCAGTAGTGGCCGCT
>CAYQMC010000090.1:10792-12480 GCA_964418285.1 uncultured Chryseobacterium sp.
AGCCGTCCAGGATCAGGCGGGCGATCTCCGGTGCTTCGGAGGGTTTGCGGAGGGTGAGGGTGGCAAGCACAGCGCAAAGATCATCCGATCGGATGATCCGATAAGGACCAAGAACTGAACGTCTTCCGGAAGAAGGCGTTACCCTGCGCCTGTATTCTGATCATTGTTGTCCAGGGAAGATCATCGGAGCATCGGCTGCGACCCCTCCGGGGTCACAGCATGTAGCCCGAAGGGCGAATGGTGTGTTGCATTTTCGACCCCCGTGGGGTCGCAGCCGGTGTTTTGCAAACCGTCAGTAATGGAAGTCCGCAGTATCCATAACCTTCGCTGTTATTCGCTGGAGGTGCAGTTCTGACGGCTGTCACAGTTTTCCCCGGAACACCACTGAACTTCCGATCATCCTATGTTCCGATACGCATTCACCTCGCCTTCATCACCACCCACGGAACCATCATCTCCTCCATGCTGATGCCGCCGTGCTGGAAGGTGTGGCGGAAGTAGGTGACGAAGTGGTTGTAGTTGTTGGGGTACACGAAGTACTTGTCCTGCTTGGCGAAGATGTAGACGGTGCTGACGTTCACCTTGGGAAGGAAGGCTTTGGCGGGGTCCTTCACCACCAGCACATCGCGGTTCTCGTAGGTGAGGTTGCGGCCGAACTTGTAGCGCAGGTTGGAGTTGGTGTTGCGGTCGCCCACGACTTTGCTGGGCTCGCCCACACGCACGGTGCCGTGGTCGGTGGTGATCACCATGCGGCCACCGCGCTCGGCGATGCCCTTGATGATGTCGAACAAGGGCGAGTGCTCGAACCAGCTCTTGGTGAGGCTACGATAGGCGGCATCGTCATCGGCCAGTTCGCGGATCACCTCCATCTCGGTGCGCGCGTGGCTCAGCATGTCCACGAAGTTGTAGACGATGACGTTGAGCGGATTGCTCATCAGGTTGTCCACGCTGTCGGCAAGCTTGCGGCCCGCATTGAGGTTGAGGATCTTGTGGTAGCTGAACTTCACGTTCTTGCCCAGGCTCTTCAACTGCCCGGCCACGAACTCCTCTTCGTTGGCATTCTTGCTGCCCTCATGCTCCTCGCTCACCCATTTGCCGGGGTAGCGCTTCTCGATCTCGCTGGGCATCATGCCAGCGAAGAGCGCATTGCGGGCGTACTGGGTCGCCGTCGGAAGGATGCTGTAGAAAAGGCCCTGTTCCTCGGTCCGGAAGAAATCCCCGATGATGGGTTCCAGCACGCGCCATTGGTCCAGGCGCAGGTTGTCGATCAGCACCATGAACAGCGGTGGCTGTTTCTCGTCGATCAGCGGGGCCACCTTGGCCTTGAAGAGCTGGTGGCTCATCAACGGCGACTGCTCGCCCACATCATTCAGCCAGTCGAGGTAGTGGTTCTCCACGAAGCGGCAGAACTGGTCGTTGGCCTCGTTCCATTGGCTGCGCAGGATCTCGGTCATGCCTTGGTCCTGGCCGCCCACCAGGTCAAGTTCCCACTTCACGAGTTCGTTGTAGAGCTGCTTCCACTCTTCGGCATCCATGCGATCGCCGAGGCGCATGCCCAACTGGCGGAACTGCTGCTGGTAGCTGCTGGTGGTCTTCTCGCTCACCAGGCGACGGCCTTCGAGGTTCTTCTTCAGCGAAAGCAGGATCTGGTTGGGGTTCACCGGCTTGATCAGATAGTCGCTGATCTT
>CAYQMC010000091.1:0-6482 GCA_964418285.1 uncultured Chryseobacterium sp.
ACACCTACACCATCGACGTGCCCCCGCCTTGCACAAGCGTAAGCAGCACGGTGACCGTTGAACTTGTACTACCACCCGATGCCGGCGAGGACGGAACGTTAGTAGCCTGTATCACAGGCACTGTCACAGACTTGTTCGACCTCCTCGGAGGAACACCCGAAGCAGGGGGAACATGGACGGGGCCTTCAGGTGGTCCTGCGACCGGAACCTTCAGCCCGGGAACCGATGTGGCAGGCATCCATACCTATACCGTGGATGGCGCCACACCCTGCCCTGCCTCATCTTCGACAGTTCTCGTAAGCATCGTCGATGAGGTCTTCGCGGGAACGAACGCCATCCTCAACTTATGCGATACCGGAGACCCGGTGGAACTTTACCCGAACCTCGGCGGCGCAGACCTTGGAGGCGCTTGGACCGGACCCGGAGGAGCGGCCTTTTCGGGCACCTTCCAGCCAGGTGGAGATACATCTGGTGCTTACACGTATACCGTTGGCGGTACCGCGCCATGCACGGATGATTCCGCAGTGATCACTGTGAACGTCTTGCAAGATGCTCAAGCCGGTGATGATGGAAGCTTGACGGTATGCGGCGACAATGTTCCAGTGGACCTGTTCACTGTATTGCAAGGCACGCCGGACCCAGGTGGTAACTGGACCACACCAAACGGTGCGGCTTTCAATGGGATATTCGACCCCACGACACTGGACCCAGGCATCTACACCTACATCCTTGCGGTACCATTGCCCTGCATAAGCGATACGGCACTGGTGGAAGTGGCTGTGGTAGCACCCGTGGATGCAGGACTTGATGCTTTCGCAGAACGGTGCTCCAACGACCTTCCATTCTCGCTGTTCGAATCGCTCGATGGTACGCCACAAAATGGCGGAGCGTGGAACGGACCAGGAGGTAGCACGGCCGACACCTTCGACCCTGCAGCGAGCCAGCCAGGAGCGTACACCTATACGATGCTCGGTACAGCCCCCTGCCCGGACCAAAGCGCAACGATCGTGGTAAGCGTGGCACAGGCCCCTGATGCTGGTGGCGACGGGGCCATCGGTCTATGCACGACCGATAACAGCATAGCATTGTTCCAAAGCCTCCAAGGATCCCCGAACAGCGGAGGTACATGGACTGCACCCGGTGGACAGCCATTCTCCGGCAACTTTGATCCGGCAACGGATATAGGCGGTGTATACACCTATACCATCACTGTACCACCGCCGTGCGTGAGCGTTAGTTCCAATGTGGTGGTGACCACGGTGCAACCTCCGTTCGCAGGGGTGAATGCCACAATGCCCTTGTGTGTCGCCAGCCCCACCACACCACTGTTTCCAGCTCTCGGCAACGGAACACAAACAGGCGGTACATGGACCACGGCAGCAGGCGATGTGTTCAATGGGTGGTTCGATCCGGAAGTGGATGATGCCGGCAATTACACTTACACGGTGGAAGGCACAACGCCTTGTCCCGCCGATGCGGCTGTGATCACCGTCACGGTGGAGCCCCTTCCCGACCCAGGTACCGATGGCAGTGCCACGCTCTGTCCAGAGGCCGACCCCATCGAGCTGTTCGGCCTTCTGGGTGGTACGCCCCAAAGCGGCGGAACGTGGACCGGACCTGGAGGGGAGGCATCCAATGGAATATTCGACCCTGCCACAAGCGCCCAAGGGATCTACACTTATGCGGTGGAGGCAATTGCTGTATGCCCCGACCTGAGCAGCTCGGCCAGTGTGGCCATCTACGTGGTAGCCACTCCGAATGCTGGTCCGGATGCTGTGAGCTGCGACCTGGAATACACGTTGAATGCAACGGGCAACTGGAGCACCGGTGCGTGGAGTGGTCCCTCAGGCATCACCTTCGCGGATGCCACAGCACCGAACAGTGCAGTATCGGCCACCAGTGGAGGCACCTACATACTGACATGGACCGTGGTCTCCACCGACGGCTGCGGCGCGCTGGACAATGTTGCAGTGACCTTCACCGATGCCATCGTTCCGCTTGTAGGCACCACCGATGCGGTCTGCTTCGAAGCTTGCGACGGAACAGCCACTGCGACCGCGACCGGCGGAAACCTGGACCAGAACGGATATGCGTTCCAATGGTCAGCAGGAGTCCCATCGGGCGCGCAAGTGAGCGGCTTGTGCGCAGGCAGCTACACGGTAGTGGTGGCCGACATGAACGGCTGCACAGGGACTGCCGATCTCATCATCGGACAACCCGAGCCTTTGGTGATCGACACCCTGCTTGCCACTCCGGAGATCTGCCCCGGCAATTGCGATGGCACCGTGATGGTGCAGGATCCCGAAGGTAGCCAGTACAGCATCGATGGTGGTGCGGTCCAGGATGCACCACTGTTCACTGGTCTGTGTCCAGGAACATACACCATCACCATGCTCGATGCCAATGGATGCGTGGCGAACAGCAGTGCGATGGTCGGTGCTCCGATACCCGTTGTGGCCGCCTTCGACTTCAGCCCCGACACCCTCTATGTCTCCAATACCTTGGCCACGTTCGAGAACCTGTCCACAAGCAATGCGACCAACTTCCTGTGGGACTTCGCTGGGCTTGGTAGCAACACTGAAGAGTCACCTACGTTCACGTTCCCGGGTGGGCTTGGCGACGAGTACGTGGTGTGCTTGTCGGCATACGATGGCAACGGCTGCCTGGACCAATACTGCAGGGTGGTCACGGTGCTCGATGTGATGCTCGTTCACGTGCCCAATGCATTCACGCCCGACGGGGATGGCATCAATGACAGCTTCGCGCCGATCTTCAACGTTCCATGGGTAACGGATTACGAGTTCCTCATCTTCGATCGCTGGGGTGAACAGATCTTCACCAGCAACACCCCGGGCGAAGGCTGGAACGGGAACATGAAGGGATCGCTCGTGGAAAGCGAAGTGTATGTCTGGAAGCTCTTCTGCCGCGATGCGCTCACGAACGAACGCATCGATCGCATCGGTCATGTGACCGTGGTGCGTTGATGTCCCTGGGGCGTTCCGAATAGTCCACAGCGCCCTCACGCTTCCTAGCTGTGCTTGTCCCCACCGGGTGTGCCGCATGAAAAAAGCCCGGCTCACGGCCGGGCTTTTTTCATGGGATCACATGGATCGGTCAAACGTCGAGTTTCGCGTACACAGCGTTCTTCTCGATGAACTCGCGACGGGGGGGTACTTCATCGCCCATCAACATGCTGAATGTACGATCGGCCTCAGCACCATTCTCGATGGTGACCTGGCGCAGGGTGCGGCGGCTGGGGTCCATGGTGGTCTCCCACAACTGCTCAGCGTTCATTTCGCCAAGACCCTTGTAGCGCTGGATGCCGATGCTGGCATCCTTATGGGCTGCGCGCATACGCTCCATCGTGGCATCACGCTCGGCATCGCTCCAGCAGTACACCTGCTCCTTGCCGCGCTTCACCAGGTAAAGCGGCGGAGTGGCGATGTACAGGTAGCCCTGCTCGATCAGCGGCTGCATGTGGCGGAAGAAGAAGGTCATGATCAGGGTCTGGATATGGCTGCCGTCCACGTCGGCGTCGCACATGATCACGATCTTGTGGTAGCGCAGCTTCTCCATGTTGAGGGCCTTGCTGTCCTCATCGGTTCCGATGTGTACCCCCAGCGCGGTGTAGATGTTCCGGATCTCCTCGTTGTCCAGGATCTTGTGCTGCATGGCCTTCTCCACGTTCAGGATCTTACCGCGCAATGGCAGGATGGCCTGGAACTCGCGGTTGCGACCCTGCTTGGCCGTTCCACCCGCGGAATCTCCTTCCACCAGGAACAACTCGCTGGCGCTGGCATGCTTGCTCTGGCAATCGGCCAGTTTACCGGGCAGGCCTCCACCGGAGAACGCCCCCTTGCGCTGAACCATCTCGCGGGCCTTGCGGGCCGCATGGCGAGCCGTTGCTGCCAGGATCACCTTCTCCACGATCTGCTTGGCATCGCGTGGGTGCTCCTCCAGGTAGTTCTCGAGCATTTCGCTCACGGCCACGTTCACCGCACCGCTAACCTCGTTGTTGCCCAATTTGGTCTTGGTCTGCCCTTCGAACTGGGGTTCCTGCACCTTCACACTGATCACGGCCGTGAGCCCCTCGCGGAAGTCATCGCCGCTGATCTCGAACTTCAGCTTGCTGGTGGCGCCGCTGGCATCGGCATACTTCTTCAGCGTGCGGGTAAGGCCGCTGCGGAAACCCGCCAGGTGCGTTCCACCCTCGTGCGTGTTGATGTTGTTGACGTACGAGTGCAGGTTCTCGTTGTAGGAGTCGTTGTACACCATGGCGATCTCCACAGGAATACCCTGCTTCTCGCCCTCCATGTAGATGACCTCCTCGATCAGCGGCTGCCGTGTTCCATCCAGGAACTTCACGAACTCCACCAGGCCCAGTTCGCTGTGGAAGGTTTCGCTCTTGAAGCTTCCGTCATCGTTGGTGGCGCGCTCGTCCGTAAGGGTGAGCGTGATGCCCTTGTTCAGGAACGCCAGCTCGCGCAGACGGGTGGCCAGTGTGTCGTAGTTGTACTCCTTGGCCTGGAAGATGGAATAGTCGGGCGAGAAGGTGATCACAGTGCCACGGATGTCCGTGGTACCCACCTCCTTCACCGGGGATTTGGGTTTGCCTTCGTTGTACTCCTGGATGTACTTCTTGCCGTCGCGGTGTACCTCGGCCACCAGAAGTGTGCTCAATGCATTCACACAGCTCACACCCACACCGTGCAGACCGCCCGATACCTTGTAGCTGTCCTTGTCGAACTTGCCACCGGCGTGCAGCACCGTCATCACCACCTCCAACGCGCTGCGGCCCTCCTTGGCGTGCATGTCCACGGGGATGCCACGGCCATTGTCCTTCACCCGGATGCTGTTGTCGGGCAGGATGGTCACGTTCACGGTATCGCAATGGCCCGCCAGGGCTTCATCGATGGAGTTGTCCACCACTTCATACACCAAGTGGTGCAGGCCTTTCACACCGATGTCGCCGATGTACATCGCAGGGCGCTTCCGCACCGCCTCAAGGCCTTCCAACACCTGGATGCTATCGGCCATATAGCCGACGGCAGGTTTCTTCGTTTCGCTCATTTCTAGGGCTGTCTCAGACATGTTTCCGGTATTTGCCGCCAGGGTTTCCCGGCAGGCCCGCGAAGATACCGCTCACACCCCGTCCGGAAGGGTCTTTTTCCCAACAATGACGCGGGTTTTGTTGATATCTCGAAGCGACTTTTCGCCGGTGTTGGAATGTTGCCGCCGAACACCCCATCGGGCCACCGGCACCCAAGCACCCCAAAGCACAGCATAACCAGCTGTCTTTCAGCCTGCTACCGCAAAGGCATGATCAACCTTGCCTCCTCAGAAGGCATACGTGGCACCACCCAGCACCAGGCTTCGCTGTACGGGGTACCTGCTCCAGCGCTCGTACTTGCTCGCGCTCAGGTTGCTGGCGTCGAGAAAGACGCTCAGGCGCTTGGTGTACCGGTATTCCAAGCCCAGGTAGAGGTCCAGGAAGCCGTCGAGTTCCCGGGTCTCGAAGAGGACCCCAGCGGGTTGGCCGCTCACCACGATCTCATCACCACGCACCTTCCGGCGGCCCAGGAACTGCGCTTCGCCCTTCACGAACAGCTTGTCGCGCACACTGTACACACCTCCAAAAGCAAGTTGGTATGGAGGCAGGTTCCAAGCTTCAGGCTGCGATCGGGTTTCGTAGGTGGACACATCGATGCGGGCTGTAAGATCGAAGGTTTCGCGCACGTGGGCTCGCAGTTCGCCGCTGATATTGAGCACATCGACCTGGTCGTACAACACGCCCATCCGGTCACCGAAGGGAGCATTGGGCAGGTTCACGAAGAGGGCCATGTCCTTGCTGCGGCGGCTACTGATGCGCACATCGAAGCCCAGGTTTCGGCTGAAGCTGCCCCTAAGGCCACCGTAGAGGTCGTACATCAAACTGGTGTTGCTCAGCGAGGGGGTACCATTCAGCCATGGGTTCTCACGTGTAAGACTGCGCATACTATTCCGCTGTCGAGCACCATCGACACCCACGTAAGGAACCAGGATATCCTCGAAAAGGCTGTAGCTCATGTAGGCCTTGGGGAAGAAGTGGAAGGTGGTCTTGCCCAAGGCATCCACGTAGATACCGGCTCCCACGGTCACCAGGTATTTGTCGCCCCGCGTGCTTACCTGGGGCGTGAAGCCCACCAACGTGCCGTTCTGACGGATATCGCCCAAGGCGCCTCCCAAGCGGGCCCGGTAGGCATTATTGTCGACGAGCACCCCAAGCTCGTAGGTCTCAGCGCCTTCCTGCATGCCCAGGGCGGCATCGATACGCACATTCGTCTCCCGGCTACCGGTGAGGTTGCTGTACGCATGCACCTCCATGCCCACATCATGCGCGATGCGGGTGCTGTCCTTGTACAGGCTGCGGATCCGGCCTGCGAAGCCGATTTCGTTGTAGAGGTGCTTCAAGGCATCCTCCGGGGCCTCGGTATTGGCGATCA
>CAYQMC010000091.1:6492-12472 GCA_964418285.1 uncultured Chryseobacterium sp.
TGGCGATCACATCATTGATGCTGTCCGTGGCGGTGTAACCGTAGTAGCTCACCCGACGGCGGTCGTACATGATGCGCCCACCGACCTCGTGCGTTGGCAGGTAATGGGTGTAATGCCCATCGATGGCGTTGAAGCTGTAATCGCTGGGCCCCACATCGTCCACCCCGCCGTTGCTGCTCAGGTGCTTGGCGCGTATGCCATACGCGTTGTTACGCGAGCGGGTCTGGTTCCAGTACAGTTCGCCCAAAGGGGTGGTGTACAGGCCGAAGGCCCCTTTCACGTAGCCCTTGTACAGCTTGGGCTGTGGGGCCAGGATGCTGAGCCGCGCGGCTGCGATACTGTCCACCCGTGCGGGGATCTCCGCCTTGGTGCCCAGGATCTCATAGCGAACAGGCAGCTCCGGTAGTATGGTGTCGATGGGCTGGGGGCGCAGGTCGACCTTCTGGGCATCCACCAGCGTGGGATTGAAAATGCCTTGGATGTAGTACTCTCCGCCGGGGGTGGTCTGCGCCACAGCGACACAGCTGGTGAGCACGGCCAAGGCCACAAGGAGGTTGTGCTTCATGGTGATCATTGGCCGTTCGTATTATCGGGCAATGGAATGGTGAGTTCCTCTTGCGGCGTTGGAGCGGTTTGCGGCGCCTCGCTGGCATTTATGGCATCCAAGCGCTGCTGGGCTTGGGCTACGAGTTCCGGTTCAGTGCTGTTGTCGACCACACTTTGCAAGGTGGCCTTGGCCTGGAAGCGGTCGTTCAGCTGCACGTACACATCGCCCAATAGGATGAAGGCGCGTGCTTTCCAGTGGTCGTAGGCCGGGTAGCGCCCGACGAGTTCGAAGACCTCCTTCTCGGCATCGCCGTAGCGTGTTTGCAGGTGCCGCACATAGGCTTGGTGGAACTTGGCTTCGGCGCCGAGCTGGTTCACGCTGGCAGCGCTCACCGTGCGGAAACCGGTGTAGGCGGCATCGTACTCACCCGCATCCAGCTTGGCCTTGGCCACCAGCAAACCGGCTTCGGCCTTCAGGTCTGCCGTGGCCTGACCGTTGGTCGATACACGCTCGGCTGCAACTGCGGCTTCGGCCGTGCGCCCCATCTCGCGCAGGCTGCGCATCTGGCCCACCTGGGCGGCAAGCACGTTCTGCGGGAAACTTGCGACACTCTCCAAACGCACGAAGTGGTCCAGGGCACCAGCCCAACGCTTGTCCTTGTAAAGGATGTCGCTGGCCCCGAACAGGGCGCTCTCCAGGAACTGGGCCGCATCGCGCTGTATCACCGTTTCCAGATCGGGCAAGGCCTGCTCGTAGCGCCCTTCCCGGTAGTTGCAATCACCCCGGTAGAACAGGGCGTTCAGCGCGTAGCCACCGTTGGGGTACTTGTTCAGGTAGTCGCCGAAGGCCTGCACGGCCTGCGGACATTTCTCCTCGAAGTAGAGGATCTCCGCACTGCGGTAGTACTTCTCATCCAGGTCCAGTGTAGCGGGGTCCACGAACTTCAGGGTGCGCAGGTACTCTTCGTATTTGCCGACCTGCCCCTGCTCCACGTAGATCGCCTCGATACCGGAGAGGGCTTCCTTCGCACCGTCCATGGTGGGGTACTTGGCCACGATCTCCTTGAAGGCCACCAAGGCGCGCTCCGGGTTGCCCTGGCGGTTGTGGATCAAGGCCATCTGCAGCATGCTGGGCTGCACGTGCGGACTGTTGGGATGTTGCGCTACGACCTGGCCGTAGTACTTCATGGCCTCAGCATCGTTGTCCTGGTTGATGTAGGTCTGCGCCAGCTGGAACTTGGCATCCGCAGCGTAGCGCGAGTCGGGGCGTTCGTTCAGGAGCCCGCGCAGGGTGCTGATCTTCTCCGGGAATTGGCGCAACAAGCCCTGGCACACACCTTTCTGGTACATGGCGTAATCGCGGTCCGGGGATGCGGCGCGGATGGCATCGTCGTACCACTTGATGGCTTGGGCATTGTCGCGCGAAACGAAGTAACAGTCGCCGATGCGCAACATGGCGTCACTGCGCTGACGTGCCTCGCCACCACGTCCGGCCACGAAACGGCGGAAAGAGGTGGCCGCTTCATCGTACTGCTTCAACTTGAAGAAGGTGTAACCCATGCCGTAACCCCCAAGCTCGTAGAGGTCGGTGGCATAGGCGCCCGGGGAATTGCGCAGATCGTTGTACTTGCGCAGGGCCGCTTGCAGGTCACCTTTTCCGTAGTACGATTCGGCCATCCAGAAGTGTGCGCGTGCGTTCACCTCCTGGTTCACTGGAAACTTCAGGGCCCGCTCGAAAAACAGGGCAGCATCGGCGTATTTGCGCCCCTCGTAGAGTTCCACCCCGCGGTCATAGGCCAGCTTCTGGTAGGCTTCACGCAGGCGCAGGTCCTTGTTCGTGATCTCGTCCAGGGCCTCCAAGGCGGCCTCGTAGTTCTTGGTCTTCAGGTACACGTTCAGCAGGAACTCGTAGGCCTCGTCCTTGCGCGGTGTGTCGGGGTAGGTGCGCAGGTAGTTGCGCAAGGCGTTGATGGCCTCGTGATAGGGGTCGAAGCTGAGCTCGTAGGCCAGCTTGGCGTACTGGAAGAGCGCATCCTCGGTGATCTTGGGGTCGTTACCCAATTCGAAGGCCTTCTTGAAGGCATTGCGGGCATAGTTCTTCTCGTTCAGTTTCAGGTAGCAATCGGCCATGTGGTAGGTGGCCATCTGGGCCACGGTATCCGCACCGTTGGCCACCAGGTTGAACTCGGCCAGGGCCTTCTTGCAATCCCCGGAGCGGTAGTACGCATAGCCCAGGATGTAGCGGTCGTTGCGGTCCACACCCACACGCTGGGCGCTCTTCTCTAGATAGGGAACAGCTTCCGCGTAGCGGCCGTTGCGGTAGTTGGCCTCGCCCGCCAGACGGTTGATCTCGTTGATGCGCTTGGCACCCTTGGGGTCTTCCAGCAAGGGCTTCACGTAGGCATCCAGCTCGTCGTACTTGCCCTGCAGGAAGAGGATCTCCGCGATGTAGAAAGGTACCACCTTCCCGAAGTTCTCATCGTTCTCCAGCTTTCGGAATCCGGTCAATGCCGTTTCGTAGTTGCCGCGCTCGTACTGGATGTGTGAGGCGTAGTACAGGCTCGGTGTAGCGTAGATGCCCGTGCCGTTCATCACCTCGGCGAATTCACCCAGAGCGGGGTCGCGTTCCTCTTGCTCGAAGTAGGCGTAGCCGCGCTTGAACCGGTACTCCTCCAACTCCTCGCTGTTCAGTGCGAAGCGGTCCACCTGTTCGCTCCAGCCGATGGATTCCTTCCACTTCTTGCGCGAAAAGGCATAGCGGAACAATTCCATGCGGATCTCCGGCACGTGCAGGCTTTCGGGGTGTTCCGCCACAAAGGCCTTCAGGCGGTGGCCCGCATTGTCGTGGAACAAACGCACGGCGCATAAGGCCCCATAGAACTCGGCCTCCACCCGGGTCATGTCGTGCGGATCGGTGATGCGGTCCACCACACGCTGGAGTTCATATTCGGCCGCGCCATACTTGGCCTTGGCGAAGAGTTCCATTGCCGAGACCAGGTCGGCATCGCGATGCTCATAGTGGGCGGGGCGCTGGGCCATGCCGACCAGGGTCAGCAACAGCACGGCCTGCAGCATCAGCAGGGCCCGTGCGAACGCCGGTGGGAATGGGGTCTTCATCAAGCGATCAAAGTTCCGGGGGCTGTAAGCGGTCAGTGGCAGAAAGGCGGTGTACTTATCCACGCGGCGGTGTTGACCCCTTTGAGAGATGTGGAAACGACCAAAATGTGGACCCTTCGACTCCGCTCAGGGTAAGTGGTAGTGAAAGGAGATCCGATGATGTGGACGCTCGACCAACTTCGTGCCGAATGGTGTAACGCGGCTCATCCCACCGAAATTTCAACCTTTGACCCACGTCCATTCCAGAACGCAGCACCCCACATGAGCACATCCCCCATCATCCTGCTGCACGGTGTGCGCATCTTCCAGCGCGAGAACCTGGTGCTGAACAATGTGGACTTCACGGTACACAAGGGGGAATTCATCTACCTCATCGGCCGCACGGGCAGCGGTAAGAGCAGCCTGATGCGCACCCTCTACGGCGACCTGCCGCTGCAGGAGGGCGAAGGGCATGTGGCCGGCTTCGACCTCTCGAAACTGAAGCGTTCGCAGGTGCCCTACCTACGCCGCAAGATCGGGATCGTGTTCCAGGACTTCCAGCTGCTGAGCGACCGCAACGTGAACGAGAACCTGGTCTTTGTACTGAAGGCCACTGGCTGGAAGGAGCGGAAACGCATGGACGAACGCGTGCAGCAGGTGCTTGAGAAAGTCGGCCTGGCCAACAAGGGCTACAAGATGCCCCACGAGCTGAGCGGCGGGGAACAGCAGCGGGTAAGCATCGCACGTGCCCTGCTGAACGACCCCGAATTGATCATCGCCGACGAACCCACCGGCAACCTGGACCCCGAGACCACCGGCGAGATCCTGGACCTGCTTTTCGAGATCAGCCACAGTGGCCGCAGCGTGATCATGGCCACGCACGACTACACCCACATGAAGAAATTCAACACCCGGGTGGTGCGCTGCGAGGAAGGGAAGTTGCTGGAATTGAGCGCAGCTGGAACAGTGTGAAGTCGTTCTTGGCTAGTGGTTTGTGGTCGTTCGTTGGTGGCCGATCGTAGCTGTCGGCTCTGGCCACCAGTGACTAACGACTAGCGACTCCCTACTCACCCAACAGGGCCACGATCGCTTCCGCATTCCGCTTGTTGCTGAAACGCTCTTCCAACACACGTACCCGCGCTTCCAAGGAGGAACCATTCGCAGGTTTGGACATGCAGGCTTGAATGCTCAGGCGCATGCCGGTGGGGTCATCGTGTACGTGGCACAGCGATTCCAGTCCGGTGCCTTCCACCATGGGCGTGTTGCACACCACATGACGGCCGGTGAACAGGCAGAGCAGCAGTTTCAGCTTGATGCCCGTGGCCTGGAAAGTGGGCAGCACATTCACCTGCGCATCGCGGACCAGACGATGGATCTCGTCGGTGCCGATGTTCTCCCGCAGTTCCACGTTGCTGCTGCGGGCCACTTCGCGCTTCAGCTCGGCGCTGGCGTCGCTGCCGGCGATCACGAGCTTCACGTCCAAACCTTTGAAGACCTTGTTCACCAAGTAGAGCGCGGCCTGGTCGTTCTCAGGCACACCCAGCGCACCGTGGTAGAAGGCGTAGTCGCCAAGCCCGTTGGGGACGGCCACCTTGTCCACGGCGTGGAATGCGGGAATGTGGACCACGTTGTGGAAGTGCGCATCGAAGTAGTGCTGGTCCTTGGGCGAGATGGCCAGGATGCGATGCGCCTCGCTCAGCACCGGCTCGAAACGCTGGAGCTTACGGGCCTCGTTGATGAAGTACGTTCGCCGGAAGCTGCTGCTGGCGGCCTTCGCCAGGGCGGCGTAATAGTCGTGCTCCACATTGTGGGCGCGCACCAAACGGCGGCGACCGCTCAGGCGTGGGTCGCCCAGGTGGTAGCAGCAGTGCAGGCCCTCGAAAAGGATCGGGTGCTCGTCCTTCAGCAGCCGGTCCACAAGGCTCTCGCTGCGGCGGCTCACCACCACGTAGGGCAGGCTGTTGAAGAGTTGCAGCTTGCCCAGCTTGCGCGGGTAGTAGTACACCTTGTGGCACAGGCGTTCCAGCTCCTTCGCCTTGGGACGGCCGTACTGGAAGCAGTGCAGATGCACCTTGACCCCCAGTTCGGCCAGGGCCTGCACCTTGTAGAACACGTCGATGACCCCGCCATAGTTCGGCGGAGCGGGAACATCGAAGCTTACGATATGCAGGTGGTGCTCAGGCAAGGGCTTGGAAGAACGCCTTCAGCGTCTCCTTTTCACGCGCCCCATCCAGCGAGGCGGCCGCGAAAATAGCCTTTTCACGCAGGCTGGCGCAGCGGGCCGGGTCGGCCTGCAAGGCGCGCACCTCGGCTACGATATGGACCGGATCGGGAGCTG
>CAYQMC010000092.1:0-4004 GCA_964418285.1 uncultured Chryseobacterium sp.
GGCGGCCACCGACAGCCCCCTCTTCGACGCCGATGCGTATTATCGCGGCTGGGAACGGTTCCGTTCCTGGTTCCGCCGCGGCCATGCGCATCCTCCAGCTTTGTAACAAGCCGCCTTATCCACCCATCGATGGTGGCAGCAAGGCCATGCACTACCTCACCCGGGGCCTGCTGGCGCAAGGCCATGCGGTGAAGGTGCTGTGCATCAGCACACCCAAACAGCCGCTGGACCTGCGCCAGGTGCCCGCGGAACATGCCGCGGCCACCCGCATGGAAGGCGTGTTCGTGGACACCTCCGTGAACATCGTGGACGCCTTCACCGACCTGATCACGGCGGACAATTACAACATCAGCCGCTTCTTCTCACCGGACATGGACATTCGGCTCATCCGCCTCCTCAGCGAAGAGGAGTTCGACGTGGTGCAGCTGGAAAGCCTGTTCATGACGCCCTACATCCCCACCATACGCCGGTACACCATGGCGCGCATCGTGCTGCGCTCGCACAACCTGGAGCACGTGATCCAGGACCGCATCGCCACCGGCGAACGCAACTTCCTGAAGCGCCCCTACCGCCGCTTCCTCGCCAACCAACTGCAAGCCTATGAGATGGAGGTGCTGGGCCGTGTGGACGGCGTGGCCGCCATCAGCCCCACCGACGCGGCGCACTTCGTGGAGCACTGCACCGATACACCGGTGGTGACCATCCCCTTCGGTGTGGACCCCGAGGAGTATTCCTTCGAGAACGACCGCAAAGCCGTGCAACCCACCTTCTTCCACCTGGGCAGCATGGATTGGTTGCCCAACGAGGAGGGCGTGCGCTGGTTGCTCGGTAGCGTGTGGCCCAAGGTGATGAAGAAGCGCCCCGATGCACGCTTGGACCTGGCCGGCAACAAGATGCCACAGGACCTGCTGGAGGGCACCTTCGAAGGGGTGCGGGTGAAAGGACGGGTGAAGAGCGCCCTGGCCTACATGGCCGCCGGCGATGTGATGGTGGTGCCCCTCTTCTCCGCTGGCGGCATGCGGGTGAAGATCATCGAAGGCATGGCCATGGGCAAGGCCATCATCGCCACCCCCATCGGGGCGGAAGGCATCGCACACACCGATGGCAAGAACATCCTGCTGGCGCGCACCATTCCGGAATTCACCGATGCCATCGTGGCCCTGCACGATGATCCCGAGCGCGCCCTGCGCATGGGCCGCGAAGCCCGCAAGCTGGTGGTGACCAAGTACGCCAACGAGCGCATCGTGCGCGACCTGCTGGCCTTCTACAAGCGCTTGCTGAAGGAATGAAGTTGCTGGTCCTCCTGTCGCGCGTGCCCTACCCCCTGGAAAAAGGGGACAAGCTGCGGGCCTACCACCTCATCTCGCGCCTGGCCCGGAAGCACGAAGTGCACCTCTTCTGCCTCAGCGATACCCCCACCGACCCGGAGCACCTGGCCCACCTGCGGCAGTTCTGTGCGGACATCGAGGTGGTGCGCATCGAGCGCTGGCGCATCGTGCTGAAACTGCTCTCGGCCATTTTCACCCGGCTGCCCTTCCAGGTGGCCTACTTCCACCACCGCAAGGCCCAGGTGCGCATCGATGCGGCCATCGCACGCATCAAGCCGGACCATGTGTTCTGCCAACTGGTGCGCACCACGGAATATGTGCGGCAGCGCTACGCACTGCCCAAGACGCTGGACTTCATGGACACCCTGAGCAAGGGCATGGAGCGCCGCACCGAGAACGCGCCCTTCTACCTGCGCCCCCTCTTCCGCGCCGAAACACGCCGCCTGATCCGTTACGAGAACCTCATGTTCGACCTGTTCGACCATGCCGTCATCATCAGCGCCCAGGATCGCGACTACATCTACCACCCCCAACGCGACCGCATGGCCGTGGTGCCCAATGGGGTGGATACCGCCCACTTCGCCCCGCAGCGCATCGCCCCACATTACGACCTGCTGTTCACCGGCAACATGAACTACCCGCCGAACATCGACAGTGTGCTGTACCTGGTGCAGAAAGTGCTGCCCATCGTGCGGCGCAGCAGGCCGGAGACCAGCCTGCTCATCAGCGGTGTGGACCCCAGCCCTGCCGTGCGCGACCTGGCCCGTACCGACCAGCACATCGAAGTGTCCGGCTGGGTGCGCGACATCCGCTCTTCCTACGCCGCCGCGCGCATCTTCGTGGCCCCCATGCAAATAGGCACCGGCCTGCAGAACAAGCTGCTGGAGGCCATGGCCATGCGCATGCCCTGCATCACCTCCACCCTGGCCAACAACGCCGTGGGCGCCGAACCCGGCAGCGCCATCCTCATCGGCAACACGCCGGAGGACTACGCCGCCCACATCATCCGCCTGCTGGACGACCCCGCCGAACGGGAACGGCTGGCCGCCAACGGACAGCGCTTCGTGCATGCCCACTTCGATTGGGACCGCGCCGCCGATGCCCTGGAAGGCATGATCCAGCAGGGACGGGCGCAGTAGTGCGCCTGGGCTTGCTCGGAGCTGAAGCACCCGCACCTACCGACCCTCCCCCAGCCCGTACCTTTGCGCACCATTCCGCAGCGCATGAGCACGAGTTTCGACAGCATCGAGGACGCCATAGCCGACATAAAGGCCGGCAAAGTGGTCATCGTGGTGGACGATGAGGACCGCGAGAACGAGGGCGACTTCGTGACCGCCGCCCGCAATGCCACGCCGGAGGTGATCAACTTCATGGCCACCCACGGCCGCGGTTTGATCTGCGCGCCGATCACCGAGGAGCGCTGCGCGGAACTGGGCCTGGAGCTGATGGTGCGCGACAACACCGCGCTGCACGAAACGCCCTTTACGGTAAGCGTGGATGTGAAGGGCCGGGGCACCACCACGGGCATCAGCGCCAGCGACCGCAGCCAGACCATGCTGGCCCTGATAGACCCCGCATGCACACCG
Source organism: uncultured Chryseobacterium sp. (assembly GCA_964418285.1). Lineage (GTDB taxonomy): Bacteria > Bacteroidota > Bacteroidia > Flavobacteriales_F > PHOS-HE28 > PHOS-HE28. The sequence goes on from CAYQMC010000092.1 coordinate 2,915, forward strand.
GGCGACCTGCTGCGTCCGGGGCACATCTTCCCGCTGAAGGCCAAGCAAGGCGGCGTGTTGCGCCGCACCGGGCACACCGAGGCGGGCGTGGACCTGTCGCGCCTGGCGGGTTTCGAGCCGGCGGGCTGCATCGTGGAGATCCTGAACGAGGATGGCACCATGGCACGCCTACCGCAGCTGCGCGAGATCGCGAAGCGTTTCGGCCTGAAGCTGATCAGCATAGAGGACCTGGTGGCCTACCGCATGCGCACGGAGCGCTTGGTGGAGCCGCAGGTGGATGTGCAGCTGCCCACGGCCTATGGCGATTTCCAGCTGCATGCCTACCGCCAGACCACCACCGGCGAGGAGCACCTGGCCCTGGTGAAAGGCACTTGGGACCCGAAGGACCCCGTGCTGGTGCGTGTACACAGCTCCTGCGTTACGGGCGACATCTTCGGCAGCTGCCGCTGCGACTGCGGCCCGCAGTTGCAGAAGGCGATGGCCATGATCGAGCAGGAAGGGCGCGGAGTGATCGTGTACATGCAGCAGGAAGGCCGGGGCATTGGCCTGCTGAACAAGCTGAAGGCCTACAAGCTGCAGGAGCAGGGCGCCGACACGGTGGAGGCCAACCTGATGCTGGGTTTCGAGATGGACAACCGCGACTATGGCGTGGGGGCGCAGATCCTGCACGACCTGGGGGTGCGCAAGATGCGCCTGATGACGAACAACCCGCGCAAGCGCACGGGGCTGATCGGCTACGGGCTGGAGATCGTGGAGAACATCCCGATAGAGATCGCTTCCAACCCGCACAACGCGAAGTACCTGAGCACCAAGAAGGAGAAGTTGGGGCATAGCCTGAAGTTGGGGGGCGCGTGAGTGCGGGGCGGACGTGGGTTGGCCGGGATCGATGGGTCGGGCCTTCAGCCCTCTCCTGAACCGACCGTTGGCCCAGACCATGGCGTTGCCATGGGCTGGTATAGGTCGGGCCTTCAGCCCTGCATCCTCGGGACCACACGGAAAGGAACAAAGCATCCCGCATGCACGGCATGGAGGCAGCCCGTAGGGGCGGCATGTGGGTAGCCCCCGCATCCACAGCATATGGGCAGCCCCG
>CAYQMC010000092.1:4104-12321 GCA_964418285.1 uncultured Chryseobacterium sp.
TAGGGGCGACATGTGGGTAGCCCCCGCATCCACAGCATATGGGCAGCCCCCCAGGAGCGACATGCAGGTGCCCCCCACATCCACGGCATATGGGCAGCCCCGTAGGGGCGACATGTGGGTAGCCCCGCATCCACGGCATATGGGCAGCCCCGTAGGGGCGACATGTGGGTAGCCCCCGCATCCACAGCATATGGGCAGCCCCCCAGGGGCGACATGTGGGTAGCCCCGCATCCACGGCATTTGGGCAGCCCCGTAAGGGCGATATGTGGGTACACAGGACACCGGTGGCCACCCCGGAAGACCAGGACCTGCCCCCCCTACCGCCAGGCCATTCCATTTCCGCTGCCTTTAGTCGAAGTGGCGGTCCTTCTCCGGGGCGCGGAAGATGTTGAGGATCTTCTGCCAGAGTTCCGCCATGGTATCGAACTCTTCGCGGTAGGCCACACCGGCGCCCTGGGTGGTCAGGGCCTGGTCGGCGCGGTTCAGGTTGCGGTCGTTGCTTACGCTGAAGGCCTTCATGCGCAGCTTGCCATCGTTGCCGATGAGGTACTCCAGCTGGAAGTCGCCCACGATGGTGTTGCTGTTGCTGGTGCTTTGTGCTCCGTACTGCACACCCACGTTGGTGCTTACCAGCAAGCGTTCATCGAAGAGCTGGGTGCTTACGGCCAGCTCCAATTCATCCTGGGTGATGTTGTCGCCAGGCCGGTAGTTCACCCCCAGGTCGAATTCGTTGCTGAGCTTGGACAACCAGTTGCTGACCTGGTTGCTGAGCAGCTCGCTGGTGGTGGTGCCGGCCAGCGCGCTGCCACTGCTGGGCGAGCCCTGCCCGGTGTTGTAAGCCGGCGGTTGCACGAAGCGGTTGAGCACGATGAGGGCGAAGACCTGCCGGTTCATCTCCTGGTCTGTGCTGAGCACGCTGTTCACCTGGGTGCGTATGCTTTCGTCCACGCTGGGGAGGCGCACGTTGAACTGGATCTCGGGGTTCAAGAGCTTGTCGTGCAGGTTCATCACCACGTCCACCGGCACCCGGCGGCGGTACACATCGTTCTTCTCGAACATGATGTCGTAGAGCGGTGCCCGCACCCGGTAGATGGCGGCCAGGTCCAGGTTGGCATCGAAGGGATCGCCGTACCACACGATGCGGCCACCGGGCTGGATCTGGAAGCGCTTGTTGATGACGTTCCGCAAGGTGAAGAGGTATTCCCCGTCGCTGATCTCCACCTGCCCCCGCATGCTGAAGTCGCCGCTCTGGTCCACGGTCATCTCCATATTGCCCCGCCCCCGTCCGCTCAGGATGTCGCCCACGGTAGGGTCGAAGATGAGTTCGAACTGGGCATCCGGGGTCACCTCCACCTTCATGTCCAGGGTAATGCCGCTGAGGTCCACCACGGCACCTTCGCCGTCCACGGTATCGCCCACCGCGAAGCGCACGAAACCGATGGGCGAAACCTCGGTGCTTCCCCCCACGGGGAAGTGGATGTCCGTGCCAGGGGCGGTGCGCGCATCCACCACCACATCCATGCGCCCGGCATAGCCGCTCACTTCCACCTCCCCCGTTCCGTAGGCCCTGCCATAGTACAGGTCGTTCTCCTTGATGGTGGTGTTCATGACCATGAAGCGGTCCAGGGTACCGCTCACGTTGTAGTTCCAATCCTTGAGCCCCTTGTGCAGGATGGTGCCGATGAGGCGGGCGGTGTTGCCTTCCTCGTCGCGGATGGTGACCAGGTCCAGGGCGAACATGTCCGGCCGCACCTGCACGGTGTGGCTGAAACGGTACAGCGTGTTCAGGTAATCGATCCGCAGGCCGGCGTCGATCATGTCCAACTCGCCGTTCACCTCAGGCTCCAGGAGGGTGCCGGTCACATCCAGGGTGCCGGACACCTGGCCTTGTATCTCGCTGATGCCCTCGGGCAGGTAGGGGTCTATGAAGCGCAGATCGAAGCGGTCCATGATCAGGGAGACATCCAGGGCGTTGCCCGTCTCCAGGGAGAGGTTGCCGCGAAAATCCAGGGCCTTGATGGGGCCGCGCATGAGGTCGCCTTCCAAGGCGATGGAGCGTTCGCCATCGGCCCACTCGGCGTTCAGCCGTATGTCGCCCACGGGTTTATCCTGCACCAGCACACTGTCCAGCTGTGCTGAACTGAGCACGAAAGGCGCATTGTAGAGGTCGTACAGGTCGCCGCTGGCATTCAGGGTGCCCTTCACCACGGGGCCGTTCAGGAACGGGGTAAGGTTCTCCAAACCGACCCGCGCGAGTTGGAACGACAGGGGGCGTGTGGCGTCGCGCGTGATGGACCCGTCCAGGGCGATGCGCTGCCCATCGTTCAGCAGGACCAAGGAGTCGATGCGCACCGTGCTGCTGTCCACCAGGAACCGTGCGGTGCGTTCGTTGCGCCAGTCGCCCCTGCCGAAGAACAAGTTGGAGGGCAACAGATCGAAGGTGAAGGCCCGAAGGCCGCGCACCTCGCCGAGCAGGTCGAGTTCGCCATTGGTACCCCCGCTGCTTGCATCCCAGCCCAAGGCGAATTCCAGGTCGTCCTGGTATGCCTTGCCGGTAAGCGAGGCCCCTTCGAACCACATGCTGTCGCCGTAGGTCTGCCGCGTGCTGGACACGCTGAAGGCGAGGATATCCAAGGCCTTTTCGAGGTCCAGGTCCACCGCGTTGGCAATGAATTTCCCGTACCGGACCGAGGGCAGGCGTGCGGCGAGGCCGATGTTGAACCTGCGGCTATCGAGCACGCCGGTGACCACACCCCCGGGTGCCAGTTCCACTCCGGGGAGGAAGAGGTCCAGCACAGGGCCGGTCTCCTTGGTGGTAACGGCGAAGCGGAAATCCTGGTCGGCCTGCACATAGGCCACCTCCTCCTGGAGGGCCGGGAACACGCTGTACACGATGCTGGTGACAGCGCCGGGCAGCTTGGTGGGCAGGAAGGTCCCAACCACTTCGGCATCGGCGAAGGTGGATGTGAGGGTGAGCACGTTCTCGCCAGCACGCCGCCCGCTGGTGAGGAGCAGGTCGCCCAATTCGTGATCGCCGCGCTCGTTGCAGTAGGAGATGCCACGCACGTCCACACGCCCCTTCAGGCTGTCCGGCGCCAGTGTGCCCTGTGCATCCACGAGCACGCTCAGCGTGTTGTAGCCCTTCTCCTTGGTAAGCCCCAGGGCGGCCAGATCGATGTGCTGCACGTTGGCACTGAAGTCCACCACGGGCCAATCCCCGCGCAGATCGGCCAATCCGCTGAAGTCCATCACAAGGTGCTCATCGTTGGCGCTGAGGCTGCCATTGAACAGCTCGGGTTCCACCCGGCCGTTGGCCGTGATGCCGGTGAGGCTGGTGTTGTTGATGGTGAACAGGGGTATGCTGCCTTCCAGGTCGGCCTTCATGGTGGCCAGCCGCTCCCCACTGCCTTCGATCCGGATGTTGGCCGCCACCGCGCCGATGCCGGGCGAATTGATCACGGGGCCCAGCACGAAGGAGTCGGTGGCCAAACGACCGGCGATGGTGAACATGCCGCTGTTGGGATCGCGCTTGAACGAAATGTCGGTGCGCAGCGACCCCAGGTCGGTGCGGGCCTGGCCATAGGCTGTGAAGGAACTGGTGAAGCCGGTGAAGTTCCCCGCGAAGCGCAGGTTGCCCAAGCGCATGAGCTCGGGGGGCAGGTGCAGGCGTGCGCCGCTGGTGAAGGGCGGTATGGGCAGTCCACCAAGATCCCGGTGCCCGGTGCGCAATTCATCGATGTCCAGGAGCATGAAGGTGTTGGCAAGGTCCGGAAGTCCATTCAGTTCGGCGCTACCCTTGAAGTAGGAGTCCTCGCCGAAGCGGACCTGCAAGCCGCGCCCCTTCAGCTCGTTCACCGTGCCGCGCACCAGACCCTGCACGCTGATAGGCAGGCGGATCCCCTCCAACTCGGGAGCGAAGTAGGAGATGTCCGCAAAGTCCAGGCGCGAGCTGTCCAGCTCCAGCCGCATGAGCACCCGCTCGTTGAACGCGTTGTAGTCCGACCAGGAATCCGTGGTGAAGCGCAGGGTGCCGTGTACCTCGGAACGGGAGGTGCGCAGGACCATCCGGTCGATGCTGATGCCCCGGCCGCTGACCACCGTTTCGCCGGCCAGATGGTCCACCAGGAAACCACTGCCTTCCTGCAACGCGAACTCCTCCAGCAAGGCACTGATGGAATCGCCCGCTACGTGGAACCGATGGCCCACAAGGCGGATATCGCGCACATCCACCTGGTCGAAATCCACGCCGAAGGGCATGGTGTCCTGCCCGGCATCGTGGAAGGAGAAATGGAGACCATGGATGGCGAAGGCGTCCACTTGGATGCGCCAATCGGCATCGCCACTGGTCGTATCACCGCTGGCGAGCTTCTCCAGCAGGTTGGTCAGGTTGCTGTGCGCATCACCCTGGGCCTTGGCCAATGCGAAACGCCCATCGTCCAGTTCCAGGCAACCCACCCGCAACAGCTGCGCACGGGGGTGCACGCGCAAGGCCTCGAGCTGCAAGCGGCCCACAGCGAACAGGGTATCTCCCCGCAGGTCGCCCACGAACACGTCCTCCAGCAGGACCCGGCCAAGCACGTTGACGGCCACATTGCCGATGCGCACCTCGGCACCCAGCCGCTCGGTGGCCACCTTCGCCAGGTACTGCGCCACACCGCGCTGTACAGCCGGGAAAAGCAGTAACACCAAGGCCAGGCCTACGGCCATGAGCATGACGAGCACGACCCCACCCAGCACCCGGAGACCACGCCTGGCCCATCGATATATCGCAGCAGCTTTCAGTTGGACCTTAGTTTTGACGCCTTCTTGAGCAAGGATCGCGCCCGATCCACCAAAAGTAGCCCCCTACCTCATGCCGACCGGGAAGTCCGTTGTGATACTGGGCATCGAAAGCAGTTGCGACGAGACGGCCGCCTCCGTACTGGTTGACGGTGTGGTACGCTCCAACAGCATTGCCGGCCAGGACGTGCACCGCTTGTGGGGCGGCGTGGTGCCCGAACTGGCCAGCCGGGCACACCAGGAACACATCGTGCCGGTGGTGCATGAAGCGCTCACCCTTGCCGGGGTGCGCAAGGAGGAGCTTACCGCGGTGGCCTTCACACAGGGGCCCGGCCTGATCGGGGCACTGCTGGTGGGCACCTGTTTCGCGCGCTCGTTCGCACAGGCGCTGGGGATCCCCTTGATCGCGGTGGACCACCTGAAGGCGCATGTCCTGGCGCATTTCGTGCAGGATGGCACACCACGCGATGTGCCGCGCTTCCCGTTCATCAACCTGACGGTGAGCGGTGGGCATACGCTCCTGGTCCTGGTGCGCGGCCCGCTGGACATGGAGGTGCTGGGCGGCACCCTGGACGATGCCGCCGGAGAGGCCTTCGACAAGGGGGCCAAGATGCTGGGGCTACCCTACCCTGGCGGCCCGTTGGTGGACCAGCATGCGGCACATGGCGACCACACCCGGCACACGCTGCCTGTGCCTCAAGTGGCAGGCCTGGACATGAGCTTCAGCGGTACGAAGACCGCCTTCCGGAACCTCATCATCAGCGGTGAGCGCAATGCAACTGGATTCGTGGAGCGCGAGCTGCACCACCTGTGCGCCGCGTTGCAGCAAAGCATCGTGGACATCCTGCTCAGGAAATTGAGCAAAGCAGCACGCAGCCATGGCATCGGGCGCATCGGCATATCGGGCGGGGTAAGCGCCAACAGCGCCCTGCGTGCCCAGGTGCTGGCACTTGCCGAACGTGAAGGATGGACAGCATACATCCCACCATTCATCTACTGCACGGACAATGCCGCCATGATCGCCATGGCCGGGCATTTCCTCCACGAGGCCGGCAGCCACGCGGGACTCGATACGGTACCCGTACCCCGCCATTGATCGGCACGGCGTGTGCTTGGGGCGAGGCAGCTACATTTGTCTCCATGGCCTACGCAACATACACACCCTTCCTGCGCAGCGCTCTTTGCGCCTCTCTCCTGGTGGCATCCTTGGTCGGCACTGCACAGAACGCAGCCATCCACATCACCGAGGGAAATGCGTTCCTGGAAGCGGGCCGGGGAGCCAAGGCCATGGAGCAGTTCGACAAGGCCGTGGAGCTGGAGAAGAGCGCCAAGACCTACGCGGCCCGCGCCAAAGCGGCCTATACCCTGGGGAAGATGGACCGTTTCCTGCTGGATGTGGAGCAGGCCCTGAAGCTGGATAGCACCCATGCCGTGGCGAATTATTACCGGGCGCTCTATGCCGAGCGTGGCGATGACCCGGAAGGTGCCGAGCTGCATAGCACCATGGTGATAACCTATTCGCGTGACAGCACCCTGCGCGCAAAGGCGCACCTGATCCGCGGAATGGCCCGGGCGGAGCAGAAGCAGAATGTGGCCGCCATTTCGGACCTTGAGATCGGGACGGCCAGGATCAACGACGATACGGAGTGCTATAAGACCCTGGCCCAGCTCTACGATGCCACAGGCCGATACGAGGATGCGTTGAAGGTGCTGGAACGCTTGTGCGAATTGGAACCGGACGATCTGGGACATTGGACCAACAGGGGCTTCGAGCTCACCCAGCTGGGCCGCTATGATGATGCCATGATCATGGTGCAGCGTGCGCTGCTCATGGACAAGGATGAACCCATCGCGCTGAGCAACAGGGCATACATAAACATGATGAAGGGGCGCGACACGGAGGCCATGTCAGATGTGCAACGCAGTCTGCGGAATTTCCCGGACAACCCCTACGCGTTGCGCACCAGGGCCATGCTTCGCCTGAAGATCGGCGAGCGCGAAAAAGCCTGCAACGACCTCAGCCTGGCCAAGATCCTGGGCTCCATCCCGCAGGTGGATGAGCTGGTGCAGGAGCACTGCGCGGGCAATGCGATGCCCGAGAAGAAGTGAACGTGGTCAGGCGATCCCGCTCGGCGAGGTGATGCACTACCGCATGCTTCGCGCGGCGGGCCATGGGCAGCCGCTGGACCCATCTCCATCCATGCTGAAGGATCGTTCCGCAGGCAGGGCAAACTCCCATCCACCGCCCCCCGTGCGGCATCGCTACCATACTTGGGGACAAGGGTGGGCGCGTTACGCAACACCTGTCACGGTAGGACGGGAAAGCCTCAACGGGCCACCACCAACCTGCGGATGATCCGCTCGCCCGAGGCCAGGGTGCACTGTGCCATGTAGGTGCCTGACGGAACAGAGAGGTCCAACTCCAAGCTTCCCCCTTGTACCCGCACGGGACCAGCCACCGCACGTCCGGTGGCATCCAGGATGGTAAGCGTGCCTTCCTGGCCCTCTTGCAGGGCGATGCGCACACGGCCTTCCGAAGGGTTCGGCCACAGGTCCAAGGATGCAGCGGACAATGGCTCGCCGACACCAACACTGCTTGTGGAGAGCACCTCGAAGCGGTCGAAACCGCCTTCCACCAGGTGCCCCGGAGCATCATCGGTGATGAGGACGATGAGGCGCATGGTGCTGCTGGGTTCGATGAGGTCCTCGATGAGGTAGTCGCGCGGAACCCATGCCGATGAGGAAGCGGTGATCTCCTCCACGACCACGGTGGTGGTTCCGTTGTCCAGGGAAATGCGCATGCGATCGTTGGGGTTTCCGGAGCCACCTGCATTGAAGAACCAGCGGTGGTACCGCAGTTGCGGAGCCCATACGTCAGCGAGGTCGAAGACCGGCGAGGTAAGGACGGTATTGCCATCGTCCACATCGTCGTTTCCGGCACCGCCACCGTCGTTGCCGGTCACGAAGGCTTGTTCGCCGCAGTCGCCCTGGGCATCACTGCCTGGGTTGCTTTCCTGGTTATTGAAGATGGTACCTGCTGGAATACCGCGTTCCCAAGCACCGGCACTCGCGGTGGAGGCCACGGTCCATCCAAAGTCCAGGGCGAAGTCGTCGTAGTAACCACGTTGCAGCACGATCACCGGTTCGGGGGCAGAGGCGCTCAAGGGGCGGTCGTCCTCGCATACCGTTACCCATCCCCATTTGCCCACGAGCAAATTGTAATTCCCGGCAAAGAAGGCCGGGAACGTGAAGGTGCCGATTGCGTCGCTCACGGTGGAGAGCGTGAAATCCGGGTTCGTCACCAGCACCGACGCACCTTCCAAGGGCTGCCCGGTAAGACCATCGATCACGGTGCCCACGAGATCGAAAGGCACCAACGGCACCAGGTCGATATCGAGTTCGGTCAACACACCATTGGTGAGCACCACATCCGTGATG
>CAYQMC010000093.1:0-12090 GCA_964418285.1 uncultured Chryseobacterium sp.
CCTCGCTCACCTTGCCCGAATAGGCCAGGGTATTGGCGAGGTCGAGGTGGGTCTCGTAGCGCTCCGGCCAGCGTTCCAGGATGCTCCGGTAGACATCCGCGGCATCGGCCGGCCGCTCGTACTGCTGGTAGAGGTCGGCGAGCAGGAAGCGGTACCAGATGTTCTCCTCGTCGGCAGCAACGGCGCGCTTGGCGTTTTCCAAGGCCTGCGTGCTGTTCTGGCCTTGGTGGTACAACTTGCCCAGCTCGAAATAAGCGGCACCGTTCTGGGGGTCGAGCTTCACGCACTGCTGGTACAGCCCCAGGGCCTTGGCGTTCTGTCCGGCCAGGCGTGCGTTGGTGGCTTCCAGGAAGAGGCCCATGACCGCCGCGCGACGGTCCTGCCCCATGGCACCTTTGGCCGCATCGCCCCCTTTGTCGGTGGACGTTGTCACCGGCTTAGCGCCTCCGCAGCCCCACAAGAGCAGCACGATCAGTGCAGGGAGAAGGGCGCTTATCTTCATGGGTCGTTGTTGGGTCCAGGGCTCAGCCCACCGTGCTATCGTCGCTCAAGCTAAGGTCCATGGCGGTGCCGGTCACCATGGCACGCTCGCCGAGCATGCTGTTGTCGATGACCGCATCGGTGATCCGCACTCCGGGCCGTACGATCGAATTCCGTACCACGCTGTTGGTGATCGTGGCGCCGCTTTCAATAGAGACGTTCGGCCCCACGATGCTGTTCACCAGGGTCACGTTCTCCCCGATGAAGCAGGGTGCCACCACCAGGCTGCCGTCCATGCTGGCCTTGGGGCTCACCAGGTCCTTGTCGCCCTTCAGGAAACCGAGGACCTTGGTGTTGGTGTCGACCATGGCGTTCTTGTTGCCGCAGTCCATCCACACATCCACCGCCCCGGCCTTGAAGCGCGCACCTTTCTGCTTCATGTTCTCCATGGCGTTGGTGAGCTGGTACTCGCCCTTGTCCTTGATGTCGTTGTCGATGAGGAACTGCATTTCCTTCCGCAATCGCTCGCCATCGGCGAAGTAGTAGATGCCGATGATGGCCAGGTCGCTCACGAAGGTCTGGGGCTTCTCCACGAACTCGGTGATGATGCCCTGGTCGTCCAGCTTCACCACGCCGAAGGGTTTGGGGTCTTCCACCTTGTTCACCCAGATCACACCGTCGCAATCCTTGTCCAGCTTCAATTCGGCGCGGAAAAGCGTGTCGGCAAAGGCCACGATCACGCGGCCGCTCAAGGCGCTTTCCGCACAAAGGATGGCGTGGGCGGTGCCCAGTGCGATCTCCTGGTAATGGATGCTCCCCTTGGCGCCCACGCGCTTGGCGATCTCCAGCAGTTCGTTCTCCACCTTCACCCCGAAGGCCGGGTTGACCACAAAGGCCACTTCTTCCACCGCTTCGCCGGCCACGGCGGCCAGGTCCTCCACAAGGCGTTGTACAATGGGCTTGCCGGCTATGGGCAGCAGGGGCTTGGCGGTGGTGTGGGTGTGCGGACGCATCCGCTTTCCCATGCCCGCCATGGGGACGATGATCTTCATGCGCTTCTTTTCGCTCAGTGCGTGCCGGTGTGGCCAAAGCCCCCTGCGCCGCGTTCCGAGGCGCGAAGGTCCGCACTTTCTGCCAATGATACCCTGACATAGGTCGCCACCACCAATTGGGCCACCCGTTCGCCGTCATTCACGGTGAAAGCTTCCTGCCCGTGGTTGATCAGCAGCACACCCACTTCGCCCCGGTAATCGGCGTCGATGGTGCCCGGGCTGTTGAGCACGGTTATGCCGTGCTTGAAGGCCAATCCGCTGCGGGGCCGCACCTGGGCCTCTGTGCCTTCGGGCAGCTCCAGGAAGAGCCCGGTGGGAATAAGTGCGCGCTGGCCGGGAGCAAGCACTACGGGCGCCTCGAGGTTGGCCCGCAGGTCCATGCCGGCGCTGTGTGCGGTGGCGTAGGAGGGGAGCGGGTGCTTGCCCTTGTTGGTGATACGGACTTCGGTAGGTTGTGTAAGGACCTCGTTCATGAGGACAAAGGTCGCAGCGCACCTTTCTCGGACCTCCATGCCACCCCAAGAAAGATCAACAGCGCGACCGACCTTAATGCATAGTTCAACATGCCCTCCAACGCCACCTGCTCCACGCCCCACCACAGTACCACCGCCCCTGCCATGTAGAGCAGCACACGCGTCACATTGTACGGAATGGGGTAGTGCTTCTGCCCCCACACGTAGCTGATGGCCGCCATGCTGAAGTAGCAGGCCAGCGTGGCCCAGGCGGCCCCCATGTAGCCCATGCCTGGGATCAGTGCGAAGAGCAACACCAGCGTGATGCCCGCGCCAATGATGCTGATGGTGCTGCCAACCCGGGTGCGGTCGGTGAGCTTGTACCACACGCTCTGGTTGTAGTAGATGCCCAGGAACACGTTGGCCAGCAGCAGGATCGGCACCACGCGGAGTCCTTCGTGATAGGCCGGGTTGGGGATGAACCACTTGAACACATCGAGGAAGAGCATCACGACCAGGAATGCCGTCATGCACACCGCCACGAAGATGTTCATGATGTGGGAAAAGGTGGCGGCGCTGTTCTTCTCCTTGGCGTGGCTGAAGAAGAAGGGTTCGGCACCCATGCGGAAGGCCTGGATGAAGAGCGTGATGATCACCGCCAGCTTGTAGCAGGCGCCGTAGATCCCGATCTGCGCATCGGCAGTATTCTCCGGCAGCAGGTACTTCAGCACGGCGCGGTCGGCTGTCTCGTTCACCATACCGGCCAAGCCCGCAATGGCCAGTGGCCAGGCGAAGGCACGCATGGGCTTCAGCAAGGCACGGTCGAACTGTGCGAATCGGGGCCACTGCGGCACCAGCAGCAGGAATTTCGCCCCGCTGGCGATGAGGTTGATCAGGAACACATAGCTCACGTCGATGCTGGGATCGTGCGGCATGCGGTAGGCAAAGAAGTAGATGCTGAGCACCACCGTGAGGCCGATGCTGCTGCTATTGACCGCCACGAAGCGCCAGGGCCTGCCATCGTACCGCAACCGCGCCATGGGGATGGCCGTCATGGCATCCAAGCCGATCGCGATGGCGAGCATCCATACCAGTTGCCCATGCTCCGGGTAGCGCATGGCCCCCGCGATGGCATCGGGGAAGAGCGCACTCAAGAGCATGAAGGGAAGCGCGATGCCGACAACTGCGAAGAAGGCGGTGGCGTAGGACCGCTTCGGGTCAAGCCCCTTTCGGTTCGCGAAGCGGAAGTAGGTCGTCTCCATACCGAAGCTGATCAGCACGGCAAGGAAGGCTGCCCAAGCGTAGAAAGCGGTGATCACGCCGTACTCCTCGGGCGGGAACACACCCTTGCTGGTGTACAGTGGGGTAAGCAGGAAGTTGAGGAAGCGCGCAAGGATGCTGCTAAGCCCGTAGATGGCCGTTTGGCCGGCGAGTTTGCGGAGGGCGCTCACTTTAATTCAACCACGGATGGACACAGATGAACACGGATGAGGGCCGCTCGACCGTCAAATGCAACAGCCTTGCTCACACCATGGACGAAGGTCGGAAGGGGTTGATGACGAACGCATGAACCACCGACAAGTTGTGAAAGAGGGGCTGGGGATAGACCGTCGGCGAGTTGGCGGGGGGCGGTCATGGGCTCAACCTGCTTTCCGGATCCATTCTACCGTGCAGCACGCGAATGATCTCGATGGTCCGCTCAGCTTCATTCCGCTTGTAGAAGACCAGATGCGACCCTGCCTTCATTGCTAGGTAGCCCTCGCGCACATTCTTGTGGTCCTTGCCGGCCTTGGGGTCATGCAGGATCAGATCGAACGCATCGAGGATCAGGCCGAGATACCGGTCAGCTTGCTCCACGGACCAATGCTCCACCGTGTACAGCCAGATGCCCTCGAGGTCATCGGCTGCGGCGCGACTGACCTTCAGCTTCATCCCTTGCGGGCGTGCTTCCGGTGAAGGTCCTTCATGAATCCATCCCGGTCGAAGTCCGCAACGAAGCCGGACCGTTCACCCTTTTTGAGGGCCTTGATGAGGCTTTCCTTCTTCGTTTCCTCCACCTCGAATAGCCGCAACGCGGCCCGGATCACTTCACTTACGGAAGTGAACTTGCCGGACTTCACTTGGCGGGTCACGAACTCCTCGAAGTGGTCACCTAAGAGGATGGATGTGTTCTTGCTCATGGCTGATGGAGGTCAACGCGAAGATACCATGTTCTGGTATCGAGGATAAGGACCGCACCCTTCGGAAATAGCGTTGTTCGTCACTTGGGGTGGCTGGACACGAATGGACAGGAATGGACCCAGCAGTCCATTCCTGTCCATAAGAGTTATGCCCCCGTGAACACCGCCTTCCTCTTCTCCATGAACGCCCCGGTCCCCTCTTTGAAGTCCGCGGTGCCGAAGCACTTGCCGAACTCCTCGATCTCGCGCTGCAGGCCATCGGCGCCGGGTTCGTAGCCTGCGTTCACCGCACGGATCGCGGCACCCAGAGCGGTGGGGCTGTTGCGTGCGATCTTGCTGGCGAGTTCCATGGTGGTGCTGAGGAGTTGGTCAGCAGGTACAACGTGGTTCACCAATCCCCATTGTTGGGCCTCTTCAGCGGTGATCATGCCGGAACTGCCCATCAGGATCATCTCCATGGCCTTGCCCTTGCCCACCAGTTGCGCAAGGCGCTGCGTTCCGCCGTAGCCGGGGATCACGCCCAAGCCTACTTCGGGAAGGCCCAGTTTGGCGGTCTCGCTGGCCACGCGGAAGTGGCAGGCCATGGCCAGTTCCAACCCACCACCCAGCGCGAAACCGTTCACCGCGGCGATCACGGGTTTGTTCAGGCGCTCCACGTGGCTGAAGAGCTTGTCGTGGCCATCGGCGCTCAGGGCCTTGCCATCCTCCACGCTGAAGTGCGCGAATTCCTTGATGTCGGCTCCGGCCACAAAGGCTTTTACCCCGCTACCGGTGATGATCAGCACGCGAACGCTGTTGTCGACCTCGGCTTCGGAGAGCGCGCGGTCCAGCTCGTCGATGGTGGCGCGGTTCAGTGCGTTGAGCTGGTCGGGGCGGTTGATGGTGATGACGCGGATGGCACCATCGTCGGCGATGAGAAGGTTCGTGTAGGACATGGATGATCGGTCATTTTCTGATCATCTGATCGTCTGATCATCTGATCGGCCTCAGCAAATGTATCGGCTACCCGCGCATACGTGATGGATGTTGCTTGGTATCGAAGAAGTCGGTCACGAAGACCTTCTCACCTGCAACGAGGTAGATGATCTTGTAGCGCCCGAGCAATAGGAAGCGATGACCTTGTCCCCGATAGGCGAGGGAGGGTTCCGGAGGACCCTTGAGCGGGTGTGTCTTCAACTCGCTGGCGCGAGCCAGAAGGCGCACTTCCACCTTGTCGGCACGGTCCCGGGAAGCGTCTTCAGAAATGCGCTTCCAGATCTCCAACAGGCGAAGCCTTGCCTGTGAGGTGACCTCAACGGTCATGGCTTGTGCTTCTGCTCATCCATCCACCGCTTCACCTCATCGATGGAGTGGGTTCGGCCCGCCGCGATATCCTCGTCGCTCAGGTCCGCCACGCGTTCCAGCTCTGCGGACAGATCATCCTGTTCGGCTTGCCGCAAAGCCAGCGTACGAAGAGCCTCCAGAACGCTCAAGTCGCGGATCCTGTCGATAAGGTCCTTCAATTCGGAGCGGATCTCTACAGTTGTCATGGCATCACGCTTTCCTCAAAGGTAAGGCCACGAAGAACGTGCTTCCCGCGCCCTCTTCCGTCTCGAACCACACCCTGCCGCCAGCGGTCTCCACCATGCGTTGCACCATTGCGAGGCCCAAGCCCATGCCGCTGCTCTTGGTGGTGAAGTTGGGCCGGAAGATGCGCTCTTTGTCGGCCTCGGTGATGCCGCTACCGTTGTCGTGCACTTCGGCGATCGCTTCCCCGGCGGAGCTGCGCAGCACGATGCGGATCCGCCCTTCGCGCTCGTCCGGTATGGACTGCACCGCGTTCTTCAGCAGGTTGTTGAATACGCGCAGGAGTTGTTCGCGGTCCGCACGTACGGGTAGCGGCCCGGTGTGCTGGCGCTCCATGGTGCAGCGCATGCCGGGGGTGGCGTCGAAGAGGCTGATCGCGGCTTCCGCCACTTCGCCGAGGTCGAGGTCCTCCTCCTGTGCCCGGGGCATCTGAGCGAAATTGCTGAATGCGCTGGCGATACCGCTGAGGGTGTCGATCTGCTCCACCATACCGCTGCTGAAACGTTCCAAGCGGGCGGCTGCATCGGGTGCATCGGGCGTCCATGTGCGCTGGAAATGCTGGATGCTGAGCTTCATCGGCGTCAGCGGATTCTTGATCTCGTGGGCCACCTGCCGGGCCATTTCGCGCCATGCGCTCTCGCGCTCGCTGCGGGCCAGGCGATCGGCACTTTCGCGCAACTCCTCCACCTTGCGGTTGTACACATCCACCAATTGGCCGATCTCGTCATCGCCACGGTAGCGGATGGGTACATTGGCTTCCTGCAGGCCCACGCGTGCGAGTGCGTTCTTCAGCAGGTCCAGAGGGCGGGTGGTCCAGTTGCTGATGAACACGGCCACCAGCACACTGAGCGCGAAAAGCAGCACAAAGAGGTTGACGACGGCCACCAGCACATCGGCACGTTCCTGCTCTTGCTGGGCCTGGTCCGCGAAGCCGGGCAAGGCGATGTAGGCCAGTACCGTTCCCATGCGGTCGCGCAGCGGAATGTAGGCCGCACGGTAGGCTGCAGTGCCAATGGCTTCCTTGTGGACGAAAGCGCTTTGGCCGCTCAGCGCCATGCGCTCGTAGGCAACGGGGTCCATGCGGGGGGCCAGCAGCCCGGTGGCGAATATCTGTGGGCGGGATGTGGCCAACATGTTGCCGGCCGTGGTGTACACGGTGATGTCGGTGAAGAACACATTGCTGAGCCTGGCCAACATGTGTTCCAGGTAGGCCGAATGGCTTTGGTCCAGGATCGGCTCACCATCGAAGCGGTATTGCAGTTCCTGGTGCACCGAAGCAGCTTTTTCCAAAATGGAGGACTCGAAGCGCTGATCATACTGGCGTTCCACGAGCCGCTGGGTGCCAACACCGAAGAATACCAGTCCGGCCACAGCAAAGAACACCAGCGCCAGCCGCACCTTGGCCCCGATGCCCAATGCCGGGAGCCCGCGTGCTGCCCTGGCCGCTTGCAAGGCCAGTGCGATGCTGAGAACCAAGCTGTAGAGGATGAAGAGGTAGCTGAAGGTGGTGGCTTTGTCCATCGGCCCGGCTTTGGGCAGTCCCAACACGATGAGGGTCCGGTCCGGGTCTCCTTTCACCAGGCGCCACTGTCCGTCGGCCTCGAACCAGCGCAGGCCATCGGCTCCCAGACTGTCCGTCCACAGCAGTGGCATGCGCATTCCGCCCGAGCGCTCCACGAGCTGGTGGTCCTCGTAGCGGGCGTAGCTGTAGCGCTGTGTGCGGTAGGCCAAGGGGTCCTCACCAGCAAGCAGCAGACTGGGGAACCCCAACCCTTGTGCGGCGGAACGCGGGTAGAGTTCCACGATGAGCTGCCCCGGGGGCAGCGTGTCCGTTGGCATCACAGCAACTCTCGCGTGGTAGAAAGGACTTCGTCCTGGCTGCTCCTCGATGAACAGATCGGGCATGTCGGCCACTGCGCTGGGGTCGTTGAAATCGCTTTGCTCACCGGTAAAACTCCGTGGGGGTTCGGTATCGGTGGCGCATAGCACCTGGCCATTGGTGCCGAAGGCGAAGAGGCGTACATCGTAGCGCTCCCAATAGCCGGTGAAGAAGCGTTGGCGCACCAAGCGGTCCAATTCCCCGGAACCGCACGGGCCTTTGCCGGCGAGCAGGTCGTACATCTGCCGGTCGCGGCGCAGCGCGGGCGAAATATCGCGGAAGAGCTGCTCCACTACGGGGTCTTCGCGCGTAGCGAGTCGTTCGGCAAGAACCTGTCGCTCGCCTTCTTCACGCATTCCGGTATAGCGCGTAAGCACATGCGCGGTGATCATGGCACAGCATGCAACGCCCAGCACCATGTGCACAAAGCGAAGCCGATCAAGCCTGCCGCGCACCATCAGCAGCACAAGCGGAACGGGCCACAGGAAGAGCGCCGTATCGAGCACGTCGTAGCGGTGGTGCATGGCTATGGACAGGGCCAATGCAGCAGCACCTGTGGACCAGAACAGCGTCTTCCCATGGTCGGGTAGGATGGCCCCCAACAGTGCATCCGCGAAAAGGACCCAGGCGCCCAGGAAGGCTACCATGCCCAGCAACGCCAGTAGACTTGTAGCTGCGAGGCCTTGGACGTGGTACAGGTCCAGCGGAATGCTACTGTCGTTCACCAAGGCGATCTGCACATGGGTCACCCAGGCAGCCAAGGCGAGAAGCATCCCCCAAACGAAGAACGCCATGATCGGTTTGCGTGGTAGGGGCGGTGCCAGCGCAACGGTACGCTGAAGGAACAGACCAATGACCAGGAAGAGCAGGGCGTTCACGAGAAGGTCCCCCAGCGAAGGGAACAAGAACGAGGAGGCGAACACTGCCGGGTCGAAGAGGGGAAGCCTGTCGAAGGGGGCCAGGGGTATCCATGCCAGAGTTGCACTGCGGATCGCTACAACGAGGAGTGCGAACAGGAAGGCAACGGGCCACCCCCCTCCATGCCGCAGGCTTCTGATGGACCACGACCAGAGGGCGATCAGCAGGAAGCAGGACCCGAGCAGGACCAGGCTCAGTTTGACCAAGAGCCAAGCCCCGAGCTCCATGGCTCCCTCGCGCCATGTAAGGCGCACCAGACCTTTGCCGGAGGCATCCAGCAGGAGAGGCCCGGGGCCTTCCTCGAAGGTGCCCAACAAGCCCTCGGGGGTCTTCAGTGAAGGGTGGAAGATGCGCTGGAGGTAGCGGTTCTCGATGGGTGGAGTTAGCCAGATGGGGCGCAGGGCGTGGATGGCCACCCCGCCATTCTCCGTGAAGGTGTGGAGGTACAGCCCATCGGGTAGGCGCAGGTGTGCGCCGTTCTGCTTACGCAGGTCCGTTGGGGCAATGGCAGGCTGGCCGGTCCAGCATACCAGGCTGTCGTCCTTGAAGCCCAGCAGTATTGTTCCAGTACGCTCGCGTTCCTGCTCCAGTGCACGCCCGTATGAGCTCATCCACTGCTCCGGGCCTATCTCCACCAGCTGCTTTGCCCTGTGCAGGGCATTGGACCGGAGTTCCTGGTCCGCCTGCTCGATCCGCTGCTGCAATCGCTCCCCCTCGTCCTCGAGCCGCCTTTCAGGATCGGGTTCCTGTACCGCCATAGAGGCGCCCAAGAAGAGGATGCCCAGCAGAAGGAAGAGTGTATGTCGCGACATCGCCGGCAGCGCCGCAAGGGCTGCGCCAAAGTAAGCAGGGCGCAGCGCCTGGGCGGTGTCTCTAGCCGCCTACGATGCTGCCGTTGGCGATGATCACCGGGCGCATGGTGCGTTTGCCGTTCACGACAGCCTGCACGTAGTAAGTGCCCGGATCCAGCAACTCGGCGTTCACGCGCACACGCTCGCCATCCAGGAACAGGTCCATGGGGATGAATTGGCCGCGGTTGTTCAAGAGCTGCATCTCCGTGATGGGGCCTGAGGCGAGGACCACGAAATGGCCTGGAGCATGCCCGTCGTGGATCACCAGGTCCTGGCCCAGGTCATGGCGTACGGAGTAGAGGTCGGAGATCTCCTGCTCACCCGCGTCACCCACGTGCATCAATCGGTAGTAGGAAAGGCCATTGAATGGCGTGCGATCGATGGTCTGATGGGCGACATAGCCTTCGCGGGTGGTGGTCACAACGAGTTCGGTGGCAGGGTACCAGGAGAGCAGGTCATTGCTGCGTTCCACGCGGTACAGGTCGCCAGGTCGTTCATTGATCGTGGTCCAACTGACAAGCACGCCCTCGTTACCCGTGCTGTTGGCTACGAAGGAGACCAGTTCAAGGGCATCCTCGTCCACAGGTGGTTCTCCATCCAGTAGCACGGTGTCGTACAACGCGTTGTGTTCGAAGCTTGCCGCTTGCCCGGTAAGGGTGTGAGCCAGGTTTTCACTGGTGTTCTGGGCGCCTGCGCCGAGGCAGGCCAACAAAGGCAGAAGGAGTAGATTTCGTTTCATGGTCCAATGTGTTGAGTGGACCTTTCAACGGTGATGGCTTCCGAGGGTTACCCTTTGCCGTGTATTACCCTCGATCGGCTTTTGTTGGTGAGGCATGGCACCTGATCCGGTCGCTACAGCACCATGCGGCAGCTGGGTAACGGTCCTTGTTCCGAACAACCCGGACCAGAATACCATATGCCATGACGAAAGAATCGATCGAGCAAGTGAACGGTTTTCATAACCAAACAGGAAGGAATGGCGTAACAGGCCCCGGATCCACCACTCATGGATCCGACCTTTGGAATGAAACAGGCACTACTCTATGTGCTTGCACTGCTGTTGACCTCGGCACTGCAAGCACAAACGGGAACGGAGTTCTGGTTGGCACCGCCGGAAGTAACCTCTTCCCACGGCGATCAGCCGATCTACATCAACGTCACCACGCTGGACCAACCGGCGGTAGTGACCATTTCGCAGCCGGCCAACCCAGGCTTCAACGGCGGCACTCCGATCGTATTGAACATGGCCGCGAACACGGCCCAACGCTATGACCTTACGTCGTTGAAGGTCGAGTTGGAGACCAGGCCCACGAATACTGTGCTGAACACGGGTCTGCGGATCTCGGCAACGGCGAGCATCACGTGCTACTACGAGCCAAGCCGCACGAACAACCCCGACATCGCTGCCTTGAAAGGGGCCAACGGTCTGGGAACGGAGTTCTACATCCCCCTGCACAAGCACGCTCCGTTCTACAACCACGGGTTTGCCGCTCCGAACAAGGCCTATGCCTCCTTCGACTTAGTAGCCACGGAGGACGCCACCACGGTGATGATCTATTCTCCCGTGGCCATCGATGGCCACGCAGCGCTTACACCCTTCACCATAACGCTGGACCAGGGCCAGACCTATTCCGGAGCTTGGACCGGTGCCAACCATACGGACCCGGCAACGCACCCCTCGGGTGCTGTTGTGCTATCCAACAAGCCCATCGCAGTATCCATCAAGGACGACAGCAACCATAACCCCTCGGGAGGTTGCTACGACCTGATGCTCGATCAGATCGTGCCAGTGAACATCCTGGGAACCGACTACATCGCCGTCAAGGGCGCCTTGAACACCACGGGCGATGAATCGCTGTTCCTGATGGCCGTGGAGAACAACACGCAGGTCTTCATGGATGGTAGCGCGACCCCGGTCGCCACCCTCTTCGCTGGTCAGTACTACCGGCATGATATGGACTACATCACCGCGGCGGGCGGGGCGGCCTTCGCACGTGCCAGCAAGCCGGTTTATGCCATCCACGTTACCGGGTTCGGTTGTGAGCAAGGCATGGCCATCCTTCCTCCTTTGAACTGCGCTGGCAGCACATCGCTGAGCTTCACCCGATCCACCAGTGAAGCGTTCTTCCTGAACCTGTTGGTGCGCAGCGGCTCGGAGGATGATTTCGTGGTGACCCCCGGAACGGCGGCCATTCCGGCATCGGCATTCCAGGCGGTACCCGGTACTGGAGGGGAATGGATGGCCGCTAGGATCCAGTACAACACCACCCAGATCCCGGTGAACCAAGCGTTCCGGGTTACCAATACCACGGATGTCTTCTCGTTGGCGCTCATCAACGGTGGTGGTAGCAGCGGCTGCCGCTACGGCTTCTTCTCGGAATTCTCGGGAAGGATCGATGTGGTTGCCGGGCCCGATCAGACCCTTTGTGCGAACGACGTGGTCGAGTTGAACGGCTCGGTCTCCGGCGGAAGCACCACCGGGATCTGGACCACGAACGGAAGCGGAACATTCTCACCAAGCGCTACCGACCTCGATGCAACCTACGAACCCAGCGTGGGCGACCTAGCCTTGGGAACGGTGACCTTGACCCTGACCTCCACCGGAAACTGCACCCCCGAGAGCGATGAGATGGTGGTGACCTTCTCGCCCTTGCCCATTCCGGATGCGGGCGTGGACCAGTTGGTGTGCTCCAACAATACGGTGGTCGCCCT
>CAYQMC010000094.1:0-12054 GCA_964418285.1 uncultured Chryseobacterium sp.
ACCATTGGTGAGCACCACATCCGTGATGGTGGCACTCTCGTAACCCGGAGCGGAAACGGACACCGTGTAGGTACCTGCCGTGGAGTAGCCCGTGGCATAGCGTCCGTCGAAACTTGTCGTCTCGGCCGTTACCACACCGACGACTTCCACCGTTGCTTGTGGGACCGGGGCGGATGTAAGCGCGTTGCGCACGGTACCCTCCAACCAGCAGGCGCGCACATAGTCCACATCGAACACGAAGAGCCCCCCCTCGATGTCGGTGCTGATGATCCGCCCACTGGGGAGCCAGGGGTACGTTCCCCAGCCTCCATTGAATCCACTTCCCTCCAATGGGCTATGGTCGTAGTTGGCTACTTCGACCACGTTGTTCGGCCGGGAAACATCGTGGACCGTGGTGCCCAACCGGTAGTAGCTGGTCACGATGAATTCGTTGATGAAGTGCGTGTTGTGCGGGATGGTATTGGATGCAGGCGCGCTGCGGAACAGTTGCAGCTCCTGGATATCCGTTGGGTCGCTGATGTCATAGCTGCCCATCCAGCCGCCGGTCACTTCATCCGTGGTGTACAGGTACCGCCCGTCGTCGGAGACCCAGCAGTTGTGGGTGAAGTCGTTCCCGGTGGCCTGGGTGCCCAGGAGTACAGGTGCCTGCTTGTTGCTCACGTCCACGATGGAGAAGAAACCATCCGAGACGTGGGCCGCGTACATCGTATCGCCGCGGGTCATGCAATCGTGGGAATACCACTGGTCGAATTCACCGACCTCCACCGGCTGGAAGGGATCCTGTGTAAGGTCCAGGAATATCACACCACCGTTGCCCCGGTTGGCTCCCGAGATGTAGGCGATCCCATTCTCATCGATGTATATGTTGTGGGCCGATGTCCAGCCTCCCCCGGTCCAATTCTGGGCGGTCAGCTGGGTGCTCTGCGGCAGGGGACCCAGATCGATGATGGCCAAGCCGTTGCCTCCTTCGTTGGTCACGTAGACATGGTCGTCCCATACCTTCAGGTCGCGCCAGATGGTGTTGTCGCCTTGGAACCAGAAGACCTCCTCCGGGTTCGCCGGATCGGCAAGGCTCACCACGGAAACACCACCACCGTTCACACCAACGAGCGCATACTCGATTCCGGTTTCGTCAACATACCCCCATACATCACTGATGTCACTTCCACGCGCCACCTGGTAATCCAGCTGGCCAACGAGGGACATGTTGAGTTGTGCGTAGCCGGAAACGAAAAAGCCCCAAAGGGCAAGGGTCAGAAGGGATCTCATTCAGGATGTCTTGCAGGTAGGGTACCAAAGTAGAACATGCTGCCGAAGTAGCACCCGTGCGTAACGAGGAACGGCGATCGGGACAAGCCTGCAAGGATCCCAAGGTGTTATGGAGCGCTTCCAAGGCTCGTGCTGCTATCTTTCCCCACTGAACTCCCCCCCGATGAGCAACCTGCTTTGCACCCACGACCTTACGGATGTTTCCAACGCCGCTTTGCGTTTCGCCATGCCTTTGGCCGACCGCGCAGGCATGTCGATGACCGTGTTGCACGTTGTGCCTCCGGGAACACCGGAAAAGGAACACAGCGCATTGCGGAGCCGCCTTGAGCGCGTGGTGGACGAAGCCGGTGGCAGTGAAAGCGTGAAGGTGAAACTGGTGGAGGGACGCTACCTGGACGTGATCGCTGATGAGAGCGGGAATGGATACGAATTGGCGGTGATCGGCACGCATGGTCCACATGGGCTTCGCCAAAACCTGTTCGGAGCGGATATCCTGAAGCTTGTACGATCCATGCATGCACCCGCCATGGTGGTGCAGGAGGGCCTGGACCTGAACGCCCGCCTGGACCGCATCGTGCTTCCTGTGGCAGCACACGCGAACATCACCGAATTGCTCGATACGGTGTGCCAATTGGCCAAATTGCATGGCTCCGAGGTACACATCTACCAGCTCATGCGGCCGAACGAAGCGCCCTCTGCAGAACTCCTGAACAACAAGTTGGTCATGTTGGAACGCTTCGAGCAGGAAGGCATACCGTGTGTGCAGGCCAACGAACCCAGCAGCACCTTCAGTGTGGGCTTTGCCAGTCCTACAGCCCAGTACGCCAAGCGCATCCATGCCGGATGCATCGCCATCATGGCCCACGCTTCGGATGAATACCGCTACATCGCCGATGCGGAAAAGGAGCGCATGCTGACGAATGAAGCGCGCATCCCTGTGTTGTGCGTTTGAGACCTTTGGAATCCCTGCGTAGGATGAGGTAGGTCGCCGATGTACCTTTGCGACCTTCCATCGTTCATCCATGCGCTCTTTCATTGCATTCGTCGGCATTATCCAGTGCTTTGTCGCTTCAGCGCAATTCGATGAAGGACGGGTGATCCACGCCCTCCCTTTCGGGTCCGCGTTGGAAGCGCATGAGTTGGATGGCGATGGCGACCTGGACCTGATCTCGGTCGTGGATGGGACCCTCCTGTTGGCTTGGACGAATACCGACGGTGCCGGCGCATTCGCCGAAGTGGACACCCTGCTCGTTCTGCCAGGACCGGCAGCACACCTTGTCATCGCGGATTTCAATGGGGATGATGCGCTTGATGTCCTCTTCATCACCGAGGAAAGCGAGCATCTGGAACTGGCATGGAACGATGGGGCCGGTTCGCTTTTGGCCCCGGTCATCATTGCGGAATTGCAACACGCACCGGGCGCTTTGCGCGCTGGCGACATTACGGGCAACGGATGGCCGGATGCGGTGATCACCTTCACGGAGGATGATGCGGTCGGTATCGAGTTCTGGCCCAACCTTTCCGGGAATTTCGCCGAAGCCATGCTTGTACCAAGCTTGCTGGTCGGCGAAGCACCGACGGTGATGGCAGTGGGCGACCTGGATGGGACCGGTGGCGTGGACATCTTCGTGATCGGATCGGACCTGGCTGCGGTAGGCTTGATGAACGGCTCCGGGGATGGTAGTTCATGGGATGTGCTGCCACTCTTCTTCAACTTCGATTACCCCTTGGTGCGCCCCCAACTCATCGACGTGGATGGCGACGGGGACCTGGACCTTGCCGAAGCCAACGGATTGGTCGTCCAATGGGTGGAGAACCGCTTGAACACGACCGCAGGGAACTTCGCCATACAGTTGGTGGCTCCTTTCACCACGGCCGGCGCAGGGCAGTTCGCACAACTCGGTTGCAACGGCTCTGCCGGAGTGGTCTTCGTGCCCTCCTACCCGGGGCTTCAACCGCGTTGGTCCAACCACCTCCCGGGCATCGAAGGTTTTGCACCACACCAGATCCTGCCCGGAGTAGAGCGGGGACTCTATCCCCGCTTGGCCGACCTGGACGGTGATGGGCGACCGGACCTGATCCTTGTGCGGTCCGACGGTGCGCTTTGGCACCCCAATACCTTGCAGCCACCGACTACCGAAGTGCTGGTTCCGCAGTTCGATACCCTGTGTATCCAAGGCCCATCGGTCCCGCTGCCGGAAGCGCTGCCCCAAGGCGGATCATGGTCCGGAACATGGGTGCAGAACGGCCAGCTGTTCCGTTCCAATGCGACCACCACGGTGGACCACCCGCTTGACTACACCTTCTATGAAGAGGGCGGCTGCCCGGTGGGCGACCGTGCACGGATCCATCTGGTAACAGGACCGACCGTGACACCTTCGGTGGGTCCCATCCTCTGCAGTTCGGAACGCCCCATCCCCCTGAGCGCAAGGCCATCGAACGTGGAATGGGTGGGCCTTACCACCGATGGCATCCTGGATCCCACGCTGTTCACGGGCGGGGTGATCGTGTGCGCCTTTACCGATCCAACGGACATTTCATGTGTCTCGTTCGTGGGGCCTATTTCCGTTTGGCCATCGGTTTCCGCAGCCATCCAGGAGGCTGGGCCGTTCTGCATCACCGAAGGAGTGCAGACCATTTTACCCGTAGTGGACCTCCCTGGCACCACGTGGAGCGGAGATATCGTTTCCTCCACCAATGGTTCCGCCCTTTTCGACCCGGCGCAGGGTGCTGGGGAATACCGGGTGGTCCTGGACCGCGCACCGACCATTCCACAGCAATGTGCCAACAGCGATACATTGGTTATCCTGGTGGTGGATGACCTGCCGGAGGTGAGCGTGTCTCCCCTACCCGTACACTGTGCGGATGGCCCCGATGTGCAACTGGCAGGTGGCCTCCCCGAAGGTGGTGCATGGAGCGGTCCCGGGGTGGACAACGGTGCGCTGGACCCTGCCTTGGTAGGGGCTGGATCGCACCCTGTGTTCTACAACTACACCAACGCTTCCGGCTGCACGGCAACGGCGGTGCTCTTTGTGGAACTGGCCACGGAAGCCGGGGTGACGACGATGGATCGCACCTTCTGCCCGGAGGATGATCCCGTGCAGTTCACGGCGTGGCCAGCGGGTGGTACGTGGGCCTCGCCCTTGGCTGCCAATGGACTGTTCGACCCCGCTGGAATGGTGCCGGGCACATCCGCGCTTGGCTACACCTACACCGCCCCGAACGGCTGTGTGTTGAACAACCCACCGGATTCGGTGGAAGTGCTTCCGCCCACCGAGGTATCCATCGATGCCCAGACCAGTTATTGCCTGGATGGCGAGGCGGTCGTGCTGCAAGGCTCACAGTCCGGCGTGTGGAGCGGTGCTGTTGCAGGTACGGGCAGCAGTGTGCTGTTCGACCCTGCTGCGCTAGGCCTGGGCGTTTGGCCCGTGACCCTTGCCACTGCGCCTGGCGATGGCTGCTACGGCGAGACCACGGTCCAGATCGCGGTGGAAACGTGTATCGGGCTGGCGGAGAACCCGCCGGCCAGCCGTGTACGCGTTGCACCGAACCCCTTCGCAGAGCGTACCGTTGTGATCTTGGATGTTCACGGCAGCGTGATGATGGAGGTGCTGGATGCCACCGGACGTCTGGTGTACGACCGAACGCTCAGTGCGCAGGGGGCCACAACGGTCGATGTGGATCTGGGCACGCAGGCTGCTGGCACCTACCTGCTGCGCATGCGCAGCGATGGCGCCACACAACATCTGCGTTTGGTGAAGAGCCGATAGGGAGTTCGACTTGGGAGCCAACCTCAGTCCAATCCAAGTGTGATCTGCTTGCCCGGCTCGTAGCCGATCAGCGGATCTTCCGGTGAACGTTCCACTTCCTGTTTCACCTGTGCCTTCCTGAACTGCTTCATGGGGCTCTCCTCCAGGCCTTCCTCTTCCGGGGCCTCAAGGTTGCCCACCTCATCTTCGCTGATCAGCATGCCCTGGGTCTCCTCCAATTCGGGGGTCATGGGAATGAAGACCGGATCGAGCAGTTCAAGTTCCTTCACCTTGAAGGGCGTGAGACGATTGCCCAAGGCCTTCACGCCTTTCACAGCAATGAAGGACTCCAGATCGAACTCCTCGTCTTCGCGCGGATTGCTGCGCTTGTCGAAGCTGAGCTTGATGTGCGGCTTGGGTACCAGGCTGTGTACAACGAGCTTGCTATCGGGATGCTCGGTGATGAAGGACACGGCATCCTTGGCAGGTTCCGGAGTGAAGCGCTTCACATTGTATTGCTGCTTCTCGCCTTCCCAATACACCGCGCTCACCACTTGCTTGGGGTCGTACTTCACCACGGTGATGGCCTCGTCCGGAAAATGGGTGCTGAGCACGTATGGAAAGAGCTGGTAGGTGCCGTTCCGCATGATGGCCAGGATGCGGTCATCGCCACCGAAGCGGCCCAGGTAACGCCCGTGTCCCGACTCGTTCAGGCGCCGAACGGTCTCGTCGAACCAGATCGGAATGGCGCCCAGCGTGCTTGCTCCTCGCTCTTTCTGGGTGATCTTGCTCACCATGTAGCGGGTAAGCAGGTTGCCCTTGCTGCTCCGGCCTTTCACGGACAGCGAAGCGAAGTCGATGTCGAACTTTGACTTACGCAGGTTGGGGCGTGGCCGCAACACCACATGGATCACTTCGGCGGCACCGTCGGGATTGGCCGTGAAGTATTCCACTTTGGAGCCCTTGGCACCACTGGTAAGGTCGTACTCCTTGTCGCGCGTGATGCCCGTTACAGCGAAGCGCTTCATGTAGTACGCACCCTTGGGGCCGTCCTGGTACACAAGGTGGTAGATGGTGCGTTCATCGCCCTTCTTCCAAACACCCACATGCAGGATGTCCTTGCCGATGAACTTCTTGTCGGCCACCTTGGTCACCAGCATTGTTCCGTCGCCACGGAATACGATGATGTCGTCCAGGTCGGAGCATTCACCAACGAACTCGAAGTTGCGCAAGCTCCACCCGGCGAAGCCTTCGGCACGGTCCACGTAAAGCTTGCGGTTCGCCACAGCGACCTTGGTGGCCACGATGGTATCGAAGGTGCGTACCTCGGTCTTGCGTTCGCGGCCCGGTCCGTACTTGCGCTTCAGTTCCTTGAAGTAGTCCACCGCATGGTCCACGATGTGGTCCAGCTTGTGCTGCACGTCGCTGATGTTCTCGGCCAGTTGCTTGATGTGCTCGTCGGCCTTGAAGCTGTCGAACTTGGAGATCCGTTTGATCTTGATCTCCGTGAGGCGCAGGATGTCCTCCTGGGTCACTGGTCGTTTCAACTCCTTGACGTGGGGCTTCAAGCCCTTGTCGATGAACTCGATCACCTGCTCCCAGGTCTCGGCCTCCTCGATCTTGCGGTACACCTTCTTCTCGATGAAGATGCGCTCCAGCGAAGCGAAGTGCCACTGCTCTTCCAGCTCACCCTTCTTGATGACGAGTTCGAGTTCGAGCAGGCGCAGGGTATTCTGCGTACTGCGGCGCAGCAGTTCGTGGACGCTTACAAAACGCGGCTTGTCGCTTACACCCGGTTCCGAACTGGCCTCGATGACCACTGCGTTGGGAGCTATGCTCAGTTCGCAATCGGTGAAGGCATACAGCGCATCGATGGTGTTGTCCGGCGAAACACCGGCTGCCAGGTGGACCAGGATCTCCGCGTTCTCGGCGGTATTGTCCTCGATGTGCCGCACCTTGATCTTGCCCTTTTCGTTGGCCTTGATGATGCTCTCGATCAGGCTTGTGGTGGTGGTGCCGAAGGGGATCTCGTGGATCACAAGGGTCTTGTTGTCCTCCTTTCGGATGCGTGCCCTGCAGCGGATGCGCCCCCCACGTTCCCCTTCGTTGTAGTTGCTCACATCGGCCAGGCCGCCCGTGGGGAAGTCGGGCACCAGTTCGAAGGAGCGTTTGCGCAGCACCGCGATGCTGGCGTCGATCAGCTCGTTGAAGTTGTGCGGTAGCACCTTGCAGCTCAAACCCACCGCGATGCCTTCGCCACCCTGGGCCAGCAGCAGCGGAAACTTCACTGGCAGGAATACCGGTTCCTTGTTCCTGCCATCGTAGCTCAGTTGCCAGTCCGTGGTCTTGGGGTTGAAGACCACATCATGCGCGAACTTGCTCAGGCGCGCTTCGATGTATCGGGGCGCAGCAGCACTGTCGCCTGTAAGGGTGTTGCCCCAGTTGCCCTGACAGTCTATCAGCAGGTCCTTCTGTCCCAGTTGCACCAAGGCATCGCCAATGCTGGCATCGCCGTGCGGGTGGTACTGCATGGTGTGCCCGATGATGTTGGCCACCTTGTTGTAGCGCCCATCATCCAGGTCCTTCATGCTGTGCAGGATCCGCCGCTGCACCGGCTTCAGGCCATCCTGCAAGGCAGGCACCGCCCGCTCCAGGATCACATAGCTGGCATAATCCAGGAACCAGCTGCGGTACATGCCGCTTACGGAGAATGCCCCGGCCTGACCTGCACCGGGGATACCCTTTCCGTTGGACTCCGCCGGAGTCCCCTCCGATCCATCCTGGATCTCTTCGTTCTCGTCGCTCATTACAATGTCGCACAAATGACCTCGGCACGCGCTGCGCTTTGGTTGTTGGACAAGCGCAACTCCAGGCAGACCTCCTCCCCGGGGGCCGGCGAGCGCTGGTATCTGAACCTGTTGCTGCCGGGTTCCACGGGAGTCACCGTGGCGTTCGGATCCTGGTTCTGCAGGTCGCGTACCTCCACCGTGTAGGCCGTCGGTGACAGGAAGAGGTCCTCCCGCACTTGGAACACGATGATCTGGAACAGCAGGTTGTTCCCGCCGACGGTGATGGTTTGCAAGAAGGTCTCTTCGAACACGAAGACCGGCTCTCCGGAATAGTCGCGATCGAAGGGGTTCGTGTTCAACATGGACACATCGACCTCATCCTTGTAACACCCCGTGAACAAGGTGAGTACCAGGATCGAAAGGAGCAGCTGTCTCATCGCAGGGGGAGGCTGAAGGTTGCTGACCAGATACCGCCATTGCCCAATGGCTGATGCACGAGACCCTCGAAGCGGATACGCTCCTTGTCCTCAAAGACCGGGGCCGAGCGCGAAGCCAAGCGCTTGCGGATGATCACCGTGGCCACTGCGCTTAGCGCGAAAACACCGGTGGACACATAGGCTTGCGTCCGTGCCGACCTCAGGTCGTCCTTGGCGGCAGGTATCTCCTCCTCCTTAAGGCGCTGTATCCCCGCAGGATCCGCAGAAGTGCGGTAGCTGTCCGCCAGGTCGTCCAGATCGCGCGATGCCTTGCCGAAGTTCAGGAACGACACCGTGGCCCAAGCTGCTGTCGCACCGGTAACCAACGGTGGCAGATAGCGCCCCCAACGTCCCTGCTTCACAAACCGCTCCTCGGCACGGCGGTGGTCCACGTAATCGGGCGAGTAGCGCAATCGGATGAAAACCTCCTGTGTACGATCGCCCAGGACGGTCAACGTGGTGTCAAGCATCAAGCGCTCTGGAGCCCAGAACGTGAAGCGGTGGGCACCTTCCTCCAGGGTGATCTCCCGGTCCGAGAGCTTGTACTTGCCATCGAGCACGAACTGCATGCTATTGTCGGGCTCGAAACGGAAACGCAGCTGACCACTCGACTGGGCCTGTACCGAAGTGCCCAGGAGCATCAGGATGCCCACGCCGACCGCTGCGCCTATTCCCAAGGAATTCTTCATGCTTCCACTTCGTTCTCCTCCAGTTTCATGGCGATCGCCTTCACGGGATCGACCTCCGGCTCGTTGAGCAGGTCCTTTTCCACACGCAGGTTGCCGATGATGAATTCCTGCCGTTCGGGCGTGTTCTTGCCCATGTAGAAACCAAGCAGTTGGTGCACCACGGCATCCTTGGTGATCATCACCGGCTCCAAGCGGATCTCCTCGCCGATGAAGTGCTTGAATTCATCGGGACTGATCTCGCCAAGGCCTTTGAAGCGGGTGATCTCTGCCGTCTTGCCCAGCTTGATCAGCGCGCGTTGGCGCTCTTCGTCGCTGTAGCAGTAAAGGGTGTCCTTCTTGTTCCGCACGCGGAAAAGTGGTGTCTGCAGGATGTAGAGGTGGTCGTTCTTCACCAGATCGGGGAAGAACTGGAGGAAGAAGGTCATCAGCAGCAGGCGGATGTGCATGCCGTCCACATCGGCATCGGTGGCGATAACGATCTTGTTGTAGCGCAGCCCGTCCATGCCGTCCTCGATGTTGAGGGCCGACTGGATGAGGTTGAACTCCTCGTTCTCATAAACCACCTTCTTGGTAAGGCCGTAGCAGTTCAGTGGCTTTCCCTTCAGGCTGAAGACGGCCTGGGTGTTCACATCGCGGCTCTTTGTGATGCTGCCGCTGGCACTGTCACCCTCGGTGATGAACAAAGTGGTCTCCTGTTTGCGCGGGTCTACCTTGCTGTCACTGAGGTGTACACGGCAGTCGCGCAGTTTGCGGTTGTGCAGACTGGCCTTCTTGGCGCGTTCGCGCGCCAGTTTGCGGATGCCGCTCAACTCCTTGCGCTCACGCTCGTTCTGCAGGATGCGGGCCTGGAGCACCTCGGCCACAT
Source organism: uncultured Chryseobacterium sp. (assembly GCA_964418285.1). Taxonomy (GTDB): domain Bacteria; phylum Bacteroidota; class Bacteroidia; order Flavobacteriales_F; family PHOS-HE28; genus PHOS-HE28. The sequence continues at coordinate 9,838 of CAYQMC010000094.1, forward strand.
CCGGGTGCTTGTGCAGGAAGTTGTCCAGCTCGCGCCCGATGAAGTCGCCGATGAAACCGCGCATGCTCTGGCCACCCGGCTCGATCTCCTGACTTCCCAGCTTGGTCTTGGTCTGGCTCTCGAAAACGGGTTCCACCACCTTCACGCTCACCGCCGCCACGATGCCCGTGCGCACGTCGCCGGCCTCCCAGTCCTTCTTGAAGAAGTCCTTGATGGTCTTGGCCACCGCCTCGCGGAAGGCGCCCTGGTGCGTTCCGCCCTGGGTGGTGTGCTGGCCGTTCACGAAGCTGTAGTACTCCTCGCCGTAGTGGTTGGCGTGGGTTATCGCCACTTCGATATCGTCACCGCGCAGGTGGATGATGGGATAGAGCGGTTCGCCGTCCATCTTCACCTGCAACAGGTCCAGGAGGCCGTTCTTGCTCTGGTACTTCTGACCGTTGTAGTGGATGGTGAGGCCCGTGTTCAGGTAGCAATAGTTCCACAGCAGGCGCTCGATGTGCTGATCGCGGTACTGGAACTGTTTGAACATCTGTTCATCGGGCTCGAAGACCACCCGTGTTCCGTTGGTCTCGCTGGTCTTCTCGAGCTTCTCATCCTTTCGCAGGTTGCCCCGATCGAACTCGGCCCGCTTCATTTGCCCATCGCGGTAGCTCTCGATGCGGAAGTAGGTGCTCAACGCGTTCACCGCCTTGGTACCCACACCGTTCAGACCCACGCTCTTCTTGAAGGCCTTGCTGTCGTACTTCGCTCCCGTGTTGATCTTGCTCACCACATCCACCACCTTGCCCAGGGGCACACCACGGCCGTAGTCGCGCACCTCCACCCGCGGCCCATCGATGGTGACCTCCACCCTTTTCCCATGGCCCATCACGAACTCGTCGATGCAGTTGTCCAGCACTTCCTTCAGCAGGATGTAGACCCCATCATCGAAGCTGCTGCCATCGCCCAACTTGCCGATGTACATGCCAGGCCGCAGCCGTATGTGTTCCTTCCAGTCGAGTGACCGGATATGCTCGTCGCCGTATGCTGTCTCGCTCATGGATGAAGGAAGGAACCTCAGTATTGACAAGGGTTCCGGAAGGTGGACGAAGTTACTTCATTGCCGGGAGTGGGCTTTGGCTGGTGTTATGAACAAGAGCGCATAGTTTTCAACAGGCAAAGGAATTCCCTGAACGCCTGGACTCCATGGTATTAACCCTTGTGCCGGAGCTTCCACCCTACCTTTCTGCCATGTACTCCCTCCAAACCCGTTGCCTGCTGCCGGCCATGGTTGCACTGTGCACCCCCGTGCATGCGCAGCCAGCTTTGGCACAGGTGCAAGCGCATTTCGGGCTTGCCAGGGACTCGCTGATCCTGCTCGACATGCTGGTGCAGGCGCAGCAAAGCGAGATATTGGCAAGTATGAGGGCCCAGCGTTGTGATAGCACCGCGCTGTGGCCGCTCGCGGAACGCTGCATGCAACTGCGTATCCAACTCCGCGCACCCTTCGATTCCTTGCTCACGCTCAATGCCAGGCAACTCGCTGAACGACCCGACCAGGCCTTGTTCAAGGATCTTTCCGTGATGGATGAAGGCAAACGGATACAAGGCCGGATAAGCAGCATCCTGGAGGAGTTGAAGCTCATCTGCCCCGACGCCGTCTGTCGCGAAGCTGTGCAGCAGCGGCATTACGCGATCTTCAGGGACGAAAAACCGGACGCATGGGGCCTAAACAGTTTCTACGCCGTGGCACCCTTCGCACTTGAGCCCGTGTTGCTGAGCTACACCGTGCATTTGGAGCGCGCCGTATTCGATGTACTGCACGGCTTGCGGCAACACTGCCCGGAATAGACCCTACGGCATCTGCTCCACCCTAACGGACGTGGGCACAACCCCGCCCACGGTCTGCAGGATAACATCCCTGTCGTTGTCCGGTCCGGTGTATTTCACGGTACCGTCGAGGTTCACGTCGGCCGAATGGTAGCCTGCGATCGTAGCGGTGGGCACGACACCACCCAACGCGTTGAGCACTGCATCACGGTCGTTGGAGTCGCCGGTGTACTTGACCTGGTCATCGTCCACGGAATTGCCTGGCCACAAGAGCATGACACCATTCCGTTCGCGGCGGGCGGCGGTTCCCCAAGTGGCAAAGTCCGGTGATCGGAAATCCCGCAGTACACCAAGGGGTGCGAAGGGCAATGGGGCAAGGCTCATGCAGCCCAAGTGATTGCGGTGGCG
>CAYQMC010000095.1:0-11892 GCA_964418285.1 uncultured Chryseobacterium sp.
CCAAGCAATGTGTCGTCCAGCTTCGTCCATATGCAAATGTTGGCATTGGCGAGCAGGTCCACATCGATGCCTGTGGCATTGGCTGCATCCTGCAGCAGACTATCCGGAATAAGGCTGCTGCAGATGCGGTCCAGGGTATGTGTGGTAACGCCATCGAAGACCGTTACGGTCGCTTCGCTGATGAACGATCCTGCGATGGATGCGATGTTCGTTGGCGCAAAGAATCCTTGGGTGCGAGTAAGGATGACGAACGGAGGCTGACCGGTTTCGATGGTGGCCTCAACGACCACCCGTGGCTCCGTTTCCGGCAGTTCCACGGTGATATCCTTTTCACAAGCGCTCGATCCAAGCCAGGTTAAGACCAAGAACAGTGTTGCTTTGGAAGGGATATGTCGATGCATGGGGGACATCAGAATTCGAAATTCCAGGTTATTGAAGGTAATATCGAGAAGAGCGAGACCTGCTTGGCAGTGACTTGGAAGCTACCTGCTGCAGGATTACCGGTCGCACCGAAGTAGATGAAGAAGGGGTTGGCGCGGTTGTAGGCGTTGTACACGGCAAAGGTCCAGTTGCTCCGCCAGCGCCTTGGCAATTCGCGGACTTCACCGGTGGTGTTGTCGGTCACCGTTCGCATTTCCTTGTTGAACAACGTGGCAGCCAGGTCCAAGCGGTGGAAGGGCGCCATACGGAAGTCGTTGCGGTCGGTGAACTCACTAACAAGCCTGCCCTCAACGAAGTAGCGGTTCACGGGCAAAGTTACCGCTTGCCCTGTGGCGTAGACGAACGTAGCGCCGAAGGTCCAACGTTTGCTGTGCTCGTATGAAAGCACCACGCTCAGGTCATTGCGTCGATCCCAGCGGCTGGGGAATTCGCGTCCTTGATTGATGTCAGGGAACTGGCGCATGGTCTTGCTCCATGTGTAACCCATCCAGCCATTCAATTTGCCCGTGCGCTTCTTGATGAAGAGTTCGGCACCATAGCTGTAGCCATCACCGAACACGAGTTGTGCATCGTAGTTGGTATTGCCGTTGTTCGCCGGTTCTGCACCTTCGGCATATTCGATGAGGTTCTGGAAGTCCTTGTAGTAGGCCTCCAAACTGGTCTCGAACAGGCCATCCAACAGATCTCGGAAGTACCCCACAGCATATTGTGTCCCGATCTGGGGTTTCACGTTTGTGCTACTGGGGATCCAGACATCTGTGGGTAGGGCTATACTGCTGAAGCTGGCCAGGTGTACATATTGCTGCCCCCTGTTGAACGATGCCTTGAGGCTGCTCTTGCCATCCAGTCGGTAGCGTGTGGAGAGACGTGGTTCAAGCGCTGCGTAGGATGCAATGGGCTTGCCAGCGGCAAAGTCCTGGGTTCCGGTCGAGCGCCCTTGGTCGTCCAGTTCGTACAATGTGAACGGACCAACATGAGCAAATGTCGTGAGCCGCAGACCGGCGTTTATCCGCAAGTCATCCGTAATATCGAACTCGTCGAGTACATAGAGTGCTGTCTCATGGGCATGTAGCTTGGGAGGGGTATCGATGTTGAACTGCGTGTCACCACTTTCCACCGTTACGGTGCTGGTCGTATAGACATGGTAGGTGTATTGACCCCCATATTTGAGTCGGTGGCGGGCGTTCGGATAATGGCTCAAGTCCACCTTCATGCCGTAGTCCCGGATACCTGAGAACAGCTCGAAGCCGAACTGGTCCTGTAAGGCTTCGAAAGCGAAGGAATAATCACTGAATGTTGCAGTGGTGTTCATGAACAGCTTGGGCCCGAATACATGGTTCCAACGCGCTGCCACGGTGGCATTTCCCCATGGTATCCTGAAATTCGGATCGCCTGGGTTGCTGCCTGCGAAGTCGAACACATCGCGACCGAAGTATCCGCTGACGAAGAAGCGGTCCTTGTCACTGAGTTGATAGCTTGCCTTCGCGTTCAGGTCGTAGAAGTAGTATCCGCTTCCACTGAATCCACTTTCCGGGTTGATGAACGGTTTGGTGAGTATATCGATGTAGGTCCGCCGTCCGCTTACGATGAAGGAACTGCGGTCCTTTACAATGGGACCTTCCAGCGTGAGGCGGGAGGAGATCAGGCCGATGCCTCCTTGCCCGTGGAATTCCTTGTCGTTCCCATCCTTCATATTGATATCCAGCACCGAGGAGATCCTACCACCGTAGTTCGCAGGCATACCACCCTTGATGAGTTCGATGTTCTTCACAGCATCGGCATTGAATACACTGAAGAAGCCGAACAGGTGGCTCGCGTTGTACACGGTGGCATCGTCCAGCAGGATCAGGTTCTGGTCGGGGCCGCCACCGCGTACGTAGAACCCACTGTTGCCTTCTCCATTGCTCGCCACACCGGGCAGGAATTGTATGGTCTTCAAGATGTCCACCTCACCGAGCAATGCTGGAAGCGTGTTCAGTTTTTGCACATCCAGATCCACCGTTCCCATGCGGGTATCCTCGGTATTGTCCCCCGTACGTGTGCCTACGATCTCCACCTCTTTGCCCTGGATGGCTTTGGGTTCGGCTTCTATATTCAGCTTCATGTCCTCGTCCACGGTCACGCTCCTGAGAAAGTCCTCATAACCGATGAAGCTCATGGCGATGGTATGTGTGCCGGGGTCCAGATTCAGGACGTAGTAGCCGTATACGTTCGTGGAGGTCCCTTTCAGGCTTTCCTTCAGGAATACGTTGGCACCGATAAGTGCTTCGCCTGTCCTGGCGTCCCGCACATAGCCGCTTACAGTGAAGCGCTTCGTTGGTTGTGCATGCGCCAGAACGGCGGAAAGCAGGAGGACGAAAAGGAGAAGCGTGCGCATGAGAAATGGTCGGCAAAGCTATCGGTCAGCGATCGGCGGGCCCATCGGTTCGTGATGAATGGTCGATAAGTCGGTTGAAAAGTCCCGAAAGCTTCACATTAACAATGCGTTGGGCGGGTCTGTCTCCCCGGATCTTTGGGGAGACAAAAGAACGATCCATGAGCACATTCATCCGGAAGTATAGCGGTGGTCTTTTCACCTTCGGTGTTTACGCGTTCCTGGTACTGCTCGCGCTACTCGTAAGCTTGGGGGTGGTTTAGGGCTCCTTTTCTGTGAAAGACGACCCGGGTACTTCGTACTTGGAGAGCGGTCTTGGTCCGATGTTGATCGAGGCCATCGTGCGTGCTTGTTTTTGTTACATTTGCCGCCCCGAAGGGTCTAGCACAGCCCGTTGGTGCGTTCCGTCAAGTTGGCCGGATGTGTGCAACGAAATGTGGGACAAGTACTCGGGGTGTAGCGCAGCCCGGTAGCGCACTTGCATGGGGTGCAAGTGGTCGCTGGTTCGAATCCAGTCACCCCGACTGGTCAATGGAAGGCCGCCTTGTGGGCGGCCTTCTGCATTGGATAGTGAGGTGGCTATCTTCCATATCCTGCATTCCAATGCCCTCGATCGCTACTCCCTGGGCCATGCTACTGTAGTCAGCATATCTGCTCGGCTACCTTTGCCTTCTGTTCCTTCTGCCACACCAACGCTTCGGGATATGTTCAACAAGACATTGCTCTCCCTTTCATCGCTGATCCTATTGGTTGCTTGCGGCAGCGATGAAGGCAAGGCCGACCTTGGTATCGAGACCCAGTACACCATGGACCAACACAGTTATGCGCGCCCAGAGGAGGCTGTGATCAAACACCTTGATCTTGCCATTTTGGTGGATATGGACCAGAAGCGTATATCCGGTGAGGCCGCGTACGACCTGGCCGTGAATGGTGGAACGAGTATCGCGTTGGATACCGATGGCGGTCTGGAGGTCCTCGGAGTGACCGATCCAGGTGGGGCAAGCCTCGATTTCACCTTGGGGGAGGATACACCCCTTGGACGTGCGCTGGTGGTGGAACTGCCCGCTGGTACGGACCGTATCATCGTGAAGTACCAGACCGGGCCTGGGGCAAAAGCCTTGCAATGGCTTGCTCCACTCCAGACCCAGGGGCGCAAGTACCCATTCTTGTTCACGCAAGGGCAGGCCATACTGACCCGAACATGGATACCCATCCAGGATAGCCCAGGTATCCGATTCACCTATTCTGCCAAGGTCACTGTTCCACAGGAGTTGATGGCGGTAATGAGCGCCTCCAACGCAAAGGAGCGCAACACCACGGGTACATACAGCTTCGCCATGGAGCAGCCGATACCCGCCTATTTGATCGCACTTGCCGTGGGTGATCTCGCCTTCAAGCCATTGGGTGAACGGACCGGTGTTTACGCCGAACCAGCCTTGCTGGAGAAAGCTGCATGGGAGTTCGCCGATACCGAAGCCATGTTGGCCGCCGCGGAGGACCTGTACGGAGAATATCGATGGGGACGATACGATATCCTGGTACTACCGCCGAGCTTCCCTTTCGGCGGCATGGAGAACCCCATGCTCACTTTTGCCACGCCCACGATCATCGCCGGAGATCGGAGCTTGACCGCGCTGATCGCCCATGAAATGGCGCATAGTTGGAGTGGAAACCTGGTCACGAATGCGACATGGAACGACTTCTGGCTGAATGAAGGTTTCACGGTCTATTTCGAGAATCGCATCTGTGAAGCGATCTACGGTGCGGATTATGCGCGCATGCTCCACGTGTTGGGGCATCAGGATCTTGTAAGTACTGTCGCGCTACTCGAGCGAAGTGGGCATCCAGAGGACACTCATCTGCGGTTGGACCTGGAAGGACGGGACCCTGATGAGGGCATGACGGATATCGCCTATGAAAAGGGCTTCGCATTCCTGAAGTTGATCGAATCGAAGGTGGGACGGGAGCGATTCGATGCATTCCTGCGTAGCTACTTCGAGACCTTCGCGTTCGAGAGCATGACCACCGATAGGTTCCTTGAGCATTTGCAGGCCGACCTTCTTGGCCCGGAGGGTGTATCCTTGGACGTTGCTGCTTGGGTGGATGGCCAAGGTCTCCCCGCGGACATTATCGTGCCGACATCAGAACGCTTCGCAGTGGTGGGAGCTACCATGAATGCCTGGTTGTCCGGCACTCCGGCTCAAGACCTACCGACCGGTTCGTGGTCCACGCATGAGTGGTTGCATTTCTTAAGGGCACTACCTCCGGAGATGGATGGAGAGCGCATGTCCGAATTGGACCAAGCGTTCCAATTCACAGAAAGCGGGAATGCGGAGATCTTGGCCGAATGGTTGGGCCTGTGCATCGCCAACGACCATACGGCCGCCTATGATCGGCTCGATACGTTCCTTACGACGGTGGGTAGGCGAAAGTTCTTGGTGCCTTTGTACACCCGGTTGATGGAGTCCGAACACGGCCGGATCATGGCCCATGCGATCTACGCCAGGGCACGGCCCAACTACCACACCGTTTCGGTGCGCACGATCGACGAACTTCTGGATTGGAAGGACGCCAACGGACCGGTTCTTTTCTGAACAGCGCTTCCGTTCCGGTCAACTGCTCTTGTTCGAACGGAACGTGGACGATGGTGGTCGGTCCATGGTGATCCATGGACCAACACCGATCGGACACAGGACCTTCAACGTGTGATGATCACGGGAATTCGTGCTTGGTCCACGCACAGCGTGTAGGACCCGGCTGCCAGATGCCCAACATCGAACGAGGTCGATCGGCCCACCTTGGTGTGCGACAGGACCACGCGGCCACACGCATCGTGTAGCACCGCTTTCGCACCGATCCTACCGGATGTGAGCACAATTTGAAGTCGATCCATGGCCGGGTTGGGGAATACCCTGACAGACTTCTGAGCTGAAGTGCCTTGGGTGCCGGTGGTGCTGTCCAGGAGCCATTCCAGGGCCGACTTGATATGCGTTCGAAAGAGCATGTCATTGGTGAAGTTGCCCGGTGCATGGCCAAGGGCGGTATAGAACACACGTGAACCGGTCGGTTCGAACCGATACCAGCTCATTGGGCGTGGTGCATCGTAATTGTTCACCAGACCGTTCGGTCCCACGGTCTCGTCCACGCGCAGCACCTCCACGTTGTCCGTCCCATAGTATCCTCCTTCCCAGTAGTAGTACTCCTCGTTCTTCACCCAGGGATCGGGAAGTTCGGCCGTGCTGGCGTGCGATCCAATGTGCTGCATGCCATACTGCGGTGTTCCTGCCACATGGTTGGGGTTTTCCTGTACGCTGGCACCGATCAGCTCTGCATAGAAGTCCCACGCACCCGTATTGCTGCCATTGGAGGTGCTGTGCCGATAGGTGTCACTGGCCGCATGGATGCCGAGCACTTGCCCGCCGTCTTCCACCCAAGCTTCGAAGTTGGCCCGCTGCTGGGCGTTCAGGATGGCGTTCCCGCTGGTATTGCTGAAAACGATGACGGCATATTGAGCCAGCGCGATCGGGTCGCTGAAGGGATTGCCGGTGGCATCGTCGTCCACCTCCAATTCCAATTCACCCGCGATGGACTGGAACATGGTGTAGGATACGTCACGTGTTTGGTGGTCCCAGCCTGAAGTGCGCGTGAAGTGAAGCATACGCTGGGCGTGCAGCCCCCCCACCAGCGGCAGTAGCAGTGTCATCAGTATCGGTATCCGCATACCACGAAGGTAGGGTCACTGATCGCCGTACCCTTCTTAGGGCCGTTCGGGGGGAAGCGCTTGTTCCAGCGCGCGCGGGCCTTTCTTCCGGAGCCATTTGAGGCCGCGGTCCATGGATCCGATGCGGGTGTTGAAGCGTCGTACCACGTTGAAGCGCAGGTTGTACACGTTCCAAGTAAAGCGCTGCTGGTCCCCGAGGAAGTAGCCCACGCGTTCCTGGTTGAATGAAATGCCCAAATAGTGACGAGGGCTGTTGTACCCCGTGCCTGCCCGCCATTGGAAGCGCCAGCCTGCACCAGCATCGTTCCGGCGAAGTTCTGCTTCGCCGGTCCCATCCGGATACACGAGCCCCTGAATGGCCAGTCCGGTGCCGGCAACCGCCGAAGCCGTCAGGAACCAGTGTTCCCGAAATACGAAGGTGTGCACGTAGCCACCCATGGGTCCCGCATCGAAGAAATCCCCTTGTCGGATGCGTACCCCGGGGGTGAAGCGTTCCTGTTCGGTGGTGGGCACTATGGATGAATCGGCACGCACAGCGAAGAAGGTCATATATCCGCCGAACAACCACGACCCTTGGCTCTTTCGTTGCCAGGCATCCTGGTTGAAGGATGCGCGATAGCTGAAGCGGTCGTTGTTCGTGATACGCAGGCTGCTCAAGCCCAGGTTGAACTGCCGCACATCCGGACGATAAGGGCGTTGGGCCAACTCGGGCCACATCAGTTCTGCGTTGGTATACCCGCGCAAGTGGTAGCCGCTGAAAACCTGCAGGAACAGGTTGGTGGCCGTTCGTTTGGTGTGGATATTGGCCTGTGCGTCGAGGTAGCGCGTATTACCGAACTGTTCGTCGCGGTTGTTGACAAGTGGCATGCGCACGCCAATGTTGAGCGTCAACGATCGATAGCTGGCACCAAGCCCCCAGTTGACCTGATTGTTGGGCCGGTACACCAGGTCGCGTCCGTTGCCGCTGCGTAAGGCGAAAGCGTTGTCTTTCGTGCTGAGATAGAAGCGGCTTGTTACAATGTTCGAATAGTCGCGCACGTATAGCGAGTCGAAGGGCTCGGCATGTTTTTGTGCCTGCGCATCGCTGGGCATCCACGCAGCTAGTGGAAGGATCAGAAAGCAAGTCGGTGTGGAAAATGCGAAGCGCATTGCACTGCGAAGATCGGCCGATCGGCCGTAGATCGAACCTGCGGATGCCTTGCGTGTACGGGGTACCATAACGGGCATCGCGACCGGTGCCGAAAACCAGATGTACCATGTACCGCAAGACCTTCATTCTACTAGCCCTAGTGGCTGCCACGGGCATCATCGTGATACTCGCCTCTTTCAAGCCTGCCGAAGTGCCGCAGGATGTGACGTACTGCCCTGTCACACCCTCTGAAGATGATGCTCCGCACTGCGTATTCATGACCGTTTACGAGGGGACAGGTCTCGATAGCAGCTTCATCCTGGCCACCCCGGACAAGGTGCTCAATGCCGAACGACGTGCGCTGGATTGGCTTGTGAAGGCGCAATCCGAGAATGGTGGCTATGGGGCTGGTGCCCATGCCCGCCAGGATATCCGAGATCCGCATGCCGTTGCCAGCGATCCGGCCACTACCGCCATGGTGGGTATGGCCATCATGCGCATGGGCAGCACACCCAGCAAGGGTGAGCATGCCGGGCAGTTGAAGAAGCTCACCGAATACCTGTTGACCCATGTGGAGCGATCCGGACCACAGTCCACCAACATCACCGAACTGAAAGGCACGCAGATCCAAAGCAAGCTGGGGGCGAACATCGACGTGGCTCTCACGACGCAGTACCTGAGCAACCTCAGTGCGAAGCTGGACAAGCAGGACCCCCTGAAGGGACGGGTGCTTCAAGCCATGAACATTTGTACGGGCATCCTGCAACGGGCACAGAATAGCGACGGCAGCACCAAGGGCGATGGTTGGGCCGGTGTGTTGCAAAGCTCTTTCGCCGCCAGCGCATTGGAATCGGCGAAGGCCCAGGGAGCCGTGGTCGATGACAAGGCACTTCAACAGGCCCGTGACTACAACAAGGGGAATTTCGACGCGGAAGAAGGTTCCGTGGCCACGGAACGTGCGGCGGGAATCACCCTGTATGCGGTTAGCGGAAGTACGCGCAACAGTGCGGTCGAGGCGAGGGAGGCCTCTGAGAAAGTGGAACGTGCTCGTACCGAAGGCAAGCTGGCCGCCGATGCGCCAGTGACCCTGGACAACCTGAAGGAGGCTGGGCTGTCCGACACCGAGGCAGAACGCCTGAACACGGCCTACCAGGTCTACAACGCGGCAAAAGTGCAGTCGCAGGATGAGCGTGTGCTGAATGGCTTCGGCAACAATGGTGGCGAGGAGTTCCTCAGCTTTCTGCAAACGGGCGAGTCCATGATCATTGCCAAGGACAACGGCTGGCGCAACTGGTACGGTGCCACCACGGATCGGCTGTTGGCCATCCAGAACAACGACGGCAGCTGGCACGGCCACCACTGCATCACGAGCCCGGTGTTCTGCACCGCTACCTCGTTGCTGATCCTGAGTATCAACAACGACATCGATCGGCTGATGGCGCAGGGCGCGGTGAAGTACCGCTAGCGTATTCCATGAACGGCTGCAGAGCTTGTCGCTCGGTCGTCGGCAGGGCAGGGAAGGGGCGGACCTTTGTACCGCACCTTTCCTGTTCCGTCATTGAAGACCTTCCGCATGTTCCTTTGGATCCTTTTGGGCACCGCTGTGGTGCTTGGCACTGCACTCTTGCTCTACTTCGGCTTCGCGCCCATTGTCGGGAGTGATCCAACTGGTGAGCGGTTGGCGCGCATACAAGCTTCACCGAACCACCGGGATGGCAGGTTCCACAACGTGGTGGAGACCAATATGGATATGCCCATCGGCTCCATGGTGGAGGTCTTGTGGGAGTTCATGAAAGGTGCGGAGGGGCGCGAACCCAAGGATACCATTCCCACGATCTCGTTCGACCGCGAAGGATGGGATGCCCTGCCCGACACGGCTTTCGCGACTGCCTGGTTCGGCCATTCATCCATACTGATCAAGGTGGATGGTGTCACTTTCCTCTGCGATCCGGTCTTTGGCGAACGGGCCTCGACCTTTTCGTTCATGGGTCCGAAGCGCTTCAACTACCTGCAGCATATGACCGTTGACATGCTGCCCAAGGTGGATGTGGTGCTGCTCTCGCACGACCATTATGATCATCTGGACTACGTGACCGTATTGGAGCTGAAGGGCAAGGTGCAGCGTTGGGTCATGCCTCTTGGAACAGGCGCTCACATGGAGCATTGGGGCGTTCCAGCCGAGCAGATCACGGAGCATGATTGGTGGGAAAGTGTCAAGGTCGAAGGTGTTCGGTTGACACTTGCTCCTGCGCGTCACTTCACCGGCCGCGGGATGACCAACCGCTTTAGCACCCTGTGGGGGTCATGGGTGATCGAAGGGCGTACTAAGAAGATCTACTTCGGGGCCGATTCGGGCTATTCGCCTACGTTCAAGGAAGTGGGTGAACGCTTTGGTCCCTTCGATCTCGCCTTGCTGGAGTGTGGCGCCTACAACGAGCGCTGGGCGGAGATCCACATGATGCCCGAAGAGACCGCACAGGCCGCACTGGATGTGAAGGCCAACGTGTTGATGCCTCTGCACTGGGGCAAGTTCAGTCTAGCGATGCACCCGTGGAAGGAACCTGTTGAACGACTCGCATTGAAAGCGAAAGAGTTGAATGTGCAATTGCTCACACCCCGCATCGGCCGCATCGTGAATGGACCGGATATGGCCCTGAGCGAGCGGTGGTGGGATGAGGTGGAGTGAACAGTCGTTCACTCCGTGGTCATGGCCGGAAACTCCTCGTGCAGCAGGTCCACGATCCCGTTCATGACGAATTGTACGGCCAACACGGCGAGTATCGGTCCGAACAGGCGTGTGATAACCTGTCGGCCCGTTTCGCCGATGTAGCGCACCACATAGCGCGAGTTCACCATGGCGAAATAGGTGAGTGTCGTTGTGATGACGATGGCGAGGTAGACCACCGCCGTATGCCAGATCGAGGGCGCTTCGGACACCAGCATCATCACGGTGGCAATACTTCCCGGCCCGCTGATGAAGGGGATGGCCAGCGGAATGATCGATACGTCCTGGCGTTCCGTACCGCTGATGCCCTTGTGTTCCGGTCGGCGACCCAGCATGCCCATTGCGATGCCGAATAGGATGATACCGCCCGCGATCCGGAACGCGTGCAGCGTGATCCCGAAGATGTGGAAGATCAAACCGCCATCAAGGCGAAGGTCACGAGCACGCCCGTCGCGGTGGTAGCAGCCCTCCATACTATGGCGCGGCGTTCGACCACATCCGCATCCGGCACCAAGGCCAGGAACACGAAAGCCGTGGTGAGCGGGTTCACGATGACCAGGATACCCGCCATGGTGATGAGCAGGTATTGGAGCAAACCGGATACGAGTAGCGGGAACATGTTTTGTTGTACGGACGAAGGTAGAGCGTCCCATCTGCGGACTTCCTGTGTTCATTTCGCTCCGTACCGCGGATCCTGCCTCCATGGGAGTTTCTCCACATGCTCCACGCTCAGTGAACAGTGTCCGAATTCCTCTTCCACCTTGCCAACGAGCCGGTACACACCGCGTCCTCGGAAGGGGTACTTCGCTTCCACGGAAGGGAATTGCGTACTGTCCCAGAAGTCGCCGGCTTGGTCGATGAAACTTCCGAAGCTCATACGCTCGCCGGTGCCGGTCTTCGTGGGCTTTACGTGTACCACGTAGCCGAGCATCGAAACGCGTTTTCCGATATGGCGGGGCATGTCGCGGGCCAGTATCACAGGCGGTGTGAAGTGTGGAGTGTTCGGTGTGAACCGTGAAGTGGTCGCATTTCCATCATCAGATCTTCCGACCATCCGATCTTCTGATCCATATTCCACCAACAGGAACGGATCGCACAGCGGAAAGCCCAGCAACTCCAGCTCATCGTAGGCATCGCTCAGGTCGAAGTGTTGTAACTCAGGCAGCTTCGTCTCGGGCGGCGTGGTGACGAAAAGGTCCGCGCCGCGTTCCAAGGGCTTCGCGCCAGGGTGCAGCAGCGTGAGGTCCCACAGCAGTTGCGGCTTGCTTTTTCCGGTAAAGCGTAATGCCCCCGACCGGATGAGCATGCGCGCCTGGTCCACCGGCAGGGTGATGCGGTGCAGCAGGTCCGGCAGTCCGGCGTAGGGGCCGTTGCGGCGGCGTTCGGCGAGGATGCGTTCGGCGGTGGCGGCGTTGAGGGACTTGATGTTCTGGAGGCCGAGAAAGATGAATGCAAGTGGTGGGTTTCGAGTAGTGGGTGGCGAGTGGTGTGGGGGCATACTG
>CAYQMC010000096.1:0-11690 GCA_964418285.1 uncultured Chryseobacterium sp.
GGCCATGGAGGACGCGTTCAGTCCTCCCGTGGCTTCTCGCGTTTATGCTTATCCACACATTGCCCACTACCTTGCCTTGCAGGCTTTCCATCCCACTGAAATGGAGGACCTCACCCCTGTACTGAATGCCCTTCCGCCCTTGCCGGCCTTGTCCGTGGATGGCTGCGACGACCAGCTTACGGCTCTTTTGGCTTTTTACCATACAGCGCGGATGGTGGTCTTCACGGAACATCTGATCGATGAAGCGGTCGAGCGGGTTAAGGAAAAAGCTGTTGAGGCAGGCCTTCCTGCCGATCGGATCTCCGCTTCTGAGCGGTATGCCGAACAGTTGACGGATCATCTGAAGGCCTGGATGGACACTGATGGGTATGCTTATACGAGGACCTTGGACCGCTTCACAAGCACCCCCAGGCAAGGTGGGTGGAGCGAGACCCCTCCGGACTACACAGCAGCATTGGAACCGCACTGGTCCATGATCAGGACCTTCATCCTGGATAGCTCGGATGCCTACCAGGTTCCGGATATGATCCCCTACTCCACAGAGCCGGGATCCGAATTCTGGAACATGGTCATGGAAATGCATGATGCGGGGCTTGCCTTGAACGATAGTCTCCGTGCCATTGCACTCTTCTGGGACGACAATCCGAACATCACGGCACACCGCGGTCATTTGACCACCCAAGAGCACCGTATCGCTCCGCCGGGTCATTGGCTCAATATCGTCAGCCAGGTAACGAGGCGCGATAGTGTCGATCTGCTCACTACCACCAAGGCTTATACACTGGCATCGATTGCCATGTTCGACGGGCTTATCTCATGCTGGCACGAGAAGTTCCGGACCGATGTGATCCGCCCCATAACCTACATCAACAATCTGGCGGATCCGGATTGGTCCTCCCTGATCCAAACACCTCCTTTCCCGGAGTATCCCAGCGGACATAGCGTGGTATCGGCTTCCGCGGCCCGTGTGCTGGACCATGTGCTTGGACCCGATGTTCCCTTCGTGGACAGTACCGAGGTACTGTTCGGCATGGGTACCCGACACTTCGGATCGTACCAGGAGGCGGCTTGGCAAGTGAGCCTGAGCCGCTTCTACGGAGGGATACACTACATGCGCAGCGTCGAAGAAGGCTATCAACAGGGCCGTGCGATCGGCGACCAAGTGGCCGAAACCATCCTGGAGGCATCCAAGGTCCCCTCATGAGCGAATACCATGTCATGATGATCGTGCGCTACAGCCTGTTCTATTTCCTGCTCAGCGCCCTTGCCTCATGCCAACAACAGGATCCGGCAAGTCCTGAGGATGGCACCAGGGTTCCCAGGCCGGATCCACTCTTCACCCTGATGGGGAGCGAGGATACCGGCATAGACTTCGTGAACACCCTCCAAGAGACCGAGGACTGGAACATCCTGCGGTATGAATACCTCTTCAATGGTGGCGGGATCGCCGTGGGGGACGTCAATGGGGATGCACTGCAGGATATCTATTTCCTATCCAATACCGGGGCGGACAAGCTCTATTTGAACGAAGGTGGGTTCCGGTTCAAGGATATCACCGGACCAGCCGGACTTGGCAGGGAGCGGGGGTATAAATCCGGTGTCACCATGGTCGACATCAATGGTGATGGGCATCTGGACATCCATGTCTGTCGCGATGCCCTTGGCGACCCTGAATTACGGCGCAACCTTCTCTACGTCAATAACGGGGATCTGACTTTCACTGAACGATCCAAGGAATACGGCCTTGACGATGCCAGTTACTCCACGCAGGCCTACTTCTTCGACATGGACCTGGATGGCGATCTCGATATGTATCTGGTGAACCACCCGGCGTCCATGTTGGAAGCCAATAACATCAAGGTGAGCCAGGACGCTTCCGGCCGGTTCAACTTGATCATGGCCGAGGACCTCAGCTACGTGAGCGACCGGCTTTACCGCAACGACGATGGCAGATTCAAGGACATTACGGAACGAGCAGGCGTACTGAACGAAGCTTTTGGCCTCAGTGCCAGCATTGGCGATTTCAACGGAGATGGTTTTCCTGACCTCTACGTGTGCAACGATTACGTTAAGCCCGATCAGCTATGGATCAACTCAGGCACCGGAAGCTTCGCTGACCGCTTCGACGAATACTTCATCTGCAGTTCCTTCTCCACGATGGGCTCCTATCTGGCCGACATGAACAACGATGGTCATGCAGACCTGGTGACCGCTGACATGACCGCTCGTGATCGCTTCCGCTATCACACACTGTTGATGGCCACGAATTTCGACAAGTACCGAAAGCTCTTGACCGTTGGGCTTCGCGCACAGTTCTCTGCCAACATGCTGCAATTGAACAACGGCAATGGCAGCTACAGCAACATAGGCCACCTGTCCGGGGTCGCCTATACCGATTGGAGTTGGAGCACCCTCTTCGCCGACCTCGACAACGATGGATGGAAGGATCTTCTCGTCTCGAACGGTTATTTCAGGGATGTGAGCAACAACGACTACCAGCGCTATACCATGGATTCCTTGCAAAAGGAACTACGGGCTGGGAACATCAGCCTCACCCAGTGGACGGCGGCCATTCCCAGCGTGAAGGTCTCGTCCTTTCTATTCCGGAATGAGGGGGATCTGACCTTCAGCGATCGTTCCCAGGAATGGAACGCTGGACCACCCGCGTTCTCCAATGGTGCGGTATACGCGGACCTGGACAATGATGGGCACCTGGACCTAGTGATGAACAACATCAACGAGCCGGCTTTCCTCATGCGCAACAATGGAGCTGAACAACGAGGTAACGGCTACATCCGTGTCAGTCTTGATGCTGGCCCCGGACAGACCGCGATCGGCTCCAAAGTGGAGCTTTGGATGAGCGATGGCAGCAAACAGACCCAATGGCTGCAACCAACCCGCGGGTTCCTATCATGCTCCGAGGCCGTGTCACACTTCGGTTTGGGCACGAACAACGACCCGGATCGTTTGGAGATCACGTGGCCGAACGGCGACACGCAGGTCATACCCGCCCCCAAGGCCAATATGCACCACATCATTGCACGTGCCCAGGATATGCCCATCGTCGCTCCACCACCAGCACCCGGCAAGCTGTTCACGGACAGGTCCAAGTGGCTGCCTTCTTCCATGCAACACGTGGAGAACGACTACATAGACCTCAAGCGCGAGCCGCTGCTGCGCCACTTCCTGAGCCAGGAGGGACCTGGTGCTGCCGTAGCCGATGTGAACGGGGACGGCTTGGAGGACATCTTTCTGGGAGGCTCGATGGGCAAGGCCGGCAAGCTTTTCCTCCAAGTGCCAGGAGCATCGTTCCGTGAGATCCCGCTGCCGGATCTTGAGAACGACAAGGACCACGAGGACGTGGCAGCCCTGTTCTTCGATGCCGATGGCGATGGCGACCAGGACTTGTATGTGGCCAGCGGGGGGAACGAACGCCCCAAGGGTGACCGCGCCTACGCGGACCGGCTCTACTTGAACGATGGGCGCGGTGCTTTCAGCAAGGCCGTCGATGCCTTGCCGCCAGCATTCAACAGTTCGGGTTGTATCGCAGCTACCGACATGGACGGCGATGGCGACATGGACCTGTTCGTAGGAGGGCGCCAAACACCGGGCAGATACCCGGAAACCCCGGCCTCACAGATCCTGAGGAACAATGGCGGACGCTTTGTGGATATCACCGATGAGTGGTCCGAAGGACTTCAGCACGTCGGGATGGTCACCGATGCCGACTTTGCGGACCTGGATGGTGATGGGAGCCAAGAACTGGTCCTTGTAGGAGAGTGGATGCCGGTTTCGGTGTTCAAGAAACGGAATGGGCGCTTTGAGAACGCGACCGAGGCATTCGGTCTATCAGACTCCAATGGCTGGTGGTGCTCGCTGGCTATTGGTGATCTCGATTCCGATGGACTACCGGAGATCCTGGCCGGGAATACCGGTCTCAATTCGCCCTTGAACGCATCCGTGAAGGCCCCCCTGACCCTGCACTACAAGGACTTCGACGGCAACGGCAGTTTGGATGCCGTACTCTGTTCGACGGAAAATGGCCGCAACTACCCAGTGCACAACCGCGACCGGATGCTGGACCAGATGATCATGCTCAAGAAACGCTTCCTCCGGTATCATACCTATGCCCAGGCCACCTTGGAGGAAGTGTTCAAGCCACAGGAATTGGATGGTGCCGGTATACTCAGAGCCAACACCCTTGCCAGTACGCTGTTCCGCAACAAGAATGGCGAACGGTTCGAAGCTGAAGTGCTTCCCAATCGGGTCCAGCTTTCCATGGCCCATGCCATGTTGCTCGTGGACGTGGACGGTGATGGACTACGCGATGCCATTGTCGCCGGGAACCATTACGGCACGGATGCCCAGTTCGGACGATATGACGCCAGCATCGGGCTGTTGATGAAGAACGAAGGCAAGGGTGTGCTAGCCGAGGTGGCGCCCGATGCGAGTGGACTTTCGTTGCGCGGCCAAGTACGCGATCTGCTGCCCATCACGCTGGGTGGAAAGGCCTGCCTCCTTGTGGTGAGGAACAACGAGCCGACCGGAGCGGTCGAACTGCTTTCGGCAGGCCCCCTCTTGTAGAGGCTACGCCCATGTCGGAAGCCCTACGTCATGGCGGTACGCAGCTCCATGCAAGGTGGCTGCACGGATGTCATGCATCTGCGACCGCAAGACTATCAGCCTCCGATCGTGCAAAGCTGTTCACCGTCAGCCCATGGAGGTTGTCAGCATGCTTCATCTTTGCGTCCGAATGGCCGGCTCGCAAAGGGCCGGATCATCGAACGTGGAACTATGGCAACTCACTTGGTAACAGGCGGCTGCGGATTCGTGGGCCGCAACATGGTCCAGCGGCTCTTCAATACGACCGCGGACCGCATCCTGCTGATCGACGACCTCAGCGTGGGCACCCATCCCGATACCTGGGCGCCCTGGAAATGCAACGGCACCGACCGTGGCATTACCGTGTACGGCGATGGACGTGTGCTCTTCCTCCACGCCGACCTGCGCGATGTGCTCCGCGAACTGAACAAGGACCCCGAACACCTGGTGAAGGCCTACGGACTGGACGTCACGCGCTTCAAGGACATCTTCCATTTCGCGGCCATCGTGGGCGGGCGCAGCAAGATCGACGGTGACCCCATGTTGGTAGCGCAGGACCTCAGCATCGATGCGGAGATCTTCCTCTATGTATGCCGCAACAAACCGGACCGCTTCCTGTATCCCAGCAGCAGCGCGGCCTACCCGATCGACCTGCAGACCGAGAACAACACCCTGCAACTGAAGGAGAGCGACATCGACTTCAAGAAGATGGGCGAGCCCGACATGACCTACGGCTGGAGCAAGCTCACCGGGGAGTTCCTAGCCAAGATCGCGGCCAGCCATTACGGCGTCCACATCACTTGCATTCGTCCTTTCAGCGGTTATGGCGAAGACCAGGACCTCTCCTACCCGGTTCCTGCGATCGCTGCGCGCGCTGCGAAGAAGGAGAACCCCTTCGAGGTCTGGGGAACCGGCAAACAAGGCCGCGACTTCGTCCACATAGACGACGTGCTCGACCTAACCCTCCTAGCCATGGACAAGATCAGTGACGGCACGGCCATCAACATCGGCATGGGCAGGCTCACCAGCTTTCTGGAACTGATCGAGGTCTTCACCGGCTTCGCAGGGTACAAGCCGACCATCAAACCCTTGCTCGACAAACCCGTTGGTGTGCACAGCCGCTATTGCGACATGACTTGGGTGGAAGAGAACCTGGGGTGGAAGGCGAAGATCTCCATTGAGGAAGGGATGCGGAGGGTGTATGAGGCAGCGTTGAAGAAAATTTGAACCGCGACGACGCGACGAGCACGAAACTTTCGAGATGCGCAATGGGAAAGCTCGAACGAGGAGGCTGAAGAAAATTTGAACCGCGACGGCGCAACGACGCGACGTTCAGATGGAACAGGATCGATGCGGGAGAACGAACTGGATGACCAGGTGATCGAGGCAGCGTTCCGAGTGCACCGCCACTTCGGCCCTGGCTTACTCGAAAGTGCGTACGAAGCCTGCCTGGCACATGAACTGGTGCACATGGGCCTGAGCATTGAAACCCAGGTCGCGCTTCCCTTGGTCTACCATGATGTGAGGCTTGATGTGGGCTATCGACTTGATATCTGGGTGGAGCGTAAGTTCATTATCGAGGTCAAAGCGGTAAGCGAGCTTCATCCTATCCATCTTGCGCAAATGCTGACCTATCTGAAGCTGACCGGCAATAAGCTCGGGCGTGTGATCAACTTCAACAGCCCATTGCTGAAGCATGGCATGAAACGCGTTGTCAACAACCTATGATACCGACCGAGATGATCCCGCCCGATCTTGTGGCTCAAGTACAGCGCCCAAACGTCGCGTCGTCGCGCCGTCGCGGTCGACCTGCAATTGCTTTCTGGCATTTCGTAGCGCCGTCGCGTCGTTGCGGTTAACCTGCATTTCCCTTGAGCACCCCGCACATCATCTGCTTCGGTCCAGGCCCAAAATTCAAAGGCGGCATTGCGCAGTACAACACCGCGTTGGCGCGTTCGCTGAAGGATGAAGGAGCGCAGGTCACCATCGTCAGCTGGACACAGCAATACCCCGCGATCATCCCGCGCGAGTTCGTGGACAAGGCCAGTAGCAGCGACTTTCTGGAGGGCTATGACATTCCGGTACACTACCTCACCAACTGGAACGCACCCGGCACTTGGAAGAAGACCGCGAAGGCCATCGCAGCACTGAAGCCGGACAAGGTCATCATCCAGTGGTACAACCCCACGCAGGGCATTCCACTGAACACGATCGCGAAGTACCTGCGCAAACACACGAAAGCCGAGATCCTCTTCGACCTGCACTTCGTGGCCGCCAAGGAACAGAGCTCGTTGGATGCAAGGCTCACGCGCATGGCGCTAAGGCACGGGCACAGCTTCATCGTGCATGCGTACAAGACGGCGGAGGAGTTGAAGGCATTGATGCCCGAGAAGGAGTTCGAGGTGACGTTGGACGGTAGAAGAAGTGGCAAGTGGCAAGTGGGCAAGTCGCAAGTCGCCAACTCGCCAACTGGCCACTCGCCACTGTCAATTCTCAAGCTCTACCACCCCATCTACACCCTCTTCAAGCCCGACCCCGCCTTCGACAAGGAAGCCTGGAAAGCCCAGCATCATTTGCGGAAACACGTGTTCCTATTCTTCGGCTTCATCCGCAAGTACAAGGGGCTGCACTACTGCATCGAGGCCTTCGCGGAACTGGCCAAGCAGCGCGATGATGTAAGCCTGATGATCGTGGGCGAACGCTTCTGGCAGACGGTGGACCAGAGCAAGCTGAGCACGAAGCTGAAGAACGCGGTCTTCGGAACGGTGAAGAAACTCTTCTTGAAGAAAGCCGATGACGAACGCGACTACGATCCCTTGGCGATGATCGAGCAACTGGGACTGAAGGACCGCACGCTCGTGGTGGACCGCTTCATCCCGAACGAGGAAGTGCCGCCCTACTTCCAGGCTGCGGATTCCATCGTACTCTTCTACGAAACGGCTACGCCCAGCGGGGTGGAGAGCCTCAGCTACAACTTCAAGCTACCCGCCGTGGCCACACGCGTAGGGCATTTCCCGGAGACCATCACCGATGGCTTCAACGGTTACCTGGCCGAACCCAGGAACATCGCCGACATGGTGCGCGTGATGAACGCCAGTATCGAGCAGCCCATTCCGCGGGAGAATGTGGTGGAGGCGACGAAGAACATGAGCTGGGCGAACTACGCGAAGGCGGTGTTGGCGGGGTGAACCGGAAAGGGTCAAGCTTCGTTCCTTTGGAACACATGGACCAAGCCAACAGCTATCACGACTTTGTCATCAAGGACGGCCGCTTCATCGGGCGCTTCGAGGAGATGTATCGGGAATTCGATGACCCCTGGCACCAGAGCGAGCAGCCCAACCCCACCGGGCGCTGGGTGGCCATCCAGCACCTGAAGCGCTTCGGCATCAAGTCCGTGGTGGAATACGGCTGCGGCTTGGGGTATTACAGCGACTGGATCCACCGCGAAACCGGCATTACACCGGTGGGTGTCGACATCAGCTCAACGGCGATCGCCAAAGCCCGTGCGCTGTTCCCGCACCTGGAATTCCGCGTTGGCAATGTGGTCGAGGAATTGCAACAGCCCATCGAAGCCGAAGCCATCCTGTTCGCCGAGATCGGCTGGTACATCCTGGAAGACTTCGACCGCATCATGCAGCTGTTGCGGGAAAAGCACCCCGGCAAGTACTTCCTGAACAACCAGGTGTTCTACAAGGGCACGCAGCGCTACGGAACCGAGTATTTCACGGACCTGAAGAGCTACATCGCAAAAGTGCCCTTTGAACTTCTGGGCTGGGCTGAAGCCACCACCGCGCAGGACAGCACCATCGATAGCACGACGATCTTCCGGATACCGTCCAAGTGATCATTCGATCGCTACGGTTCCACGGGCCTCCACCTCGATGATGCGCCTTCCACCAGCGTTGCCATCACCCTCATTGAGAACGACCGTGCGGCTGCGGTTGAAATACAGGTCTGCCGTTCCCAAGGTGAGGCTTGAGAGCACGTTACCCGGTATGAAGATCGCACTGGTACCGGCCACATCAAGCGTGGTCTTGCTGGTGTTGGACCCGTTCTGGCGCACCCAAACTTCGATGCGCTCCCCCTCCACCAGCGGCCGCCCGATCCATGTGGCGAGGCCTCCGTTCGTTCTGGACAGGGCAATGTCCGGAGGAACCGACACATCGATGGTATCGCTGCGCAGGATACTGTTCTCGAACCATGCACCATCGGATCGCGTGAAACGGAAGTCCACATCGGTGATCCCCGTCGTATTCCAGCGGTAGAAGTAATTGTCCAGCTCGGTGTAGCTGGTATGGCCGTTGCCATTGAAGGTGATGGATGCGCCACCGGTCAATTGCAAGCGCGTGCCCCACGAGTTGCTCCTGCGGAATGTGGCATAGGCGCGTGTGCGGTTGTCCGGCTTGTCGAAGATGACCTTGTAATCCTGGTAGATCGAGGTGTTCTCGGGCAGGGTGTCGCTCTCTTCCTTACGGCAACCCACAAGCAGTATGGTCAGCGTGAGCGCGAGTATAGCTGGGATACGCATGGCGTGAACGGTGTTATCGGAATGGCCTTTGGCAACAATGATACCGATCTGACACGGCTCCCACCCATGGAACCTGGAGTTGCGTGATACGTATCACTTGATGGTGCAATTGCGTACCGTACCTTTAGAGCGTCAGGGAGTTCTGCGAACTGGAACCTCGCCCCAAGGGATCTCCTGATAAAACCTGCAAGTCGATAACGGATGCACATACCCTTGCTTTTCCTATACCTGATAGCGTGGCTTATGCCCACGCCGGAAGCACCTGTATCTTCTCCGCTTGTGGAAGAAGAGGATGAAGTGACAGTGATCTATGAAGCTGTTGGACTTTGCGAAGAGGACCTTGAAGCCGAAGCCCTTGCCGCGGGTCTGGAACGTGCCCTATCGCACGGTGTGGACCCACAGGTCTTGGCCATTGCGGACATGACCCAACCCAGCACGGCCAAGCGTCTTTACGTCATCGACCTGGAGCGCCGCACCCTGCTTCTTCGCACGTACGTGGCCCACGGCCAGAACACTGGAGACCTGATGGCCGAACGTTTCAGCAATACCCACGGATCACACCAGACCAGCTTGGGACTCTACCGTGTGGGAGCGGAGATCACAAGCCCCAAACACGGACCTGCACTGTTGCTCCATGGCTTGGAAAAAGGCCTGAACGACCAGGCGTTACCCCGTGAAGTGATCATCCACGGGGCGGATTATGTGAGCGAAACGTTCATTCGCCAGCACGGCCGTCTCGGGCGTAGCTGGGGTTGCCCGGCCATAACGCGGGACGATATGCCCAAGGTGATCGAACTGTTGGCCGATGGCGGTCTGCTTTACGTGCATGCTGGTTGAGTAGTCCTCCGGCTGCGGCGCGGTCCTTGTTCCTTTGTATTCATGACCGACCGTTTTCGCCTGCCCGGTGCAGGCCTCCTGCTGCTTATGATCGGTTGCACACCGCAACCTACCGAGCCCACCACCCTGGCCGAAGAAGGATTGGCCATCGCTGAAGCATTCGAGACCAACGAACCATACAGCGTCCGAAAGTTGGACTCGCTGGACCTGGCTTTGTTCTTCGCACGCTACCCGGAACACCTGGTCGATTCAAGCGCTATCCTGGACTTCTACAAGCGCCGCAACATGCAGTTCGCCTGGGTGGTGCGTGATTCGCTGAGCGCCAGTGCTGATGCTTTCATCAACCTGGTCGGGATGGCGGACACCACCATTCCGCAGGCATCCAACCTGAGGCGGAGCTTACAGTCCCTGTATGAACAAGGCTTTATGAACGGCCAACGGACCGCCCTGTGCGACAGTTGTTCCACAGACCTTGAGTTGCGCTTGACGGCTCAGTTCTTCCGTTTCGCGGAACGGAAGTACGGCGGCTACTTGAGTCGTGACCTCAAGGAGCTGAACTGGTTCATCCCGCGTGGCAAGAAGGATCCTGCCCGATTGTTGGATTCGCTCGCCAATGGATCCGCGGATCTTTCCGCCTATGAACCCATCCACCCGCAATACCAGCAGTTGAAGGGTCGCATCCAGCGCTACTACGAACTGTCGAACGAACCGTGGCCCGCCTTGGCGCTGCCTGATGGACGCAAGAAGCTGGAACCCGGAGATAGTGCCGAAGTGATCGGGACCATCCGCCACCGTCTGCATCTGCTCGGCGACCTTGCAGAGGACGGCCATGGGCAGCGCTTGGACAGCGTCCTCGTGAAAGCGGTGGAGCGTTTCCAGGTCCGCCACGGGCTGCACCCCGATGCGGTCCTTGGCCAGGGCTTCTTCAAGGCCATCAACGTACCCGTATCAGAACGCCTTCGCACCATGCTGGTGAACATGGAACGCTTGCGCTGGGTGCCCGAGAGACAGGCGCCCGACCTCCTGCTGGTGAACATCCCCGAATTCCGATTGCACATCTACGAGGCCGACACCATTGCCTGGAGCATGGATGTGGTGGTGGGAACCTCCGCTACACGGACCGTGATCTTCAGCGATTCGCTGTCGCAGATCGTGTTCAGCCCGACTTGGACGGTACCCATGAGCATCACCCTGGGCGAGATCGTGCCGGCCATGCGAAAGGACCCGAATTATTTGAAGAAGAAGAACATGGAGATCATCGGGGGCAGCGAGACGAACCCGGTCATCCGCCAGAGACCTGGCTCCAGCAACGCCTTGGGGCGTGTGAAGTTCCTATTCCCGAACAGCTACAGCATCTACTTCCACGACACACCTTCCAAGCGCTTCTTCGCCCGCGAGAAGAGGGCGTTCAGCCATGGATGCATTCGCCTGAGCCGACCCCAGGAGTTCGCCGAGTATCTTCTCAGCAATGACACCACCTGGACCCCGGACCAGATCAAGAAGGCCATGTTCAGTGGACAAGAGACCTTTGTCCGACTGAACGAAAAACGGCCGGTATCCATCACCTACTTCACCGCTTGGGTCGATCGCGAAGGGCGCTTGAATTTCCGGGACGATGTGTACGGGCACGATGCCCGCTTGGCGTCGGAGCTGTTCCACGAAGAGCCTCCTGGACCATAGCCATGCGCCGGCCAAGCGCCACTCCGGGATCACTCCCGGACCT
>CAYQMC010000097.1:0-11586 GCA_964418285.1 uncultured Chryseobacterium sp.
ATCACCACGTTGCGGCCTTTCGCCAGGGTGTAGCTGTTCTCGGCGTAGAAGCGCTTCAACTCACCGACCAGCGGGTAGTCGGTAACAAGCAGGATGATCGTGGTCATTGCAGCCCCACCACCCGCTGCGATCGTGATATCGCGGAAGCGGTGGCCACCCGATGTAAGGGTGATGTAATCGGGCAATTTCCACAGCACGTAAACGAAGACGACCAATGTGAGCGTCTCGACGAGGAACTGCGTCATGGCCATGTCCGTGCCGCCGTAAACGGCAAAGAACAAGGCCACACCGTAGCCCACCACCCCAAGTATGGCGATCGCCATCAGCCGGTTCGCGGCAGCCACGGTGGCCACCACGGCAACGGCCACCAATAGCGCCAGAAGCCATTCGTAAGGGTCCACGCCGGCAAAGCTGTGCGCTGGATGGAAGAGGCCATAATACCAGATGGGCATCAAGGCGAGCACGAAGAGCGTTACCAGGATGACCATGATGTAGTAGCGGAGGTGGCCGCTCTGGACGAAGGCAGAAAAGCGCGCGGAGAACGTGGTGATACTGTCCCACGTACCATCGTAGAGGCTCTCGGGACCATGCTTACCGGCCACCAAAGCCCAGCCACGACCGCGGCGTATGCGAGCACCAAAGCGGAACAACACGAAGCCTGTCAGGAGCGTGATCGAACTCAGCCCCAGGACCGGAGTGAAACCGTGCCAGATGTGCAATTCCATACCTGTCGCAGCAGGCATCACCACTTCAGCAGCCCTGCCCAAGAGACCGTCCAACATCGTTCCCGGCATCAGTCCGGCCAACAGGCCAAGAACGGCCAGTACGACCGGCCCCACGCGCATGCCGACATAGGCCTCGTGCGGGGCGATCACAACACGACCACGCCGACCGAAGAACAGCTTGCCACCCAACAGTACCGCCAATGAAACGAATGCCACACTGGTGAAGAACAAAGCCAAGGTGAGCACAATGCCGGCGAAGGGATGGCCCAAGGTGGCTTCGTACAGGAGTTCCTTTCCGATGAAGCCCAGGAACAGCGGAAAACCCGCCATGCTGAAGGCTGCAAGCACAGCAGCGGCACCGGTCCATGGCATGGCCCTAAAGAGACCACCGAGCCGATCAACATCCCGGCTTCCAGTGCCATGGTCCACATTTCCGGCCACCATGAAAAGCGCCCCTTTGTAGCACGCGTGGGCCAGCAGGAAGACCAGTGCCCCCTGGACAGCCAATGGCGAACCCATCCCCAAGGCCATCACCAACAGGCCCAAAGCCGAGATCGTGGTGTAGGCCAATACCTTCTTCAGGTCCGTCTGGACCAAGGCCCATACTGCACCGATAAGCATGGTGATCCCACCGAAGGTCATAAGCGTCGCATTCCAACCCGGCAATCCACCGAAGTGCGGCGCAAGGCGGGCCAGGAGATAGACACCGGCCTTCACCATGGTGGCCGAATGAAGGTAGGCACTCACCGGCGTGGGCGCGGCCATGGCGTTGGGCAGCCAAAAATGGAACGGGAACTGCGCGCTCTTCGTGAATGCCCCGATGAGCACGAGCACCATCATCGGCACCAAGTAGGGTGAAGCCAGCAGGGCTTCACCACCAGGCACCCACTGGCTTATCACCGGGCTATTCTGCGCGGTCGTAGCAAGGATGAGACCCGCCATCAACGCCAATCCACCTGTTGCGGTCACCAGCAAGGCCTGGAGAGCCGCCCTTCGCGTGGGGGCATGGCCATGGCGGTAGCCGATGAGAAGGTATGAACTAAGGCTGGTGAGCTCCCAGAAGACGAACAGAGCGAAGATGTTGTCCGAGAGCACCACACCCAGCATCGCACCCATGAAGATGAACAGGAAGGTGAAGAATCGCGGCAGACCCACATGCCGCTTCAGATAGGTACCTCCGTAGAGGACGATCAACGAACCGATGCCCGTGATCAGCAGCGCGAAGAGCAGCGACAAGGCATCGAGCCGGAACACGAAATCGAAGCCCAATCCGTACACCCAGGGGTAGGTCTCCTGCAGCGCTTCGCCATGGACAACCGCTGGCAGCTGAGCGGCGAACCACGTAAAAACGCCCAACGGGACCAAGGTGAGGAGACGCGTTCGCCATCGGACCGGTAGAGCCTGCGTGAGCACTGCCAACGCCGAGCTGGCGAAGACAAGGACCAGGATTATGGCGATGGGGCCCATGGGTGGACAAAGATGCGCAAGCCTGGATGGTCACCGCGAACACGAAACAAAGTACGTGGAGTCCAGCCTAGCGCCACGACGATCCGCGCTTTCAGCCGTTCAGCAAGCGAGCCATTGTCCTGAGCACGATGCGCAGGTCCAACAACAGGCTCATCTCCTGCACATACTTCAGGTCCAAGGCCAATTTGGCCGGCATCACCTCCTCGGTGTACGTACGCTCGGGATCCGAGCTTCTGCCCAGCAATTCGTTCTCGTTGATGTATTCGATGCTCGCAAGGCTGGTGAGCCCGGGCCGAACACTCAACACCTTGCGCTGCTCGGTCGAATAGAGGGCCACATAGCGGGGGACCTCGGGTCGTGGGCCCACGACCCCCATATCACCCTTCAGGACATTGATCAACTGTGGTAATTCATCCAACTTGGTCCTGCGCAGAATGTGACCGATGCCTGTGATCCGAGGGTCGCGTTCCCCCACAGTGATCTGGCCACCAGCCTCACTACCCGGCCGCATGGTGCGGAATTTCAACAGCTGGAACTCGCGCGCCCCCTTCCCAACCCGTACCTGCCGAAAGAACGCACCACCGGGTGAGCCCATGGCCACGGCGATCGCAAGGATGAATAGCACGGGTGACAACACCAGCAGTGCTAACGCGGCGGCCGTGATATCGAACAAACGCTTGACCATGCCAGGTCACTTCAGCACCAGGTCCACGGCCATTTTCACCGCCCTCACCACCTCATCCACCTGTGCGTCCGAAAGGTCGTAATAGACCGGCAGGCTGATCTCGGTGCTGTACAATCGATAGGCGTTCGGGTAGTCCATCATGCGATGCGACCTATAAGCACTGAGCATGGGAAGCGGTATGAAGTGTACGTTGACACTGACCTGCTGTTCTGAGATGGCCGCAATGATGGCATCACGCTGCTCCTCCGTGACGTTGGCGATACGCAGCATATAGAGGTGGTAGCTCGTGGTGCGATTCCCGGTCCTGGCTGTGCCCTCCGTATCGCTTTTGGTCTGTGCCCCACTGCTCGTGCTTCGCTCATCCTTCAAGGTCGGTAGGATGAAGCGTTGGTCACCGGCAAAGGCCGCGCTGTAGCGTTCGCAGATCGCTTTGCGACGCAGGAGGGTCTCGTTCTTGTAGCGCTTCAGTTCCACCAGACCGATCGCTGCTTGCAGATCGGTCATGTTGCACTTGTAGCCCGGGAACTCCACATCATAGCGCCACGCGCCGGGCTGGGTCTTGGCCAGGGCATCCTTGCTTTGGCCGTGGAGGCTCATGGTGTTGAAGAAACGGTACAACTCCTCGTGTTCGAACGGCTTGGGCAGGTTGAAGGCCAGCGCACCGCCCTCGGCCGTGGTCAGGTTCTTGACCGCGTGGAAGCTGAAGCCCGTGATGTCGGCTTGGGCACCTACCGCCTTACCATCGATGCGGGCACCGAAGGAGTGGGCTGCATCGCTCAGGACCAATACGCGGCCCAGGCGCATCTGCGGGTTGCTGCCTGCCACACGCAGGTTGACGGCGGGGGTGAATGTGGGACAGCAATCCTCCACCACGCGCATGATCTCTGTCATGCGCGCCGGCAGTCCACCAACATCCACCGGGATGACGCACTTGGTGCGGTTCGTGATGGCCTTGCGCACGGCCTCAGGGTCCATCGTGAAGTCCTCCAGCACATCCACCAACACGGGCTTGGCTCCCACATGCATCACGATGTTCGCCGTGGCGCAGTAGGTGTAGGCGGGAATGATCACCTCATCGCCAGGGCCGATACCATACCAGCGCAGCACCAGTTCGCATGCGTTGGTCCAGCTGTTCAGGGCGATCACCCGCTCCACACCGCAAAAGTCGGCCAGCTTGCGCTCGAATTCCTTCGTGCGCGGGCCGGTGGTGATCCAGCCACTGCGCAAGGCTTCTTCCACGGCTTTGATGGTAAGGTCGTCTATGCGGGGCGGGGAGAATGGGATCATTGGGTGCGAAGTTACCGGGGATGGGCCATTTGCACCCCACCGCTAAAGCACAGCACTATCGATCATCTTCTGCCTCCAGGCGAAGCATCCCTTCCCACAATCGCTCAGTGATGCGCCGCCGATCGAAGCGCTCGCGCACGAAGCGGGCACCGTTCGCTCCGTGCTTGGCTCGCAGGGCGGCATCGTCCAGGTAGCGGCGCACGGCCTGCTCCAGCGCAGCAGGATCCTCGGGGGTGAACGCCAGTCCAGCACGACCGTCCTCGATGAAGATGCGTTCGGCCTCACCTTCCACTCCCAACAGCAGGGGCTTTCCCAAGGCCAGTGCCTCGAAGATCTTGCTTGGTATGGCACTCTGGAAGAGCTTGTTGCGACGCAGTGGCACCACAACGCCGTCGCAGGCCGCCACCAAGGCCAGTGCGTCGCGGCGCGGCATGGGGTCGATGAAGCGTACGTTGCTCAGGCCCTTCTGCAGAGCCATGGCGATCAGGCCCGCGCGCTCGGGGCCATCGCCCACCAGCAGGAAAAGCACATCAGGCCGGTCGTACAGTCGCTCAGCCGCGTGCAGGACCACCTCCAGACTCTGCGCATGACCGATGATCCCGGTGTAGGCCAGTACGAACGCATCGGACGGAATGCCATGTCGGGCACGCACATCGCCCAGCGCACCGATGCTCTCCATCAGTTCCAGATCCACGCCGTTAGGGATCCAGAGCACGGTCTTGTTCGGGCAACGCGCGCGGATGTTGTACACGATGCCCATGGTCTGCCCGGTGATGAGCGCGGCCCGGCGATAGCAACACATCTCCAGCCGCTCGCTCAGGCCGATGGCCATTCTGTTCTTCACCAACCCCAACTGCACGGCGCTTTCCGGCCACAGATCGCTTACGTTGAAAACAAGCTTCGCACCCTTCGCCCTCGCCAGCCACATGGCGGTGATGCCCAGGAAGAGCGGCGGCGATTCCACCAAAAGCACATCGGCCTTCCGCAGTTTGAACAGACCGTAAAGCAGTGCAGTGCACACGAACGAGAAGTAGTTCAGCAATCGCGCCAAGAGTCCACGCCCCTTCGACACAAAGAGCCACACGCGCCGCACATCGAGGCCATCCATCTCTTCACGCATGCTCCAGCGCCCGCGATAGTCGGCCTGTATCCGCATGTCCGGGTAATTGGGCATGGCGGTGAGCACGGTGAGCTTGGCGCCCTTGTCCTGCAAGCCCTTGGCCATGGCGAAGAGGCGGTTCTGCGGAGCACCTACTTCTGGTGGGAAATACTGTGTGAGCAGGATGATCCTCATGCCTTTGCGTGCGGTTGGCGGACTGGAGTGAGCAGCACCGCGAAGAAGCCGAAAAAGACCACACCGGCCTGTACCTCCAGCATGCTTTCCACAGACCAGTTGAGCAAGCTGAGCAACAGCAAGGCCGCAAGCAGGTGTCGCCGTTGATGCACGGCATGTTTCAAGGGCACCAACAGACCGGCCAGCAGCAAAAGCGCTGCGGGAATGCCCAGTGCCACGGCGGCCTGGAGGAACTGCGAGTGGGCGTTCAGGCGCCGTTCCAAAGGATACTGGTATCCCCGTTCGGCATAGATGCGCATGAGTTCGTTCTTTATATCACCGGTGCCGGTGCCGGTAAGCGGCTGTTCCCGCAGCACTTCCATGGCCGCCTGCCACACCAGCACGCGTGAGGTGCTGCTGTCATCACCTGTGGTATTCGGACCTGTAAGCGCATACCAGGTATCAGTGAACTTGGCGCGCACAGTGCCGAAGGAGACCGTGAGCACGGAGAGCAACACGCCAGTTCCCAGCGTAGCGAGCAGCACGACACGGCGCACACGGGGCTCACGCCAACGTAATACGAGCACATGGACAAGTGCGAGCAGCAGCCCCAACCAACCGGTCTTGCTCGCAGTGAGCAGGATGCCCAGCACGAGTACGACAGGCAGCACGCGTCGTTCAAGAACACCCTGCGGCCCTTCGGCCGGCAGCACGGCCACATACAGGGCGAACACCGCATACATGGCCAGGTAGCTCGGGTGCAGCCAGGGCGAGAAGTAGCTGGAAAAGAAGATGTTGGTGTAGGGAAGCCCTTCCGGATGGTCGCCCTTTGCACGCCATTGCAGCTCGTGTATGAAAAGCACCGTGGAGCGCAGGAGCAGGAAGAGCAGGGTGAGCGCGGTTGCCCACAGGAACACACGCAGCACCATGTTGCGGTGGCGCGACCATGCCTCAGGCGACCATAGCCAGAGGAAGGGCAATACCGCAAAGAGCAATTTCACCTCAAGGTCGAAGGAACCATGGGCCGTATCGGTGCTCCATGCCATGCCCAGCACATGCCAGAGGTACCAGCAGAAAAGCCAGGGCAGCGGCCCCTGCCATGCACCTGGGTCGAACGGTCTGCGGCGCAGTGCGGAAGCGTTCCCCCAGGGCAGCATGAGCAGCAGCATGGCCACCAGCAGTGCGGGCAGGCTATCGGGCCACACGGGCATCAGAGCGGCCACAGCGGCCAGCAGGCTGCGGCGCGCAACCTCAAGTCCTGGGGCTTTCACAACTTCAGGCATCCGGGGCGGCAAGTTGCGCATCGTGGCGCGATGCGAGGCGCCAGATCATGGCACCGAGTGCAACGAAGCAGAGGGACTCCACCACGGCGAGCACCAGCAGGTATTCCTTGGGTAGCATCCATGAGCCCCCCCCCAGCACTGCCACCGCGGCGAAGTAGCACACCTGCCAAATGCTGTATGCACGAATGTGGCCCAGGGCGGGCAACAGCGGAGTGAGCGGCACCACCACCAATTGCAGCGCGATCGGCACTGCCAGTATGCGGGCGTACTCCCCCGCTACTGTCCACTGGGGGCCGAAGACAATGGCGAAGAGCCAGGGCCCGGCGACCACCAGCACCACCACCAGCGCCAGCGCGAGACCGCCCAATACGCGCATGCCACCCAACAATGAGGGCAGCACCGGATCACTTTCCGCCACCGTGTGGCTGGCACGCTGCATGTAGGCCTGCATGAAGCTCGTGGCCAGGAAGGTCACTGGGATTAGGATGGTCTGTCGACACAGGTTGAACTGCCCGGTCACCTCCCCATCGAACACCTGGGCCAAGAGGAAAACAGGAACGCTAAGGGTCGCTGTGTTGAGCACCGCAGGCAAGGCGTTGTAGAGTGGAAAACTCCGATAATCGCCTGCCGCACGGCGCATGGCATCCAGGTCCCAAGGCCGGAACCGGAAGCCTTTCCACTGCACCTGTAGGGCACCGATGGCCACATAGGCAGCCCAGCCCGTGAGATAGGCGACCATGAGCCCATGCTGGTAGGCCAGCATACCCAGCATCAGCGATACCAGTGTAATGCCACTGGTCTGCACCATCTTGTTCACACCCATGGCGCGGAAGGCCTGCTTGCGTATGAGCCAATTGTTCAGCGGCTGGAAGAAGCCCATCAGCAGGAAGAGCAACGGTGACATAAGCAGGGGAAGCAGCGCCGATGGACCGCCGAGCCATCCGGCGAACACATCACGAAGTGCCCAGATCAACGCGCCCAGAATGAGCGACACGACAATGGCAAGCATCAGCCCAAGCCGGGCCAGGTGGTTGGCGCGTTCGTCGTCACGAGGAAGCACCACGGTAAGGTCATAGCGACCACAGACAAGTAGGCTTAGCGGATTAGCGATGGCCAGCAATAAGGCCAATGCTCCGAACTGCTCGGGGGTATAGATCCGGGTCAGCAGCGGACTTGCCAGCAGTGGTATGGCCTGCGCGATGGCCGTGCCGCCCATAAGCGTAAGCACATTGCGCGAAAAGGAAGGTCCGGCGCCGCTCATTGTGGGTCACTTGGGCAAGTGGAGCATCCGGTGGGCAAGGCCTCGCAGCAGCAGTACCATCGCAAAAAAGGACAGTGCCGTGGCGAGCGCCGCCCCGTGTATGCCGAACAGCGGAATGAGCGCGAGATTCAGAAGCACGTTACTGAGGAAGAAGCCTGTTATGAATAGTGTTTGTGTGCCCGGCCGCCCCAACTGGCTGAAGAGCATCAGGAAGGGTTGGTAGGCGCTTGTAAGGGCGATGCCCGCCGCAAGGATCGCATACACGGCCCAAACGGTCATGGGCTGCTCCTTCATACCCAGTACCCACAGCGCCACCGGGAACAGTGGAATGGTGATAAGCACCACTGGCGCCAGCAAGCGGAAGAAGGCCTTGCGGTTACGCTCCAGCACCTTGTGGAGCAGCGCTGCGCCACCCTTGTGCCACGCACGGGTAAGCACCGGATTGATGTTATTGCGGAAGAGCACCGGCAGTTGCAGCACCCCTTCTGCTACGGTGGCAGCAAAGCTGTAGAGGCCCACGGTGGCATCGTTCAGGAAGATGCCCAGCATGAATACGTCCACCCGGGTGTTCACATCAAGCAGCAGGTTTCCTGCCAATGCGCGGTTGCCGAAGCGAAAGTTCTCGCGCAGCGCCACCGTGATCAAGCCCGCCATGGGCCGCCAGAAGCGCAGGGAGATGGGGAACAACAACATCGATAGGCCGAGTTCCGTCCAGAAAAGGGTGATCACGAGGCGCTCCGAAGGCGCATCCGTAAGGCAGAGCCAAAGCACACCGGCGAAGAGCCCGGAAAAGCGCAGCAACTGGAACACCGCGAAGAGACGCATGCGCCGCGCGCCGTTGTGGAAGCTCAACAGCACCTTGTTCCAACTGAAGAAGAGCAGGCCGGGCACCACCAGCGGGAAGGCAGCAGCGACGCCTTCGCTATCGAACCAGTTTCCGGGGAGGTCGCGGCCCAGCCAGGCCAGGCCCATCACCGCGAAGGAGGTCGCCGTGGCGAGGAGCAGCGAGGCCGTTACCTGTGGGTCGGCGCGGCGGCCTGCGGCCAGTTCGCGGGGCACAAAGGCCTGTACCGCCAGGTGTACGCCACCAACGGCAAGCTGGCTGAGCAGGATGTAGATGGCGTAAACCAGGTTGAAGACACCGAGCGCGGCGGCATCGTGGAATCGTATGATCAGCAGGTTGACCAGGACACCGAATAGCGCGCTAAGGGCGAAGGCCCCGGCGTTCCAGGTAATGTCTTGTGTGAATTTGCCCTTTGGCGCCCGCATGGTCAGCGGCCAAAGGTATCCGTAAGCCGGTGCAGGGTGTGGCCCCGGTCATCCTGGTCCAAAAGCACGGCGTGGGTATCCAGGAAAGCCTTGAAGCGGAGGTCGTACAGGTTGTACTCCGCGGTGGAGAACACATGCCTACAATGCAGGTCCGAGCGTAGGTACCGCCACACCTCTTCGTCGCTGCGCCCGCGGAAAAGGAATGGTTTCCCATCGGCCAGGAAGAGCTGGTCGCTACCGCACCAATAGTAGATACCCGGTCGCTCGGTGATGTAATACCAGATCGGCAGGTTGTTCACCAGTACCGTATCGGTGGGCTTCACGTCGTTCGCGGTGAGGATGCCTTCCAGGTCCCGGGGGCTGCTATCCAAGCGTTCCTTCATGGTACCATCCCGTGTATCCGGGGACGAATAGCCCGGCACGGCCCTCCACACACGCTGCCTGTGCTCCAAGGAAAGACCGGTATTCAAAAGGCTCAGCACCACAAGGCCTGCCATGGACCAGGCACGATGCTTTCCCCTGAGGACCGACCAAGCCGTTGCGAAGACCGCCACGATGAACAGGGGTTGCAGCGTGAGCGCATAGCGGTAGTTGAAACCTCCTGCCCCACCGATGATGGCAACGGCGAGCAACACGAATAACAGCAGCCCACGCTCCCAGCGTTGCGAGCGCTTCCAGCGGAGAAGACCCACGACCACGATGGGCAAGGCAAGGCCCACCACCGGCCCAAGGAAACGCAGGTTGAAGAACACGCCCAGGTACCCGTTCAGCCATAGCAGCAGCGGTGTGCCGATACCCCGGGTGAAGTCATCGGGATCCATGCCATCGGTACTCACAGGCATCCAGACACGGTGGTAGAGCACGCTCATCACCGCCATCGCTAACAGCAGCGCCCAAGCCCATATGCCGTACCTGTTGCGTTCCATGGCTCAGTACCAGATGATGTCCTGGAAGATCCAGCCCGTGCCCAGGAACACATCGGCCACGTAGTGAACGGCGCCCGCAATAAGCATCACCCCTGCGGCGCTGAACACCCAGGCCAAACGTTTCCCAAAGGCGAAGGGTAGGAAGAGCAGGAGCACCAGACAAAGGGTTCCCGCAAGGATGGCACCCACGGAATGGATGAAGGCCTGCGCCCCACAAAGCACCGCGAACAGGATCAACCGCTCCCGTGAGGGAGCCTGAAGCAATGCGACAAAAGCAGCGAGAGCCACGGTGAAGAAGAAGATCCGGTAGCTGTCCAGGTGATAGATGGTGACCAGGAAGAGGAAGCCGACAGGGACCGTAAGTGCGATGGAAGTGGCCACGGCCATCCAGTGGTCGATGCGCCGGACGATGCTCCACAGGAAGGCGATGAGCAGCCAGCCGTACCACATGGTCATGCTGCGCACCCACAGGTCGCTCCGGATATCCACGAAGCTGCCCGTGAGTCCCTCCCATGT
Source organism: uncultured Chryseobacterium sp. (assembly GCA_964418285.1). Lineage (GTDB taxonomy): Bacteria > Bacteroidota > Bacteroidia > Flavobacteriales_F > PHOS-HE28 > PHOS-HE28. Next base: position 10,693 of record CAYQMC010000097.1, read on the forward strand.
GAAGAGCAGGGGAAAGGAGAAACCATGCAGCCCGACATAGTAGAAACCGGAGGCCGGGTCGAAGTGATGCTGCTGGTAAACGATGGCGAGGTCACGGAGAAAGATCCTGCCCTGTATGGCGTATTCCAACACATCGTGGTCCGCGAGCGGTTTGTTGGCCAGGAAGATCACCGCAACGAACAGCAGGAAGGCCGAACCCATCAGGAAGAACCATAGGCTCCGGTCGCGCAAGGCAGTGGGAATGCCCCGCACAGCCTGCAGCAGCTGGTTCCAGCCATCACGCGCGATGAACGACAGGCAGACGAAGAAGATGACGGGCAACAAGAGCAGCAGTACCGGAGGGATGCCGTGCCATAACGCCAAGGCATAGTACAGTACCAATGTGGTAAGGAAAGGACCAAGGGCCATACCTACCAGGATCAAGGGCCATACGGGAAGCTGCAGCCGGTCGTTCCGGCCCAACAGAAAGGCGGTCACCACCCCACCGAAGCACAGGTTCGTCAGTACGAACAGCCCAGCGAAGTGCAACAGCTCCATCACACCTTTTTCCCTTGGTTGTAAAGTCGCGGCATGGCATTTATCACCTTCAAGGCCCGCTCCATGTCCACGCCGATGGTCTCGAAGTACCATAGCATGCTCTCGAAACGTGGACGGTTCTCGCGCAGCACATGGGCGAGGCCCTCCTCGCGGGTGATCATCCCCTCCCTGATCTGGTTGCTGCGGAAGGTGTCGAACTCGGTGAAGCCAGCCACCAGGCCGTACACATAGTTGTAGAAGGCCGCCGTGCCATCACCGATGCGCCAGGTGCTGGTGGAGTCGGGCGAGATCTCCCAGTATTACTAGCCGATCAAGGTATACTCCAAGGTCTTCTCGTCACAGGCGATGTACTCGAAC
>CAYQMC010000098.1:0-11327 GCA_964418285.1 uncultured Chryseobacterium sp.
GGCCGAATTCGTATCCGGCAATGTGGCAGGCTATGGCGTAAGCCCATGGCCTCCGCTATACCGGGCCTTCTATCCCTTGGACAGCGCGGAGATCAAGCGCGCCATCTACCGCGGGCAGCAGGACATGAAGGGCGCCATCCGCTTCCTGAAGGAGCGTGCCGATCAGGACAGCGTGTGCGTGGACAAGGTCTTTGTGGGGGGTGAAAGCGCAGGTGCCTTCGTGGCCCTGGCCGCCGCTTTGCTGGACCGGCCTGAGGAAAAGCCCGAGTCCTGTGCAGCGCTGCCCAATGCACTGGAGCCCTATGCTTTGTGCTTGAACGCTACCGCTTTCGATTGCGAACTGGACAGCTTCACCGTGGATGCGACCGCACGCCAACGTCCTGACCTTGGTCCGGTGGAAGGAAGCCTGAACACCAACGGACAGCATGCCCAGGTACGTGGGGTGGCCTCGTTCTATGGCGGACTGCAAGCGGAAGCCTTCGAGCAGGACTGGTGGCAGGGCGTGGATACACCGGCCGTATACCTCTACCACCGCACCTGCGATGGCGTTGTGATGCACCAGAACGGCAAACCGATGCGCACCATCAGCCAGTACTGCAACCTGGGAGCAGCGCCGTGGCATCCGCGCTTCCCCACCATGTACGGCAGTGGTGCCATCAAAAGCGCATTCGATACCATGGGCGCAGCGCCGGAGCACAGCACCGATTTCCTGAACTGCCTTCCCTTCAACCCCGATCTGGCACTCTTCGAATGCGCCCGCTACGCCGACAACGGAAGTTACCACAACGTGGTGGGCCGCGCGCAACGGTGCCAGAACTTGGCCGACTTCTGGACACCGCTCGCTGGGGATCAGGCAGCGTGCCTATCAACAGCTGTCCTCACGCGTGAAGCACCGATGGCCCAAGCCTACCCCAACCCCTTTCGGCAGGGCTTCACCCTTCGGGCGGAGCAACTTATGGATGGCACAACCATCCGCGTGTGCGATGCGATGGGGCGTGTGGTACAACAAGCTGGCTACCGCGCTGACCTGCCTCTCGGTCAAGGATTGGCTCCCGGCGCATACGTCGTGTTGATCGATCGGGAAGGCGGTCCTTGGCCCCTGCGCGTGATCAAGCAGTGATGCGCATTCGGTGCGCTCGTCCTTCGGCATAGGCGCCTCCCCTACTTTTGAGCGTGCTCCGCGCGCTTCCCATCCCCGACTTCCTGGCCTCCGGTCTGCCCATCATCGATGTACGTTCTCCGGGCGAGTTCGCGCGCGGCCACATCCCAGGTGCGTTGAACGTACCGCTCTTCAATGATGCCGAGCGCGCTGTAGTGGGCACACTCTATAAACAGACCGGCCGTGATGCCGCCGTGCTGGAGGGCCTGCGTATCGTGGGTCCCAAATTGGCCGGGATCGTGGAGTTGGCCACCGGACTGGCCCCCGATCGTCGCATTGCCGTGCATTGCTGGCGGGGTGGAGAGCGCAGCGGCAGCGTGGCCTGGCTATTGGACAAGGCTGGTTTCGCAGAAGTGCTCGTGCTGACAGGCGGATACAAGGCCTTCCGCAAACACGTGCTGGAAAGCTTCAACAACGTTCCGGAACTGGTCATCCTGGGTGGCTACACCGGCACAGGCAAGACCGAGACCCTGGGCCATTTGCGCGACCTTGGCGAACAGGTCATCGATCTGGAAGCCCTGGCCCGCCACAAGGGCTCCTCCTTCGGAAGGCTCGGGGAGCAGCCGCAACCAACACAGGAGCACTTCGAGAATCTCCTATGGGATGCATTGCGTCGGATCGACCCTGATCGCCCCCTGTGGCTGGAGGACGAAAGTCGGATGATCGGCAGGGCGCTGCTGCCCGAACCACTGTTCGATGCATTGCGAAGCACTATCGTGTTCTTCGCCGACATGCCACAGTCCGAGCGCATTGAGCGGCTCGTGGAGGACTATGGGAATTTTCCGAAGGAAGAACTTGCCGAAGCCGTCACCCGAATCGCCAAGCGGATCGGGCCGCAAAACGCGAAGTCGGCCTTGGAAGCCTTGGATACCGGCGAACTTGCAACCGTGGCGCGCGTCGCTCTGGACTACTACGACAAGACTTACGCCTATGGCCTCGCACAACGCGATTCGGCGCGTGTTGTGAAGCTTCCGGCAAGCGCACACGATCTTCGGGGCCTTGCCCAACGCTTGAAGGAACATGCCGCTGCCACCTCCCCCGCCCGCTGAGGGCCCCATCCGTCTGACCAGCTACAGCCATGGTGCGGGCTGTGGGTGCAAGATCGCACCTGCCATACTTGAGACCATTCTCCAGACCGAGCTGGGGACTTTCCCTGACCCTCGTCTATTGGTGGGCTATGGCAGCCGCGATGATGCCGCTGTGTATGACATGGGCGATGGCCGCGCTTTGATCAGCACCACGGATTTCTTCAGCCCCATCGTGGATGATGCCTTCGACTTCGGTCTTATTGCGGCCAACAATGCAATTAGCGATGTGTATGCCATGGGTGGCAGGCCTTTGCTGGCGGTGGCCATCCTCGGTTGGCCGGTGGAAAAGCTTCCTGCGGGACTGGCTGCACGTGTCCTGGAAGGTGGAAGACAAGCCTGCAAGGAAGCGGGCATAGCACTTGCCGGTGGACACAGCATCGATGCACCGGAGCCTTTCTTCGGGTTGGCGGTCACCGGTGAAGTAGCCGTGTCGAATATCAAGCGGAACGATACGGCCCAGGAAGGCGATGTGTTGTTCTTGACCAAACCGCTTGGACTGGGCATTCTATCCACCGCCCAGAAAAGAAGTGTTCTACGGACCGAACATGCGAACGTCGCTCGGGATATCATGATCCAGAGCAACCGTATCGGCGCCGAATTGGGCGAACTCCACGGCGTTCATGCCATGACCGATGTAACCGGTTTTGGACTGGGTGGTCACCTGTTGGAACTGTGCAAGGGAGCGGGGCTTTCAGCCACTATCGATTGGTCGAAGGTTCCTGTCATTCCGGAGGCCCTTCAATACCTGGGAGAAGGCTGCTACCCCGATGGCTCGTTCCGAAACTGGAAGAGCTACTCCCAAGCATTCACCGGAGCCGACGCCATGGAACGGATGATGCTACTGAGCGACCCCCAAACGAACGGTGGCATTCTATTCGCCGTTTCACCCGGTGCTGTCCAAGAAGTGGCGGAACGAATGGCCCGAAACGCGTGCATAGCGAACGAAATAGGATTTTTGACCAACGAGCATTCCGGGTCGACAAAAGTCGTAATAAGATAGACAAAAGCCCATTTCAAGAGACAGAAACCATCTTGGTACATGATGGAATTATGGAATGTGATGCACATTGTATGGATCAGGAATCATACATGCCTAAATTTGTTCCGCTCAAGTTCAGGTACCACCCACACAAATCAACTTGCATGCCTCCAAAGAAACTAAGTGATAAAGAGATCGACCAACTCCTTACCCAGTACCGGAGTGAACGTAGGCGCTTGCTCTATCAACTGGAAACGGTCCGTTCGGCGATGCGCGACTTGAAAGCTGGTCTTAGCGACAGTCCATCGCCCCCTGCGGAAGGCACGGTGAAACGTGGCCCAGGACGTCCGCGCAAGACGGATGCTGAAAAGGCAGCCGCGAAAAAGAAGCCGGGACGGCGGAAGAAACGCACCATAGTGGGCGGCGGCTATCGCTTGAGCGACTGGGATGAAATGATCGTGGACACCATCCGCCAACGCGACCTGCTCCTTCCCAAGGAGGAACTCTATACCGCCTCTTTGGCGTTCGCCAAGAAGCACGAGCCCTTGCTGACGCCGGAAGAAGTAGAAGCAAAGCTGACCCGTGTATTGCAGAAGTTGAGCGGTAAGCGCGGTGTTCTTGGGGCACACAGATCGGGGCTGCGACGTGGTTACCACTACGGCTTGAAGGAATGGTTCTTCGCAAGCAGTGGCCTGCTCCGTAAGCAGCACTATGACAAGCTCGTGCTTGTAAAGGACTTATGACAGCTGATCGATACCCGGACGGGCGGCCTATAGGTCGCCCGTCCGTCGTTTTGGCCCGGTGAAGATGTCGAACCACCTCACCGCGGAACGTACCTTGCGTCAAGAACATTGAACCAATGAAGAATATTCTCGTCCCGATCGATTTTTCCGCTGTGCAGACCATTCTGCTCTCCCAAGCGGAAAACATGGCGAAGGCCTTCGGTGCCAAGATCTGGCTGGTCCATGTGGCTGCTCCAGATCCTGATTTTGTCGGCTTCAAAGTGGGGCCCGAATACGTGCGCGAGCACCGTGCGGATATCCTACGCCAGGAACACCATGATATACAGGCCTTGGCATCGCAGTTGACCAAGCAAGGCATCGAGGCCGAGGCGCTACTGGTACAAGGACCCACGACGGACACGCTTCTGGAAGTATCCCAAAAGGTATCCGCTGATCTGATCCTGATCGGCTCACACGGCCGTAGTGCCTTGTTCCGCGCGTTCGTTGGAAGTGTGAGCGAACAGGTATTGAAGGAAAGCAAGGTGCCGGTGATGGTCGTTCCAACACCCCGCACACATTGATGGACTCAATGGGGAAAGTCCTTTCGATCCTGGCGCTCTTTGTCTTGAGCGGTTCCGTCTGTGTTCCAACGCTGGTAGGTGGCAAACCCAAGATCGGAGAGATAGCGCTGCCCGAAGGCTTCGGCATTTCGGTGTTCGCCGAGGGTGTCACCAATGCCCGGGCGATGTGCTGGGGCGACAACGGCACACTATTCGTCGGGAGCCGCAGCGAAGGCGTGGTTCATGCCCTCCGCGACAACAACGGCGATGGCAAAGCCGATGAGCACACGGTCATTGCACAAGACCTGAACATGCCTGTTGGAGTGGCCTTCAAGGACGGTTCACTCTACGTCAGCGCTGTAAGTGCGATCTTCCGCTATGATGATATAGAAGGGCGGCTGAACGACCCACCCGAGCCGGTGGTCGTTACCGATTCGTACCCCAGCGAGAAGCACCACGGCTGGAAGTTCATCGCCTTCGGTCCGGATGGCAAACTATACGTACCGGTGGGGGCTCCGTGCAACATCTGCCTGAGCGAGGACAGTATCTATGCGAGCATCACGCGCATCGATGCCGACGGCACCGGCCGTGAGATCATTGCCCATGGAGTGCGCAATACGGTGGGCTTCGACTGGCACCCCGAGACCGGCGAGCTCTGGTTCACGGACAACGGCCGCGACATGCTGGGCGATGACCTACCGGATTGCGAATTGAACCGCTTGGCCCAGGAAGGCAGCCACTTCGGCTACCCCTTCTGCCATGCACCGGGCTTGGCCGACCCCAAGTTCGGCGAGCAACGCAATTGCTCTGAATTCACAAAGGAGGCCGCGGTGCTTGGGCCACATACAGCCCCGCTCGGCATGCGCTTCTACACGGGCCGTCAATTTCCTGCCAAGTACCGCAACGCCATCTTCATTGCCCAACACGGCAGTTGGAACCGGAGCACGCCCATCGGTTACCGGATCATGGTGGCTTATCCGCAACCTGACGGGACCGCAAGCACCGAGGTCTTCGCGGAAGGCTGGTTGAAGGGCAGCAGTGCTTGGGGACGACCTGTCGATGTGCTGATGGCACCCGATGGCAGCCTACTCGTAAGCGACGATGCAGCGGACATGATCTACCGCATCAGCTACACGGGCAAGTAGTACGATCATTTCTGTCCGAAGCGGGACCGTCTTCTTGCCGAGCCATGCACCGTAGCTTGAATGATAGTATTACTACTATTTTAGCAATATTTACGATCATTTATGAAAGGTCAAGAACATTTCATGCTGATCTTTGTACCGGTCCAAAAGCCGAGCGACGATGCAACGATTGATGCAGATGAATGTACAGGTGACCGAACCGGTATACCTGAAGGATCCCCAGGGGACCGAATTGGGGCGTCGCATCATTGAGCATAGCGTGCGCTTGATCGATGAACTGGGGCTGGAGAAATTCACCTTCGGAAAACTGGCTACTGCCTTGGGCACCGCCGAGAGCAGCATCTATCGTTACTTCGACAACAAGCACAGGCTGCTCATCTACCTGCTGGGCTGGTACTGGAGCTGGCGCGAATACAAACTGGTCTTCGATACCGCCAACATATCCGATGCTGGCGATAAGCTGGAGCGTGGCGTACGATCCATCACCGAACCGATAACGGACAAAGGCAGCTTCGGCTATTTGGACCTTCGTGCTTTATACCGCATCGCCGTGAGCGAATCGAGCAAGGCATACATGACCAAAGAAGTCGATGAGGAGCATAAGGAAGGCTGTTTCGGTGGTTTCAAGCGACTCTGCGACCGACTGCGGGACCTTGTGCTGGCCGTCGATCCCGGCCATCCTTATCCCGCCGCTCTGGCCAGCCAGGTGGTTGATGGTTCCATGGTCCAGCGTTTCTTCGCCGAACACCTTCCATCGCTCACGGATAAAGGTGCGAAGTCCCGCTTACCCGACCACTTCGTACACCTCGTATTCGCTTCTGTAAACACTAGAACCCAATGAGGTCCGACTACGCGGCACGGCCGTTCCAACGCCTGTTCGGATTGTTGCGCACCGATCGTCGCGACATCCTGTATCTGTACCTCTTCGCATTGCTCCGTGGGTTGATCATGCTTTCCTTGCCCTTGGGCATACAGGCCATCATCAACCTCATCGGAGGCGGGCAGGTGGCCACCTCTTGGGGTGTGCTCATCGCATTTGTGACGATCGGCATCCTTTTCACCGGCGTCCTGCAGGTCATGGAATTGAGCCTCACTGAGCACCTCAAACAACGGATCTTTGCACGCTCGGCCCTGGAATTCGCCTACCGCCTGCCGCGCATCAACAACAGTTCCGTGCATGGCCGATACCTGCCCGAACTGGCAAACCGCTTCTTCGATACCCTTACCGTACAGAAAGGGCTCAACAAGGTGCTTATCGATGTTCCTGTGAGCAGTGTGCAGATCCTCCTAGGACTATTGCTACTTTCCTTTTACCACCCCTTCTTCATCGGCTTCGCTTGCGTCCTGTTGCTTATGCTCTACATGATCTTCCGATACACCGGCCGGAACGGTATGCGCACGAGCTTGTTGGAAAGCAAATACAAGTATGCCACCGCACACTGGCTGGAAGAACTTGGCCGAAGCAACAGCACCTTCAAACTGGCGGGAACCACCACCCTGCCCTTGAACAAGGCGGATGAATTGGCCAGTGGATACATCTCCGCGCGACGCGCCCATTTCCGGGTGCTTCTGGGCCACTACTGGGCCATGGTGGGCTTCAAGACATTGGTTACCCTGGCGCTGCTGGTCCTGGGCGGTATGCTTGTGATCACCGAACGGATGAACATCGGCCAGTTCGTGGCAGCCGAGATCATCATCATCCTCCTGCTAAACTCGGTGGAAAAGGTGATCCTGGGCCTTGAATCCATCTACGATGTCCTTACCGCCTTGGAAAAGCTGGGCGACGTGACGGACCTACCCTTGGAGAAACAAGACGGACAACCCGTGGCCAGGAGCAGCGACGAAGGCGGCCCGATGGCCGTGGAACTCCGCGGTGTTGGCTTCCGCAGCCACTGGAGCGGAGCCCCCATCCTGCAGAACGTGGACCTCCGGATCAAGCCGGGCGAGAAAGTCTGTATCAGCGGACCGGATGGAAGCGGCAAGAGCACCCTGCTCCAGATCGTGGCCGGAATGGTGGACCCTGACGAAGGAACCGTACTTCTTGATGGCGAAGGGATACGCTCATTGTGCCCCAAACACCTGCGCAGTGCCATGGGCGACAGCTTCTCGCAGGAAGACCTGTTCAGCGGCACGGTCCTGGAGAACATCGTGATGGGAAGGCCTTGGATCACAGAAAGTCAGGCACGCGAGGCGGCCGAGCGGTCCGAACTCATGTCCATGCTCGCCAACCTCCCCAACGGCCTGCTAACGGTACTCGACCCACTGGGCTCACGCCTCCCGGGTAGCCTTACCAAGCGCATCATCGTGGCACGCTGCATCGCGGGAAGACCACGGCTGGTGCTATTCGAGGACGATGCACTGCCCATCGCCGCACGCGAGCAGAAGACGTTGTTGGACCTGCTGACCGGAAAAGATGCCCCCTTCACCCTGATCGCCGTAAGCAACGACCCAGCCTTCCGCTCGCATTGCACACGTTTGCTGCGGATCGAGGATGGTCGCCTGGTGGAGGAAGGCGGTCCGCAGCACCCATTGAACAACTGACGCGCCATGCTCAACATCACCACCGACCCCCAGAGCACCACGCCGCGTTTGGACTCCCGTCGTTTTCGAGCGATGGAAACCGTGGGGGACATCCGTTCCTCGCGACGCTTCGCACGGGTTCTCGGAGTGCTCCTTGCGATCCTCTTCTTATCGCTCTTCCTGCCTTGGACCCAGAACATCCGGACCCGTGGTGTACTCACCGGGCTCAACCCGGATATGCGTCCGCAGACCATCCACGCCATCATTCCGGGCCGCATCGAGGAATGGTTCGTGCAGGAAGGTCAGAAGGTGATGCTGGGTGACACCATACTTCGGATCAGTGAAATAAAGCAGGAGTACTTCGACCCCTTGCTGCTGGAGCGCACCGGCCAGCAGATAAGTGCCAAGGAGATGACCGCGCGCAGTTATCAGGAGAAGGTGAACGCCTTGGATGCCCAGGTGGATGCATTGAGCCAGGCCATGTCGATCAAGTTGGAACAAGCGCGCAACAAGATCATCCAAGCCCAGCTGCAGATCTCCAGCGACAGTATCCGTTGGGTCGCTGCGAAGACCGAACTGGGTGTGGCGCGGGATCAATCGAAGCGTGGTGAGGAACAGTTCGCACAGGGCCTGATCAGCATGGTGGAGCTGGAACGCAGGAGGGTGAATGCACAACGTGCGAACGCGACCATGATCGATGCCGAGAACGACCTGCTGGATGCACGGAACATGCTGTTGAACACCAAGCTCGAACTGGGCGGTATCCGGAACGACTACCGCGATAAACTCTCGAAGGCCGAGAGCGAGAAATTCTCCAGCATGAGCCAGATGTACACCACCGAGGCCGAGGTGAGCAAGATGCAGGTGGACCTGGCCAGCTACGTGGTACGGGCTGGCAACTACTACATCACCGCGCCTCAGAACGGCTATATCATCCGCGCCATGCGCAGCGGCATCGGCGAACTGATCAAGGAAGGCGAACCGCTCATCAGCATCCTGCCCGAACGGCACGACATGGCCGTTGAACTCTATGTGCGCCCGATGGACATGCCCCTGATCAACAAGGGGCAGAAGGTGCGTTTCCTCTTCGATGGCTGGCCCGCCATCGTCTTCAGCGGCTGGCCAAACGTGAGCTATGGCACCTATGGAGGAAAGGTGGTGGCCATCGACAATTTCATCAGCAACAATGGCAAATACAGGTTACTTGTGGCGCCCGACCCGGACGATAAGCCATGGCCCAACGCCCTGCGCATGGGCAGTGGGGCTGTTGGCATCGGACTGCTCGGTGACGTGCCGATCTGGTACGAGCTCTGGCGTCAACTCAACGGCTTCCCGCCCGATCTTTACATGGACATGAAGACCGTTGGTAACTGGGGGATAGACCCCAAGGAGGACGCCGACTACCACAAATGAGGCGGATCCTCGCACATACCCTCTTCCTCGCCTGTCTGCCAGTTCTAGCGCAGGAAGGAAACCCTACGCTGACGCGTAAGGCCCTGCTGCAGTTGGTGGCGGACAATCACCCGGCCGCCCGGCAGGCGCAGTTGCGCAATGCCATGGGCGATGCTGTGGTGCGCAGTGCACGTGGTGCATTCGACCCCGTTGCTGTCGCAGGCTACAGCGAAAAACGCTTCGATGGAAAGGACTACTACGAACTGCTGGACGCCGGCCTGCGCGTGCCCACCTGGTTCGGAGCCGAGCTCTTCGGCGGTTACTCCGAGAGCGGTGGTGAATTCCTGAACCCTCAGAACACCCTGCCTGAAGAGGGCCAGTTGCGCATTGGTGCGACCGTGCAGGTCGGCCAAGGCTTGCTCATCGATCGCAGACGTGCAGAACTGCGCAAGGCCCTAGCCTATCAGGACATGGCCGAAGCCGAACGGCAACGACTGTTGAACAACGTTTTCCATGCCGCGCTTAGCGACCACGTGGACTGGGTGGCCAGCTACCAGGAATTGCTCGTTTCGCGAAGCGCTCTGGAACAGGCCGAAGTGCGGTTCGATGCCGTGCGAGGCAATTTCAGAGGGGGTGATGTGCCCGCCATCGACACCCTGGAGGCCTTGCTGCAAGTGCAGGATAGGCAGATGCGCCTGCAGGATGCCGAACTGGGCTTCCGCGTAGCAGCGCTGCAACTGAGCAACCACCTGTGGAATGAATTCCTCCAGCCTTTGGAACTGGCGGAGGATATGGTCCCCGATACCCTCGACCTGAGTCCGCCGACCTCCCCCCTGCTGCTGGACAGCCTGATCGCCGATGCTGAACGCATGCACCCCGATCTGCTTGAGCGCGAAGGGCGGCTTCGGCAACTGGAGGTGGACCGCCGCCTGCGTGCTGAAATGTTGAAGCCTCGGCTGGACCTGAGCGGTGCACTGCTGTCCGGTGGGGGCTTCATCAGCGGGGAAGGAGAACGCAACCCGACTTGGGGCATTGCCGACCGCCAACTGGGGCTTTCCTTCAGCATGCCTCTGCTGCTGCGGCGCGAACGAGGAAACCTGAGCCTGGCAGGGCTGGGTGTGAACGATGCGGAACTCGGTCTGGATCGCCAACGGCTCGTGATACGCAATACAGTGGACCGCCGCTATAACGAACTCACCACGCTGCAACAGCAAACGGAGCTGGGCGCCGCAATGGTGCGTAACTACCAAGGATTACTGAACGGAGAGAACAGTCGATTCAGCGCTGGTGAGAGTTCGCTCTTCCTCGTGAACCAGCGCGAAGTGGCCCTGCTAGCAAGCCAATTGAAACAGGTCGAACTCCAGGCCAAGCGCCGCAAAGCCTACTTCACCTTGGACCGCGATGCCGGGGTGCTATGGCGTGTGGTGGCCGGCGAGCTGGGGGCCGCACAATGATAACAAGCCAAGACCGATGGTACAGATCTCCTTCCTGACGCTGACAGAGGCCGATGCCGTCGAACTTGCCTCCGTGCTCAATCGGCATCGCTTGTTGATGTTCGACACCATCGAAGAGCACGTGGACCTGCTGTGGGATGAAGAAGGCCCCAAGCGTCGGCAGCTCATCCACCTCACGGGCATCACAAAGGCACTTCTTTACAGCAGCGTGGAGCGTAGCGCACAGGAAGTCCTCGGTGATCGACTCATTCGGATATGGGCACAACCGGTCACCTCCCTGGACCCGCAGAGCACCAAGCAACTGATGG
>CAYQMC010000099.1:0-11276 GCA_964418285.1 uncultured Chryseobacterium sp.
CGATCGTCGATGGTGTATTGCTCGTTGGACAGTGCGTCCCGGTATGCATCCGCATTGCCCGTGAATGGAGCACGGAGTTCCGGAGTGGTTTCCGCCGTGGCCACCAGGAGCGTTGGGTTCCATCCAGGGTCCAGCGCCACTATGCACAGTGGGCGCTCCAGGCCCAAGCGCTCGGTTGTGCGTCGGAGCTGGTCGTGCATCACGTAATACCAGGCATCCTGGGTGTGCTTGATCAGCAGTCCTTGTTCCGGATACTTCCGCAACAGCAGTTCCACGTGGTCGCCGTTGATCTGTGCGGCGACCAAGGCCGTTGCATCGCTCAAACGGGTGAGGGACCCGCTGCGGGCCGCCTCCACGGTTTCCCGGTGGCTTCTTCCGATCGACAGGGCGCCGACCACCAGTAGCGTGGCATATACGGCCAGCAGGACCTTACGGGAAGTACGTTGTTGGGAGAGGGCCAAAACGGAAACACGCCGGAGTGTTTTGCTCCGGCGTGTTTCCTACGTATGAATGGCAGGCATGGTTGCCTTGCTCTGCGCTCCCGATCAGCCCAGGAACGGATACCGGTGGTCCGTTGGAGGTACAAAGGTCTCCTTGATCGTGCGTGCGTTCACCCAGCGGATCAGGTTCAGGTAGCTGCCGGCCTTATCGTTGGTGCCGCTGCCGCGCGCGCCTCCGAAGGGCTGCTGGCCCACCACAGCGCCGGTGGGCTTGTCGTTGATGTAGAAGTTGCCGGCCGCATTCCGCAGGGCGTCCGTGGCCTCCACAATGGCTTGACGGTCCTGGCTGAACACGGCTCCGGTGAGCGCGTAAGGGCTCGTACCGTCCACGAGCTTCAGCGTCTTGCTCCACTCGTTCTCCGGGTAAACGTAGATGGTGAGCACCGGGCCGAAGATCTCCTCCTGCATGGTGGTGCTCTTCGGGTCCTTGGTTACTGCCACGGTGGGGGCTATGAAGTAGCCGGCCTTCTTGTCGTAGGTGCCTCCAGCGATGATCTGGATAGTCTTCTTGTCCTTCTTCAAGCCATCGATGTATCCGGCGATCTTGTCGAAGGCCTTCTCGTCGATCACGGCGTTGATGAAGTTGCGCATGTCGCGCGGGTCGCCCATGCGGAAGCTGTTCAGGTCGGCGAGCAGTTCCTTTTTCACGGTTGGCCACAGGTTGCTGGGGATGTATGCCCGGCTGGCGGCGCTGCACTTCTGGCCTTGGAACTCGAAGGCGCCGCGGCTCAACGCTGTGGCCACTTGCAGCGCATCGGCGCTGGGGTGCGCGATCACGAAATCCTTCCCGCCGGTCTCGCCCACGATGCGCGGGTAGCTCTTGTATTTGTGGATGTTGCCTCCGATGGTGGACCAGATGGTCTGGAACACACCCGTACTGCCGGTGAAGTGGATGCCCGCGAAGTCCGGGTGTTCGAATATGACCTCACCGGCCTCCTTGCCGCTTACATGGATGAGGTTGATGACACCGCCTGGCAGACCCGCGAGGCGGAAGATGTCCATGATGACCTGCGCGCTGTAGATCTGGCTATCGGCGCACTTCCACACCACGGTGTTGCCCATGAGCGCCGCGCTGCTGGGGAGGTTCCCGGCTATGGCCGTGAAATTGAAGGGCGTCAAAGCGAAAACGAAGCCCTCGAGCGGACGGTACTCCATGCGGTTCCAGATGCCCGGCCCGCTAACAGGCTGATCGCGGTAGATCAGCTGCATGAAGTGCACGTTGAAGCGCAGGAAGTCCGCGAATTCGCAGGCGGCATCGATCTCGGCCTGGAAGGCGTTCTTGCTCTGCGCGAGCATGGTGGCCGCATTGATGGTGGCCCGGTAGGGGCCACTGATCAGGTCCGCGGCCTTCAGGAAGATGGCGGCGCGATCCTCCCAGCGCATGCCCTCCCAGGTCTTCTTGGCCTTCAGAGCGGCCGCGATGGCAGCTTTCACGTGGGCCTTGGTGCCGTGGTGGCTGTATCCGATGATGCGTTTCAGTTCATGGGGTGGCCGCACCACGCGGCGATCGTTCGTTTCCACCGCGTTGCCACCGATCCACATGGGAAGCTCGCGCTTCTGCTTGGCCATGCGGTCGTATTCCGCCAGCAACTCCGTGCGCTCCTTGGTGCCGGGAGCATAGGAGAGCACCGGTTCGTTGATTGGGGCTGGGCTATGGAAGATGGCGTCGGTCATGGAAGGGTGTTTTGGCGACGCAAATGTACCGATGCCACATGAGCTTGTCCGGTGATGTATGCTACAGGGACGTTCTCATGCATTGGTACGACCACCGTCAAGGATGTGGAAAGTGTCCTTCAACAGCACCGAGTTGGGAATTGACACCACGCCATCCTTTTCGGTGCGTATGAACACGAAGAAGTACGTGATGTCCAAAAGTTCACCTTCCACCCAGTGGTCCTGGTCATAGACCCGGATGCGGTCGCCGATCTTCACCGGGTGTTGGAAGAACAGCACCAAACATGCGGTCACATTGGAAAGGATGGACATTTCGGCGAAGAGCGCTACACCAAGGACCGTGATCACCGATGTCGCGAAGATCAGGATCTGGCCTTGGTCCACGCCCCAGATCGCGCTCACCACCACGGCCAGGACCAGGCCCAGCAGTACGTTCAGCAACCTCCGGATCTCTTGTTCCTCCCGGCGCTTGAGCGATGCTTTGAGCAGATTGGCACGTATGAACGAGCGTGCCAGGTACCTCAAAACGAAGAAGGCGATCAGCGCGATCGCTGTCTCGGCGATCCGGATATGGTATGGTTCGATGTCCATGAGCCGTACAGGTGTTCAGAACCTTACCAAGACTCCCCGCTGCTGCAAGTCGAGTGGTACCAATGGCTGCATTGGATTGGTACGCAGGTCGATGAGTTTCAATGTGTGCATTCCACCAAGCTCCTTTGGCAGGTCGATTAGCGCGTTGTTGTTGAGGTAGAGCTCCTCCAAGTGTGTCAAGCGGGTGATGGAGGCAGGTAGTATGCTGATGCCATCGCCCTTGAGTTCCAGTATCCGCAAACGGGGCAATTCGGATAGGCGCTCCATCGCGCGCTCGAAGTCGAGTTGTGGGTCATCGTTCAGTAAGAGGACCTCCAAGGCGCGCAACTTCGTGAACTCCTCGGGCAGGGAGAGCAGCGGATTACCGCTTAGGTCCAAGGTGCGTAAGCGGCTCAAACCACCGATCTCCGGAGGTAGGTCGCGGATGCCATCGTTGCGAAGCAGCAATTCCTGCAGGTTCGTGAACTGGAGGATCTCAGGAGGGAAGCGATCCAGTCCTTGTTCGCTGAGGTCCAAGCGCAGGACCTGCTCAGGTTCGAGCAATGCCTCTTGCAGTGACCGATAGATACGGGGAATACTGTCCTGCTGCGCCTGGCATGTTGATGCCGTGCCGAGCAAGATAAGGAAGGCGGGCCAATGTATTCCCATGGTCGGTAGGTGTTCTGGTTTGCTTTGAGGATGATCGGGCGTGCTCAGGCGGTTCGACCCAGCAGTTCCTGTAGTTCGGTGATGCGTTCGGCCTCGGAGCGGTTGATGGATCCAGAGGCCTGGGCGATCGCCATGGCGGTGCGGAGTATCAGGCTTTTGGTCCATCCATTGAAGCGATGGGGTTCCAGCAACTGGGCCTCCTGGAATATGGCGTAGGCTTCCTTGGCGGACCACTTCTGTTGGAGGGCATGGTCGAAGTGTAGTTCGATGTACCGTACCGCTTCGATCCCCAGATCATCGAAACTGTTGTCCTCGGCTTGCCAATGCTCCTTCACCATCTGTTCCATGGCGTCGATCTCGGCTTGTATGATGCGTCTATCGCAATAGGCGACACTGTAGAACAGATAGCCCAGGTGGCGGTAGCGGTCCTCGTATGTTGTTGCGTGGATATCCATGGTAAGTGCGGCTTTGTTCTGCTTCTGCGATCACGGTGTCGCGCCATCCTGGATCAGGAGGGGCGTTTGCCCATCGGTGATGATGACCTTGGCATTGGGGGATGCCGACAGCTGCTTGAACGCCTCGATGCTCTGGTAGCGGATGATGTTCTCATTGAGCCCTTCTGTGAGTACGAGCTGCGCATCGCGGATGCCTTCCGCTTCGATGACCCGCCGCTCGGCTTCGCTCCGTTCGCGTTGCAGGATGAAGACCATCTGCTGGGCACGTTGCTCGGCCTCCAACTTGTCTTCGATGGCCTTGGCAAGTCCTGCAGGTAGCTTGATGCTTTTCATCAATACGCTCTCGATCACGATGCCACGGTCCTCGAGTACGCCGTTCATGTGGGTGGCGATCTCTGCTTCGATCACCGAGCGTTGTGCACTGTGCATGTCCTTGGCGAAGTAGCGGGCGCAGATATCGGCCGCGGCACTGCGGAACACGCTCACGATCACCGCCTGCTCATAGTCGGGGCCGATGGTGGCGATGATCTGTGGGACCTTATCGGGCTCGATGCGGTACAGGATGCTGATGTCGCACTGCACGTTGAGTCCTTCCTTGCTTGGAAGCGCCAGTTCCACCTCCCGGTTCACGGTCCGGATGGGCACCTTGACCACACGTGTGGTGAAGGGGTTCACACCCACCAACCCTGCGGTGATGATGCGGTCATCAAGCTTCCCGAAGCGCTGCTTCACGCCTACGGTTCCCTGGCGCACGGTGGTGCAGGAGGTGAGGGTGAGCATCAAAAGCACGGTGCACAGGACAGCGGCTCCCAGGCGCAGGGCTGGGATACGAACGGCAGGGTGCTCTATCCCGCCTTTTTCCGAAGTAGTCGTGTTCATGGTCGTACGGTGTTTTTCAGTTCAATAGGCACAGTAGTAGGTGATGGCATCCAAGGCCTTTTCCGATCCGAGGTCCGCAGCGGTGCGCAGGTCGCTGCAGCCGGTCTCGGGCTGGTAGCGGATGTGGTACGCGATGCCGCGGTTGTACCACGCTGCGGCATGATCGCCGTCCAGCGCTATGGCGCGGTCGAAACAGGTGATGGCCTCGCCGATCTCGCCGTACAGCAAGTGCAGCGATCCTTTCAAGTTCCATGCGGAAGGGTCTTCCGGGTTATCGCGCAAGCCCTGCTCCACATCCGCGAAGGCACCGGCATGGTCACCGAGGTACTTGCGCACCACGGAGCGGTTGTATTGCGCTTCGAGGTAGTCCGGCGCCAGTTCCAGGGCACGGTCGTAGTCGGCCGAAGCGCCGCCGAGGTCGCCTTCCTGCTTACGGATCAAGGCGCGTTGGAAGAACACGTGGGGCCTGTCCTGTGACAGTTCCAAAGCGCGCTCGATATCCATGCGGGCCAGTGCATCGTTGCCCATGCGGGCATGTACCATGCCCCGGTTGTACCAGGCCAGGTCGCAGGCTGGGTCCAAGGAGATGGCCCTATTGAAGGCGTCCAAGGCGTCGTTCCAGCGTTGGTCGCGCATGTACGCCACGCCTTCCAGGTCATGTGCCAAGGCCAGCTTGGGCGAACCGAGCCGGGCTTCCCGGAAGGCCGCCAATGCGCCGGCCACGTCGTCCAGGGCCAGGAAGGCGATCCCGCGTTTCAGGTGCAGCAAGGGATCGTGTGGCTCGCGCAGCAACAACGAGTCGATGTCCTGCAAGGCATCCTCCGCCCGGCCCATCACCAGTAGGGCATCGGCACGGCTCTCGCGCAGGCGCTCATCGTAAGGGCGTAAGGCCAGGGCTTGGTCCCATTCCCCCAGGGAACCCTTGGTGTCGTTCATCAGCAGCCGCACCTTGGCACGCCTGTCGAAGATGTGTTCGCTGTACGGGTTCAGCAGCAAGGCGCGATCCAGGTCGGCCATGGCCTGCGAATACTGGCCCATCCGGCTGAGAAGCGAGGCTCTTTTCATGTACGCGTCCGCGAAGCCCATGTCCATCTGTATGGCGTTCGTGTAGGACAGCAGGGCCTGCTCGCTGTTGCCCAGGCGGAGCTGCATATCGCCCTGTTGGATCGCCTGGATGGCGTCGAGCCGGTTGTTCAATTGTGCAAAAGATGCGATCGGCTGCAGCAAGAACACAGCAAGGAACAGGAGGATGGCTCGGGCGGTCATGGGGATCGTGATCAGGTGGAACCTTGGGCGATGAGATAGAATAGCGGCATGCCGATGGTGATGTTGAATGGAAAGGTGACGCCCAAGGCCATCGGGATGTACAGGCCCGGGTCGGCCTTTGGTGCGGCCAGGCGCATGGCGGCTGGCACGGCGATGTAGCTGGCGCTGGCGGCGAGGACCGCGAACATGAAGCGGTCGCCGAGGTTGGGCGTCACCAGACCGCTCATCCATGCAACCGCGCAGCCGTTGATCAAAGGGAGTACAACGGCGATGGTGCTCACATACCAACCATAGGCACGGAAGGTCTTGAAACGTGCCGCTGTCACCATGCCCATTTCGAGCAGGAAGATCGCCAGGAAGCCCTTGAAGATGTCCGTGGTGAACGGCTTGATGCCCTCGGCTTGTTTGGCGTCGGCCACAAAGCCGATCAGCAGGCTGCCGATGAGGATGAGTACGCTGGCGTTGGTGAACGAATGGCGCAGCATGTGTCCCAGTGTCGGTCGCTCCGTGCTTTCCCGGTCGTAACGCATCAACAGTACCATGCCCACAACAATTGCCGGGCTTTCCATCAGGGCCATGATCGCGACCATGTGCCCATTGAATATGAGCTCCTTGGCCTCGAGGAAGCTTGTGGCTGCGACGAAGGTCACCGCGCTCACCGATCCATAGGCGGCCGCGACGGCGCCCGCGTTCTGCACACCCAGCTTTCTCCGCAACAGGTAGAAGGCGTAGAAGGGGATCACCGATGCGATGCACATTCCGAAGAGCAGTTCCTTGGCCACCTGCCCGTTCAGGTGTTCGTGCGCCAGTTCCTGCCCACCCTTGAAGCCGATGCTGAAGAGCAGGTACAGGGAGATGAACTTGATGGTGGTGGGGGGTATCTCCAGGTCGCTCTTGACCACATGCGCGATGATCCCCAGCAAGAAGAAGAGAAGCGTGGGGTTCGTAAGGTTGGTCAGCAGGAGCTCGGTATCCATGGTGGTGTGATTCAGCGAACAAAGTTAAGTATTACTATGTTAATTGTTTTGTAAGACTATATTTGCGGCATGGAAGAGAATGCGCACATCCACCTGAAGCCCGATCCTGCGCTCTACCTCCGTGATCCCGAAGGCACCCGCCTGGGGCCATTGATCCTTGTGGAAGGCCTGGCATTGATGAACGAGCTTGGTCTGGAGGCCTTCACCTTCAAGAAATTGGCAATGCGTATCGGGAGTACCGAGGTCAGTCTCTACAAGTATTTCCCCAACAAGCAGCGCTTGCTCCAATACTACTTCCAACTCTATTGGCTCTGGCTCCGCCAGGTCTGCGGTCGCCACGCCGAGCGATCCGTGGATCCGTTGGCCACTGTGCGTGCCGTGGTGGATGCGCTATGCGGAGTGTGGCCCAAGGATGCCCCTCCCGCCCAGTTGGATCCCCGTGCCTTGCGCCTTCTGGTGATCGAGGAAGGCATGAAGAGCTACCTCCATAAGAATGTGGATGTCGATAATGCGCGCAGACTGTTCCTGCCCTACAAGGCGCTGAGCGCGTTCATCGCCGAATGCCTGGTGGCCTACCGCCAGGATGTACCCATGCCGCGCAGCTTCGCCACCACCATCATCGAGATGGCCCATTCGCTGCCCTTCGCCATGGAGCACTTGCCCTCGCTCACAGAACTGTCCAATAAGAAGGACCTCAAATACCTTTCCGCTCACCTGTACCACCGCGCGGTCACCTACCTCGACCACGCACAACCCATGAAGTTGAAATGAAGCATACCATCACCGTCGCCAAGGGCGATGGCATCGGCCCCGAGATCACCGATGCAGTACTGCGTATCCTGGACGCTGCCCAATGCGGCCTTACCTACGACCACATCGACGTGGGGGAGAAGGTTTATCTCAGTGGCAACAGCAGCGGAATTCCCAGCGAGGCTTGGGACACCCTTCGTCACAACCCGGTCTTCCTGAAGGGGCCCATCACCACGCCACAGGGCAGTGGCTACAAGAGCCTGAACGTGACAATCCGCAAAACGCTCGGTCTCTTCGCGAACGTGCGCCCCTGCCGAAGCTTCCATCCCTTCGTGAAGACCATGCACCCTGATATGGATGTGGTGGTGGTGCGCGAGAACGAAGAGGACCTCTACGCAGGCATCGAACACCGGCAGACCACCGATGTGTACCAGTGCCTCAAGATCCTGAGCCTGCCGGGAACGGAGAAGATCATCCGCTACGCCTTCGAGTACGCGCACCGCAATGATCGTAAGAAGGTCACCTGTCTGGTGAAGGACAACATCATGAAGATCACCGATGGGATGTTCGCCGATATGTTCCGACGCGTGGGCAAGGAGTATCCGGGCATACAGCAGGAGATCCAGATCATCGATATCGGGACGGCGCGAGTGGCCACCCAGCCGAACCGCTACGACGTGATCGTTACGCTGAACCTTTACGGCGACATCATCAGTGACGTGACGGCGGAATTGACCGGAAGCGTGGGCATGGCCGGGAGCGCCAACATCGGTGATCGGATCAGCATGTTCGAGGCCATTCACGGCAGCGCGCCCGATATCTCGGGCATGAACATCGCCAACCCCAGCGCCATGCTGAACGCTGCTGGCATGATGCTGGTCCACCTCGGTATGCCGGAGAAGGCGGAGCTGATCCAGAACGCCTGGCTCTGTGCGTTGGAGGATGGCATCCATCCGGCCGACATCTACCGCGAAGGAGTTTCGAAGCAGAAAGCCGGCACCAAGGAATTCGCCGATGCTGTGATCGAACGCATGGGTCGCAAACCCCAAACCCTGAAACCGGTGCATGCCAAAGGGGGCGAGATGGAGCCGTTCGTCTACGAGCGCCCTTCTGTCAAACGCGAGCTTTGTGGGGTGGACCTCTTCGTGTGCGACCCGAACAGTAAACCGGATGAGTTGGCCGAAAAGCTGGTCAAGGCCTCTCACGGCATGTTGAAGTTGAAGCTCATCACCAACCGTGGCGTAAAGGTCTGGCCGGAAGGGTTCCCTGAGACCTTCTGTACCGATCACTGGCGTTGCCGATTCGTGGGCCCCGAAGCAGCGGTCGAGATGGACAAGGCCTCCTACCGCCCCATCGGCATGGACCAGGTCATACAGGTGATGCAGTTGCTCGGCAAGGCCGGCGTGGAGATCATCAAGACCGAGAACCTCTATCTCTTCGACGGTGAACGTGGATTCTCATTGGGGCAGGGGGAGTAGCCGGTCGATCCATCAAGGATCGCCCCGGGAATATCCATGAGCCGGACAAGTGCATCCGATCCGTTCGCGCGTTTCGAGGGGCGCGTTCTTGGTGTGGCAACGCAACACGGCAAGGAACGTGTGATCGCCCCGGCGTTCATGCGCTCTTTGCCGTTGTCCGGCGTAAAGGCCATTGTTGGCGTTGACACCGACCGTTTCGGGACCTTCAGCGGTGATGTGCAGCGCGTGAACGATCCATCGACCACCGCTTTGGCCAAAGCCAAGCACGGGGCCGACCTTTCCGGCCTGGACCTGGTCATCGCAAGCGAAGGTTCCTTCGCGCCCTATCCACCAGCTCCGTTCCTTTCTTGCAACGAGGAGTTGCTCCTGCTCTATGATGCGCGCGACGAGGCTACCTTCGAACACCGGCACGTCTCACTGGATACGGTATTCGGTGAGGAGAAGTGCGGTTCGATTCGGGAAGTGATGCAGTTCGTGGAACGGATGAAGTTCCCCGAGCATGGCGTTATCCTAAGGCCTCGGGAGCACTGGACACCAGGCGATGCCGTGCACAAGGGGATCCACGATCCTGCACTGTTGATAAAACAGGCCGAGGCCATGTTGAATTTCCATGGCAGTGTGCTTGTCGGTACGGATATGCGTGCCATGTCCAATCCCACCCGCATGCGGGTGATCGAAGAGGCAACAGGGCACTTCGTGAAGGAGCTCACCACAACCTGTCCACAGTGCAATGCGATGCATTTCCGCATTACAGGAACAGAACCCGGACTTCCGTGTGCCTTGTGTGGAAGCCCTACCGCCAGCATAAGGGCCCATGTGCGCACATGCACGACCTGTGGGTGCTCGGAACAGCAGCTGCGCCAGGATGGGAAGCACGAAGAGGATCCCCGGTTCTGCGACCACTGCAACCCTTAAGGCCTATAGGTTGTCGAACTGGTAGATCGGGTCCAGGGGTGTGCCGGCTTCGATCTCGCAAATGTTATGAATGAGCCCATCGCCAAGGCTGTATACCCAACCATGCAGATGGGGGCCTCCGCGATCCTTCCAAGCCTTCTGGATTATGCTGGTCTTGGCCAGGTCGAGCACTTGTTCCTGTACATTCAGTTCCACCATACGATCGAATCGCTCCTGTTCGGTGGGCAGCGAATCCACCTCGGTCTGGTGCAGGCGGTACACGTCCTTGATGCTGCGCAGCCATTTGTTGATGATGCCCAGTGACTGGTGGGTCATGGCCGCTTGCACACCGCCGCAACCGTAATGGCCACAGACGATCACGTGCTTTACCTTCAGGTATTCCACCGCATACTGCAACACGCTCAGCAGGTTCAGGTCGGTGTGCACCACCATGTTGGCGATGTTGCGGTGGACGAAGATCTCGCCCGGGTTGGTACCTGTGATCTCGTTCGCCGGAACCCGGCTGTCGCTGCATCCGATCCAGAGGAACTCCGGGCGTTGCACTTTTTCAAGTCGGTGGAAGAATTCCGGGTCGCGCTGTACGGTGTCCTCGGCCCAGGCCTTGTTGTTCAGCAAGAGACGTTTGTATGATTCCATGGAAGTGTTCGATTGTACGGAGTGGTTGGGGCTATTGCACGGTGGTGGCGTGTGAAGGCCGCTTGGTGCCTGGCGATGTGATGGGTTCCGATGCGAGGGCGCCTTTGAATCCGATGAGCTCATATCGGATACCGCGTTCTCTTGCTACAAGGGTGAAGTCGGTGATGATCTCCAGCACGTCGGGGTCGAGTTCCACGGTACGCGTGGCGTCGATCACCACCCGGGATCCGGACGGCAACTCGCTCAACGCCCTCTTGATTCCCGCCTTGTTCAGAAAGGTGACATCCTCGCTCAGTTCGATATAGATCGGCAGTCCGGGCTTCTGACGGCCCTTGTGGAAGTGGAACGGCACCTTGTAGTTCTTCCAAAGGATGTGGATAAGGGCCATCACCAACCCCAGCGCTACCCCACGAAGAAGGTCATTGGTCAGGGCCATGAACACAACAGTGGTGATGAAGGGGACGAACTGTGGGAGTCCCTGTTTCCAAGTGGCCGCGAAGAGCGAGG
>CAYQMC010000100.1:0-3954 GCA_964418285.1 uncultured Chryseobacterium sp.
CTTGCGCTGGTCCTGGGGCATCGGGCTACTGGCGCTGCTGTTGGCGGCGCCGCTGCTGGTGGTCATAACGTCCCCGCTGCACACGCCTGCACCCGAGTGGGCCTTCGTGTCGGGCGAGCTGCTGCCGGAACTACTGGGCCGGACACTCGTGCTGCTTGCCGCCGTGCTCGTGCTCGCACTCTGCATCGCGGTGCCGTCGGCCTGGCTCGTCACCCAATACACTTTTCCGCTCAGCGGCTTCTTCCGCTGGGCCCTGGTGATGCCCCTGGCGCTGCCCACCTACATCAGCGCTTACGCCTATGCGGCACTGCTGGGCCCCACCAGCGGCCTGGCCCGCTGGAGCGCCGAGCACCTGGGGCTGCGCCCCGACATCATGGACCTGCCCGGACTATCCGTGGTGCTGGCGGTGGTGCTCTTCCCCTACATCTACCTACCCGCCCGCGCGGCGTTCGCCAAGGGCATGGGCAGCCAGCTCGATGCCGCCCGCATGTTGGGGGCCGATGCCACAAGCCGCTTCCGACGGATCGCATTGCCCCTGGCACGGCCTGCCATCGCGGGTGGTGCGCTGCTATTGGCCATGGAGACCCTCAATGACTACGGTGCCGTGAAATACTTCGGGGTGCGCACCCTTACCACGGGCATCTTCCGCAGCTGGGGCGGGCTGTACGACCTGGGCAGCGCGTTGCGGATCGGCATCCTCATGCTGGCCTTGGTGGCCGTCCTCATCGGTCTGGAACGCCGTTCGCGCAAGAACCGCCGTAGCACCACGGACCAGGTGCCCGTGCGCCCCAAGACCCTCTACGGCATGCCCGCAGCAGCGGCCGCCGCTTGGTGTTCCATGGTGTTGCTGCTGGGGGCGGGCCTGCCCTTGGCCAACATCCTGCATGATGTGCTGGGAGGTGCCGAAGCAGGAACCTGGCGTAGCCTCTTCGCGGCTTTTGGCAACACGGTACAACTGGCCGCCATGGCCGCCGCATGTACGCTGGTGGTGGCCGTCATCTTCGCCTATCGCGAGCGCCACCGCAGGGGCCCCACCCTGCCGATGCGCATTGCCGACCTGGGCTACGCCATACCCGGTGCCGTGATAGCCGTGGGCGCCATGGCCGTGGCCACTGCCATCGACCAACGCAACTGGTTCCAGTTCGCGCTCATCGGCAGCATGGGCCTGCTCACATACGCTTACGTGGTGCGCTTCCTGGCCGTGGGCGCGCAACCGCTGTACGGCAACCTGCGCCAGCAGTCCACCACGCTCGATGACGCCGCGCGGCTGTTGGGAGCTTCCCCCTGGCGCACCTTCCTGCGCATCAACCTGCCGTTGCTGCGCCCGGCCCTGCTGTCCGCCGCCATGCTGGTGGCCATCGATGTCATCAAGGAACTGCCCCTCACCCTTATCCTGCGCCCCTTCGACTTCAACACCCTTAGCACACGCACCTACGAGCTGGCCTCCATCGAACAGCTCCGCGAAGCCTCCTGGCCCGCCCTGCTGATCGTGCTGTGTGGACTCGTACCGGTGCTGGTGCTGGAACGGGTGCTGGGGCGGAAGGTGTGAGTGACAGGAGGCCTTCGGCTTTGCCACCCATCTTTTGGAGAATGGAACGGCCCTCCGCTATATTCAGACCCTCCTGGGGCACAGTTCATCCAAAACGACCGAGATCTACACCCATATCAGCACCAAGGCCATCGGCAAGATCCGTAGTCCACTGGACAACCTCGACCTGTGAGTACCTATGTGGTTTTACCCTCCCCAATAGTGAAATAGTACCCACTCCCGCGCTCAGCATGAAGGAGAAATAAACCACATATAGGTACAACCGATTATTTATCGTCAAGTAAAGAATGACAAAATTGAAACCCCTTATACTCTGTTTATTGATGATTTCATTCAGTTGCACGAATAGAAATAAAAATAATGAAGTCAACAATAACACTATGACTTTAGGAGACTTTGTCGAACTGGAAAAGTTAGACAAAGTTGTAATGTCTAATAACTCGGGAACATTTGATCTAAACGATAATCAGATTGGAAAGATCAAAGATGATTTATCTCAAATGGTTTACCACCCGAATTTTTCCGCTAAAGTGGGAGCAATCAATATTGAACTTTTAATTGACGGAGAAACATATAATATTTCATCTTCAACGCATGGAGAGTACATTGAGGTGCATGGTGACCTTGTAACGAAGAATAAAAGTTCCTTGGGAACATCCGATTGGCTTTATTTTAAAACAGGCAAGGTCAATTTTAACAACTATAAAAATGAAATCCAGTAGCTAACAACAATTGTACGCAATGCCCTGCGGGACACTGCGCATAGCCAAACCGTTACTCGCCCAGTTCGCGTTTCGCGGATCGCGAATTACAGCCATTCAGTTCGTCACAAGCTACCAAGTCGTCAGCCACCCCAATAGACCTCGATAGATGCCCGCTGAACACAACGGCGCGCATTGCTTCGCAGGTCCGATAGGCATCGGACCTCGCAAGGACAGCCGCGCAACAGCGTTCAGCTCCCAATGACCACCGCATTTAGGCAGCACGCGCCCGGCACCCGTAGTTTCGCGGCCCCTACCGTGCCTACGCTCCTCCAGATACACGACCTGCACTTCGCCCACGGCGACCAGCCTGTGTTGCGTGGTGTGGAGCTTTCGCTGGCACCGGCGGAAGTGCTGGTGGTGCTGGGCCCCAGCGGTTGTGGCAAGAGCACCCTGTTGCGGCTTATCGCCGGGCTGGAGCGTCCGCAGCGCGGTGTGCTGCGCCTGGGCGATGCGGTACTGAGCGAGGGCCGGACCTTCGTGCCGCCCGAGCAGCGGCCCATCGGCATGGTGTTCCAGGGGCTGGCGCTCTTCCCCCACCTGAGCGTGGCGGGCAACGTGGGTTTCGGGCTGCACCGCCTGCCCAAGGCCGAACGTGCCGCGCGTGTGGCCGCCGAGCTGGCCGCCGTGGGACTTGGTGGCCTGGAGGAACGTTATCCGCACCAACTGAGCGGTGGCCAGCAGCAACGCGTGGCCATTGCGCGCAGCCTGGTGTTGCGCCCCCACGTGCTCTTGATGGACGAACCCTTCAGCGACCTGGATGGAGCCACGCGCCGCGAGGTGCGGACAGAGGTCTTGCGCATCCTGAAAGAGCATGGCACGGCGGCGATCATCGTAAGCCACGACCTGGAGGATGCCATGCACCTGGCCGACCGCATCGTGCGCATGGAAGCAGGCCGCACCCACAACAGCCTTACACCCGAGCAGCTGCGCAACGAATTCCTGGCAACAGATCAACAGCCATGAGCGCCGAACGACTGGAGCAACTCCGTGTCATGCTCGCCGATGAGCCGGGCGATCTTTTCCTGCGTTACGCCATCGCCCTGGAACTGAAGCGCAACGGTGAGGTGGAACAGGCCATTGCCGGTTTGGAGGCGATCCTCAGCGAGGATCCGAAGCACATCGCGAGCTACTACCAACTGGCCACAATGCTCGCGGACCTGGGCCGCATCGACGAAGCCGCGGAGGTATGCGAAGCGGGGTCCATGCAATGCTTGGTGACCGGGGACCGCAAGGCACGCAGCGAACTGCTGGCCCTGAAGGAGGCCTTGGAGGATCAATGACGTGTGGACCGCAGATCGGTCAGGACCACGGATGCTTGTCCGCCTTCGTCGTTCAAAGTGTTCAAATGCAGGACCACGGATGCATATCGGACCAATTCTTCAGCCTGTCCGCCATAGGCGGACGAAACATGAAGGCAAGCGCATGATGAGTTGGAAGAATTGGCGGAGGTTACTGCTTGGCGGCTTCGGTGTACTGGTGTTGCTGGTGCTGTTCGCGCATCCCTTCTTCGCCACCACACGGCCCAGCGGTGCCACGGTGCTGCTGGCCGAAGGATGGATGCACCGCGATGGACTGCACGAAGCGGCGGCCCTGTTCCGTGCCGGCGGTTACGAACACGTGTACGTGAGCGGCACCTTGCGG
>CAYQMC010000100.1:3964-11033 GCA_964418285.1 uncultured Chryseobacterium sp.
CCTTGCGGCCCTTCGCCTACCACCTGGAAGCGGGCGATACGCTGGAAGTGTGGCCGAACAGAGCATTCGCGGGCACGCTGGAGTTGGGCACGGCCGGCCTGCCGGGCACGACATGGGTGCTGCTCTCCGAAGATGAGGTCCTGGCGCAGGGTGTGCCACCGCCACAAGCGAAGGACACGGTGTTCACGATCGCCGACCCCCAAGCAGTGCTGCGCATTACGGCAGCTGTGCAGGATGTACCTGGGGACGGGATCCCGGTGCTGTTCATCGGCACCTTCCAGTTGAACGGCGCCAACCCACATGCCTTGCGCCACCGGGTGCGGATCCTGCGTGCCGATGGCAGCATCGAAGCTGGCACACCCACCTTCGCGGAAGAGGGCGCTGCGCAGTTGCTCGAGGCTGGGATCCCGGCCGATGCGATCACGGCCGTGCCGACCTACACCCTGGAGGACCGCACCCGCTCCGCAGCGGAGCATTTCGGCCGGTATGCCCAGCAGCACGAGCTGCCGGGATATGATGTGGCCACGCTTGGCGTGCATGCGCGCCGCACGTGGAAGCAGTACGCACGGGCCAGTGCACCCATCCCGGTGGGCGTGGTGTCCTTGTATGATCCTGCCTGCACACGGTGGACCTGGTGGCTGGATCCGAACGGCTGGTCGCAGGTGCTGAAGGAATTGATGGCCCTGCCGGGTTTGGCGCGCTGAGCGGGGCCTTGGGTATCGGGCCCAGGGCCCTTGGAAGCCCGATCCGGGCATGCGTGGACAGCATTGCTGTGCGAAGGCCGGGTAGCGGGAGCCACCACGAACGGGGCATCCGGCTAGGGATGCGAGCGCTCTGCGTTGCCGAATGCTATCTTTTGGCCATGAATGCGACGGAACGACCGGAACTGGAGGAGGTGCACCCCTTCTATCGCGGGTACATCGGCACGGCCGAGGGCGCTGACCTTTTCGCTGCGTTGGATCAGGCCAGCAAGCGGTTCCAAGTCTGTGCGGGTGGGCTAACCGAGGAAGAGGGAGGCCACCGCTACGCGCCCGGAAAATGGTCCATCAAGGAGGTGGTACAGCACATGATCGACACCGAGCGCATCATGGCCTACCGCGCACTGTGCTTCGCGCGGGCCGATGCCATGCCCCTGCCGGGTTTCGATGAGGACCGATACGCCGAACGCAGCGATGCCGACCGCAGAACGCTGGCCGAACTGATCGCGGAACACGATGTGGTGCGCCTTTCCACGGTGGCCTTGTTCCGAAGCTTCAGCGAGGCTGCCTTGAAGCGCACGGGCATGGCCAGCGAACGCACCTTCACCGTACGTGCCTTGGGCTGGACCATTGCGGGCCATGCCATGCACCACATCCACATCCTACAACAACGCTATCTCGACCATGGCCAAGCGTAGCATGCAACAGTGGCTGGACGCCTACGGGGTGAGCCACCAGAACCCCACCAACAAGCTGATCCACTGGATCTGTGTGCCCGTGATCTATTTCTGTGTGGTGGGACTGTTGTACAGCATCCCATCCCCCACCATCGCCGGGTGGACCACCCCAGGTCTTGTGGCGAAGGCCGTGGTGCTGCTGGTGGGTTTGTTCTACCTGCGCCTCTCGTTCCCCATCATGATCGGCATGGTGTTGTTCAGCGTGGCCTGCCTGTTCCTGGCGGGGTTTCTGGATGTGTATGCGCCCTATCCCTTATGGGCCATCAGCCTCACACTGTTCGTGCTGGCCTGGATCGGGCAGTTCTACGGTCACAAGGTGGAGGGCATGAAGCCCAGCTTCCTCGACGACCTGCAGTTCCTGATGATCGGACCTGCCTGGTTGATGAGCTTCATCTACCGCCGCCTGGGCATTGCCTACTGAGCGATGGGTGCGAAGTAGCGCGGAACATGGTCGTTGCAGCGCTCCGGATGGAAGATGCAGGCCAGGTCGATGAGCACCCGGTCAGGTTCCAACAAGGCCTTGCCGAACAGGTCGCTGGTGGCGCTGTTGCCATGGAAGCCTCCTTGCTGAACAGCTGGTAGTGCTGCCAGTCGTGCATCGCCTCCAACAAGCTGCAAGGCGTCGGGCGTTCCTTCCACCGCCAGGATGACCCCGAAATGGTCGGCATGGCTGCATTCGTCGAGCATGGTCTCCAGGTCCACGGCGATGTTCTCCCCTCCCCTGCGGTCGCCGAAGAGCATTGCCCCACCAGCGTTGTGTACCAGGGTGGACATGTAGCTCCCATGGGGCGGGACGAACCATTGTCCTTGCCAAACGCTTCCGAAGAACACACGCGGGCGCGCAGCCGGACCAGCAATGACCTGCGCGGTATAACGCTCCACGATACCCGCGAACAGGCTATCGGCCAGCTGCTCACAACCAAGGAGCACACCGAAAAATCGCAGCCATTCCGCGCGGCCCAGGGGATGCTCTTCCAGGTACTCGGTGATCGCGATGCGCGGCACCCCAAGCTGCTGGGCCGCAGCATCGGCGCGGCCGAAGGGATAGTCCAAGACTGCGTCGGGGGCCAGGGCGATCAGTTGCTCGCGATCAACTCCCTCGGCCGTGCCGATGTCCTGGGCCCCACGGATCAGCACATCCTTGAGGCCGGCATCCACGATCCGGTCGATGTGGGTCGCTCCCACCACGGCCTCCAGCTTGCCCAAGGCCTGGATGAAAGGCAGATGCGTTGTGCTCACCACGGCCAAGCGCTGCAGTGGCAGGGCCAAGTGGTCCGTGGGTTCGCTGGAAAGCAGGTGGATCCCGATCGTGTCCGTGCACCCGCCGGGTCCGAAAACGGTCACGCGGCGGTCGTCGCCTCGGGCTTCCAGCGCAAAACTCCTGGCATGGTGGAGTTCCAGCTGTTCCCAATCCGCGCCTTCCGAACCTTCGTCCGCTTTTCTCCCCTGGCAAGCGCACAGGATCATCAGGAACCAGAATGCATCCCTGCTCCTCATTGCAATTCGTTGAACAGTTCGAGCAGTGCCGCTTTCACCGTGTCGCGTCCTTTCGCAAGGTCCTCTGGGCGCTGGACCACGGTGTAATGGGGCATCTCCCCCCGGTCCGGGGGTGCAGTGGACAAGCCTTCGGGAACGTAGCGTATCAAGGGTATCGAAAAACGCAGCTTGGAATGCGGAAGCTGGACATCCAGTGACCGACCTCCGGTGAAGCTGTGCGCATTGGCGCCCAATTCCTCGCCAACGATGCGGGCGCGCCTTGTGCGTTTGGCCAGCATGACGAAGGCAGCCGCTGCACCCCGTGTCCCGCCGTTGCATACCACATGCACCTTGCCGGTGAAGGTCCGCTTCACGGGGGGGATGTACTCCAGGCGGTGGTCATCGGGGCGTACGTTGTTCGAACCCGATCCGTTGGGCATGAACAGCGATCCGACCGTGTCGTAATACTCCGGCAAGGGGGTCGCATGTTCATAGTGGACCGGGGGCTCGAGGCTTCGTACGGACATGTCCTGCACTACGCGGAACGGCTCCATCGCGATGAACGAATAGATCATTTCGGCCATGGCAAGTTCCTTGCCGCCTGTGTTCCGTACATCGATCACCAGGTTACTGATGCCCTTACGCCGCATCTCCTTCCACAGGGCCTTCAGGTATCGGCTCGGATCCAGGTCGGAGCGTTCCAATTCTTCCATGTCCAATGTGGCCAGGGACAACCAGAGTGCATCCTGGCCCGGGTGTACCGTACTCGTCCACGGAGCGAGATCGACACCCGTCGGCTTTTCGAAGCGGGAAGCCTCGTCTTGTGTCAAGCCCATGAAGCGCACCTCTTCCTGCACCTTGTCGATGTCGGAGCATAGGATGCTGAAGGTCGGGGCAGGGTCGACATAATTGTAGTACAGCCCGGGGAAGATCGGGCCTGCCATCGCATCGCGGAGGGTCTCGTTCCGCCCATCGGTAACGATATGGGTACTGATGCGCTCAAGCACCGCGTCCATGTCCTCTCCGTTCATGGAGAGGATCCTGCTGCCGCGCGGAAGACTTCGAAAACCCTTCGTTTCGTCCACGACATGGACCCCACCCTCCAACACGGCGACCTCCACCGGCAACACGGGAGCAGCAGGGTCCACCGTGGGATGCTCCAATTGGCACCCGGCATCACCGATGGCATGGAAGATGGGCATCACGGAGCGGCGCAGGTCGGCAACGGTGACCGGCAGGAGCAAGTTGTCGTGTATGTCCACCACCATGCGGTCCAACTCACCCTTCACCGTGTACCGATACGGATCGGGATGTGCTTCGTGCAGCAGCGATGCAAGGATGCGCAGGTCCTCCTGCGCTTGTTCAGGGGTCAATGTTCGCAGCGTTTCGCCCGGTTGGGCCAGCGCGGCTTGTACCATGGCGCAAAGGCTCCCGGCAATGATCATCCTCCACATGTTCCTCTCCACGGTCCAAAGGTATCCTTGATAGCACGAAGCCCCATCTTGCGATGAGGCTTCGTGCATTGATGCGACGGGCAAGCTCAGGCCTTGGCCGCGACCTTGGGTGCAGCGGCAAGGATCTCTTCGCTCGCTCCTTCCTTGTACTTATCAAAGTTGGCTACGAAGGCCTTGGCCAGCTTATCCGCTTGTTCCGTGTAGGCGCTCTCACTTTGCCAGGATGTGCGTGCATTCAACATGCTTTCCGGGACATTGGGGCAGCTTGTTGGGAACTGAAGGCCGAACACGCGGTGCTCCTCGTAGGCCACATCATCCAGCTCGCCGTTCAAGGCTGCAGTGATCATGGCCCTTGTGTACTTCAGCTTGATGCGCTCACCGACCCCGTAGGCACCACCGCTCCAACCGGTGTTGACCAACCAGATCCGCACATCGTTCTCCTTCATCTTCTGGCCAAGCATGTCGGCATACTTGGTCGGGTGCAAGGGAAGGAACGGAGCCCCGAAGCAAGCGCTGAACACCGTCTTGGGCTCGGTGATACCGGCCTCGGTACCGGCCACCTTGGCGGTGTAACCACTGATGAACCAATACATCGCCTGCCCGGGTGTGAGGCGGCTGATCGGTGGCAGCACACCGTAGGCATCGCACGTGAGGAAGAAGATGTTCTTCGGTGTACCTCCCACACTGGGCACAGCGATGTTGTCGATGTGATGGATGGGATAGCTTACCCGGGTGTTCTCCGTTTTGGTGCCATCCGCAAAGTCCACTTCGGTCGTCCCTTCCTTGAACACGATGTTCTCCAGGATGGCTCCGAACTTGATGGCGTCCCAGATCTGGGGCTCCTTCTCCTTGCTGAGGTCGATGCACTTGGCATAACAACCGCCCTCGAAGTTGAACACGCCCTGGTCGCTCCAACCGTGCTCGTCATCACCGATCAAACGGCGGTCGGGGTCGGCGCTCAAAGTGGTCTTGCCCGTGCCGCTCAATCCGAAGAACACCGCCGTATCGCCCTCCTTGCCGATATTGGCGCTGCAGTGCATGCTGAGCACATTGCGCTCCTGTGGCAACACATAGTTCAGTACGGTGAAGATGCCCTTCTTGATCTCGCCGGTGTAACCCGTGCCGCCGATGATGATCATCTTCCTGGTGAAGTTGATGATGGCGAAGTTCGCTTGCCGGGTACCATCCTTTTCGGTATCGGCCTCGAACCCAGGGGCGCACACGACGTGCCACTCCGGATCGAAACCGTCGATCTGTTCGTGCGTGGGACGCAGGAACATATTGCCGGCGAACATCGCGCTCCATGGGTACTCGGCCACCACGCGCAGGTTCAGGGTGTAGCTGGGATCGGCACAGGCCATGGCATCCTTCACATACACATCGCGCCCTTGCAGGTAGGCGCACATCTTGTCGTAGAGCGCATCGAACTTGGCTGGTTCGAACGGGATGTTCACATCCCCCCACCACACTGAGCCTTCGGTCTTGGCGTCCTTCACGCAGAACTTGTCCTTGGGGCTGCGGCCGGTGAATTCGCCGGTATCCACGGCCAAAGCACCGGACGATGCGAATACCCCCTGACCACCGAGGATGGTATGCTCGACCAGTTCTGCAGGTTCGAGGTTCCAGTAAGCGTCTCCCACGCGTCCGAGTCCGATCTTCGAGAGGTCGGCATTCTTCGGTTTACGGCCGAATTCGTTCATGTCCTTTGGTTTGGAATAGGGGGGCAAAATTAGCCCTCCTTGTTAACCGGAAGCTAACGTTGCTTACCAGAGAACAACGTGGTTATCAACAGAAGTACCCACCCGGCAATAAAGAACAGGCCACCCAGTGGGGTGATCGGGCCAAGCACAGGGGTCAGGGCCTGGGTATCGAGCATACCTCTGGTACTCAGGAGATAAAGCGACCCGCTGAAGCATACGATGCCGAGCAGGAACAGCCTGCGCACCCATGCTCGGGTCCGTGGATGGAGGTGTGTGGCCATGCCACTCAACGCCAGCAATCCAAGAGCGTGCAAGAAGTGATACTGCACTCCGGTATGCCATTGGGCCAGTGACTCCGCATCCAGATGGGCCTTCAGCCCGTGTGCCCCGAATGCGCCGAGAGCAACCCCCAAGGCCATCAGACCCGCCCCCCATGCCAGCGATCGTACGTCCATGTGGAGCAAAGGTCCGGATTTGTAGGATGGGATATAATGGAAAAGGCCGCCAGGATAACCCGGCGGCCTTTCCGATGTCGGTGTGACAGGGCTTAGCGCTTGCCCATGTTCTCCATCTCCTTGTCGAAGGTCTCCTTGAACTTCTCGTAGTCGTAGTCGATGCGCAGGCGCTCGTCGTTGCTCAGGCGCTCGTTGTAAGCGGCCAGCAGGTCCTGGGCACTGAGTTCGATGGCGATGTAGGTCTTGAAGTTACCCGTGGAATTCACGACCACCTGCTTCTCGCAAATGGTCTTCACCCCAGTGAGCTTCTGGTCGACCACTTCGCGGGTGAGCCCCTCGTAGCGCTCGGCAACCTCTTCGCGGTTGTTCATCTCACGGCTGTTGACGTAGCTGTCGATCACACGCTTGATCTGCGTGTTGATGTCGGCGGCCAGCAGTCCACGCGCAGCACTTAGGGCCTTGTTCTTGGCGGTCATCTGGTCCATGCTCTCTCCCACTGCGTTCTGGCGGAAGACCTTGTCGTTGGTGAAGTACTCGGGACCCGAGCAC
>CAYQMC010000101.1:0-2908 GCA_964418285.1 uncultured Chryseobacterium sp.
ACTGCAATGGTGACTTTGGCGGCACTGCTGTCCTTGACAACTGCGGTACCTGCGTAGGTGGCAACACCGGCGAAGTGGCCTGCGTGGCCGACTGCAACGGCGACTTCGGCGGCACCGCTGTTCTTGACAACTGCGGTACCTGCGTTGGTGGTAACACCGGCGAGGTGGCTTGCGTAGCCGACTGTAACGGTGACTTCGGCGGAACGGCTTTGCCAGGTACTCCTTGCAACGATGGCAATGAGAACACGGTGGGCGACACCTGGACGGGTGATTGCCAGTGCGTTGGTACGCCAGTGGGTACGGAGTGCGACTTCAACGAACTTTTCCTCGAGTTCCAGACCGATGGCACCAGTGAGACCACTTGGGAGATCGTTACAAGTGGTACTAACGTTGTGGCTGCTTCCGGTGGGTCACAGTATCCGGGCCCTGGTGTGGTCTTGGAAGGTATCTGCTTGGTCGACGGTTGCTATAACCTGCGGGTATTCGATGATGTCGGCGATGGTATTGCCGATGGTGGTTACATCCTGCGGACGAGCGCTGGTGATCGTATCATCGATAACCGCAACAACTTCTCCACGGGTAGTCTCAGTGCAGTAGGAAACGGCCCAAGTGCCTTCTGCCTGCCGGTCGGCTCGCAGGACCTGATGTGGCTGAGCCGCGACAAGCTTGATTGGGTGGAAGGAGAGTACGTGGTGGCAGAACCTGATGCAGCGGTTAGCGCCCTGTGGGTAGAGGGCGGTGCCAATAGTGTACAGTCCACCAACACGGGTTACCAGTTCTGGATCTTCGATCCGAACGGCTCATTCAGCTACCGCAGGTTCCGTAGCCATGCCACCAGTGACAACTTCGGTCCGGCCAGCGCTACCCGTGCGTGCCGCATGAAGATCAACTACTGGTTGGCCAGCAATACCGTACCTGAGAACGTACTGATGAACATTCGTGTGCGTAGCCGCGTGGATGGAGTTAGTGGTAGCTGGGGTCCAGCAAGCCGCTTCAAGATCGGTCCGGTCCGTGCCGAGTGCCCGCTCACCAAGTTGGCGGACACCCCGGGCCAAGCGTTCCTGAGCTGCGACCAGAGCCGCGAATTCGGTCCGGGTAACTTCGTGTGGGCCCGCCCAGTTACGGGTGCCAACCGTTACCAGTTCCGCTTCCGCTTGGCGGCTGAAGGCTTCCTCAAGGTCATTACCCTCAACTCATACGTGCTTCAGCTCAACTGGTCAACCAACCAGTTGGAGCCCGGCAAGACCTACGACGTTGATGTGCGCGTGAGCAAGGACTTCGGCGCTACCTGGTGCACCGATGGTGACTCGTGGGGCGAGTCCTGTACCATCAGCATTGTTGGTGACAACGCCATCGCCGGTCGTACCAAAGAGTTGAGCACCGTGTCCACCGAATTCAGCCTCTGGCCCAACCCGAACAACGGTGATCAGCTGTGGCTGAACATCGGCGAAGTGGAGCAAGGCGTTGAACTGGTGGCCGTGGAGATCATCGACCTCAACGGAAAGCGCGTTGCCGACCGTATGATCCCGGTGTCCGGTGCCAACACCACGACCCGCTTCGAACTGGAAGGCCAGCTTGGTGCAGGTGTCTACATCGTTCGCATGGTGGCTGGCAGCAGTACCCATACCGAGCGCTTGGTGATCGCACGCTGATCACAACACAAGGAATGAGAGAGGCCGTCCCGGTGGGGCGGCCTCTTTTTGTTTCCATCAGTTCACCAGGAAATCTTGGTGCTCGAACCCTGTCGGGACCCTCCGATCGCAGGCGCTCGCGGGCTGCATCGCTAACTTTCGGGTCCGATAGCATGGGATCCAAGAACTCGACCACATGAAGAACGCCTCCCTTCCACGTAACGAAGGACATCCACAAGAGATACGCACAGCATCGGTTATTCCCGGTATGAAAGGACTGATGTGTGGCTTGCTACTTCTTGGAGCGACCAGCGCACAGGCACAACCCGGTGATGTCACAGGCATCGATATCAGGCTGATCGAAGCCGATGCCGACCTGCTCGAACTCCAGATCAGGCCCAATGCGTCATGGAGTTTCCTGGACGGTGTCGTCAATATGACCTTCGCAATACGTTGGGAAACGGCGGCCGGGGGAACGATCAACTCGGACCTCGTGGACCAGTTCTTTCAAGGTGGCCCACCTTTTTGTATGCTTGTGGGCGCCCCGATAAGCGGCAGTACCGGGGTCGGGATAGACAATGTGGACGCTGGCGGATTCCGTTACAAGGGGTTCAACGTGCTCGGTAATCAGTTCCCGGCGGCATGCCAGTTCCCGGCGAACGAATGGCTTCCTTTTGCGCGGGTCCCGGTCTCTGGGCTCAGTGGATGCACCACGTTCGAGATCGTAGCCTCGGACGCTTTCGTGGACGCGAACAATTCCGAGTGGTTCGTCAGCCTCGGTGGGGTGGACGTTACGGTCAATTCCCAGGTGGTGGTTCCTGGAGTCGAACTCGGCAACTGCACGCTGGATTGCAATGGCGTGCTTGGCGGAAGCGCTTTGCCCGGAACACCCTGTGATAATGCTGATCCTTGTATCACGGAAGCCGTGTACAATGCATCATGCGAATGTGTCGGTGTCCCCGTGGGTGACCCTGTGATAATCTCGCTCACGACCGATCCAATGGTCTGTACAGGTGATCCCTTGGACTTGGCCGTGGTGGCGACAGGAACAGGGGCGCTGAGCTACGCCTGGTCGGGATCCGGGACGTTCCAACCAGGGGTGAACGCGGATCAAGTGGTGGTATCAGATGCGGTTACGGGTACCTATGCCATAGAGGTTAGCGATGCCTGCGGTAGTGTGGTGGCCAGCGTCGATGTTACCGTGAATTCCTCACCTCAACCAACGATCTCCCAGGTCGGACCCCTGTGCAGCACGGATGGCACTGTTGAATTGATCG
>CAYQMC010000101.1:3008-10497 GCA_964418285.1 uncultured Chryseobacterium sp.
GCGGTGAATGGAGCGGCACCGGCGTGGTGGGCAACACCTTCGACCCCTCCGTCGGGACGCAAATGGTTGGCTATACCATTACCACCAACGGTTGCACAGGCAGCGCAAGCAGCACGATCACGGTCAACACGACACCTCAACCGACGATCTCCCAGGTCGGACCCCTGTGCAGCACGGATGGCACTGTTGAATTGATCGCCAGCCCCTTGGGCGGTGAATGGAGCGGCACCGGCGTGGTGGGCAACACCTTCGACCCCTCCGTCGGCACACAAACGTTGGATTATACCGTTACCACCAACGGTTGCACGGGCAGTGCGAGCAGCACCATCAGCGTAGGACAGACACCCACAGTGGA
The DNA here is from genome assembly GCA_964418285.1 of uncultured Chryseobacterium sp. Taxonomy (GTDB): domain Bacteria; phylum Bacteroidota; class Bacteroidia; order Flavobacteriales_F; family PHOS-HE28; genus PHOS-HE28. Next base: position 3,364 of record CAYQMC010000101.1, read on the forward strand.
GTTCTCGGTACTTACGACCGAGCTTTTTGTCAATACGCCCATCGAATTCCTGAATACTTCTTCAGGGGGCAGCTACAACTGGGACTTTGGTGATGGCGGTGCATCAACAGAGGAGGCTCCGACCCATACCTATGGTGCTCCAGGGACTTATACCGTAACACTTACCGTGGAGGAGGGTGCTTGTTCTTCCAGTTTCTCGTTGGAGGTGGTCATTGATATATCCACCGGCATGCCAGACAGGACGTCCCGGGATGTACGGGTATGGGCTGCTGACGAGCGGATCTTTGTGGAACACTCCATCCACCAGCAACAGCTCTTGCTGATCGAGGTGTTGGACGCCAATGGTCGGGTCCATTTGCACGCGCAGGCCCCGGGTGTTCCGGATCGGGTGGAGTTGTCGAGCGTTGGACTCGCTTCCGGTGTATGGTTCGTGGTCATGCGGAGCGCAGCACACGTTGATGTGCACCGCGTACCGGTACTGCATTAAGGGTTCGGTTAGGCGGGGGCGTTGCTTCCACCCTCTGGCGAAGTAGTGCGGATTCCCATTTGAATGAAGGAACCCCGCCGTGAAAGGCGGGGTTCCTTCGTGAACGGATGCTCGCTCAGTAGTAGATCAGGCGCCGCACTTTGGCCACGTGCTTGGCCAAACGGATCACCTGTTTGGTGTAACCGAACTCGTTGTCATACCAGGCGTACAGCACCACATTCCGACCGTCCGGGCTTACGATGGTGGCATTGCTGTCGAACACGCTGCAGCACGAATCTCCTATGATGTCGCTGCTCACGAGCTCGGGGTCGATCTGGTAATGGATCTGGTTCACGAGGTCGCCGTTCAGCGCGGCATGGCGGATCATATCGTTCACTTCCTCGAGCGATACCTTCTTGTTCAAGGTGAGGTTCATGATGGCCAGCGAGCCGTTCGGCGTGGGCACGCGCACCGCATTGGCCGTCAACTTATCCTTCAGGCTTGGTATCGCCTTGGTAACGGCGCTTCCTGCTCCGGTACTTGTGATCACCATGTTGATGGCCGCACTGCGTCCGCGGCGTGGCTTCTTGTGGAAGTTGTCCAGCAGGTTCTGGTCGTTCGTGTAAGCGTGTACGGTTTCGATGTGGCCTTTCTCGATGCCCACATTGTCCTCCATCACCTTGAGTACCGGGCAGATGGCGTTGGTGGTGCAGCTGGCAGCGCTGAAAATGCGTTCGTTCTCGATATCCAGGTCCTTGCTGTTGATCCCGTAAACGATGTTCGGTATCTCCTTGCCGGGAGCGGTAAGGAGTACTTTACCAACTCCCTTGCCTTTCAGGTGGCGCTCAAGGTCGGCACGCTTGGTGAAGACACCCGTGTTGTCGATCACCAAGGCATCGTTGATCCCATACTGGGTGTAGTCGATGTCCTCCGGAGCATTGGCTGCGATCAGCTGCACCATTTGGCCGTTGATCCAAAGTGCCTTGCGCTCCAGGTCCTCCTTTACGGAACCCTTGAAGGCGCCATGCACGCTATCGTTACGCAGGAGGGCTGCCCGTTTGACGATATCCTCGTCGCTCAGGGACCTGGTAACAATGGCGCGCAGTCGCAACTGCTGCCCCTTGCCGGCTTGCTTCACAAGCTCTCGTGCAGCGATCCGGCCGATCCTGCCAAAGCCGTACAGCACCACATCCCGAGGTACGAATTTGTGCTTATCGTCACCCAGGAAGCCGTCCAGGGTGGTCTTCAGGAATTCCGTGGCGGATGCAGGTTTTGGCGATGCTGTAAGGTACTCGTGGGTCAGGCGACCGATGTCCAACTTGGATGGGGCCAGATCAAGTTCCAGCAGGGTCCTGGCCAGTTCCGAACTGGTGTAGATATCGATGGGCTTCTTCACCACCTGTTCTGCGTAATCGAACAGGTTCAGCACTTCCGACAGTCCTACGTCCGTCAGGTGATTTCGGAAGAACACAAGCTCCACGCCTTTGCCGTACATCAGTTGGCCTACGGAGTTGGTCAGGTCGACGGCCGCACGTTCGCGGTCCACATAATCCTTCAGGCCGGCTTCGTAGCCGGTCATTGCTGCGATGGTCTCCATGGATGGAATTGGGGAATGGTGATCTTGTCCGTGAAAAGCCGCGCCCCGCAAGTAGCGGGGCGCGAACAACTATCCAAGGTAGGCCTTCAGCAACTTGCTGCGGCTCGTATGTCGAAGTCTACGGATGGCCTTCTCCTTGATCTGGCGAACACGTTCGCGGGTCAGGTCGAACTTGGCTCCGATCTCCTCCAACGTAAGTCCATGATTGATCGCTATACCGAAGAACAGCTTGACCACATCACGCTCCCGCTCGGTCAGGGTGCTCAACGCACGTTCGATCTCCTTGGAAAGGGATTCGTTCAAAAGCAGGCGGTCCGCAGGCGCACTGTCGTTGTTCGGAAGCACGTCGAGCAGGCTGTTGCTTTCACCTTCAACGAAAGGCGCATCCATGCTGATGTGGCGACCGCTCACCTTCATGGTATCGGCAACCTTCTCCGCAGGAAGATCGAGGAACACAGCCAACTCATCGGCGCTGGGTGGACGCTCGTACTCCTGCTCCAACTTGGCGAAGGCCTTGTTGATCTTGTTCAGCGATCCAACCTGGTTCAGCGGAAGTCGCACGATGCGGCTCTGCTCGGCCAAAGCCTGCAGGATGCTTTGGCGGATCCACCAAACGGCATAACTGATGAACTTGAATCCCCGTGTTTCATCGAAGCGCTGTGCGGCCTTGATGAGTCCGAGGTTCCCTTCATTGATCAAGTCGGGCAGGCTCAGCCCTTGGTTCTGGTACTGCTTGGCCACCGACACCACGAAGCGCAGGTTGGCCTTTACCAATTTTTCAAGGGCCAATCCGTCGCCATCCTTGATTCGCCGGGCGAGTTCTACTTCCTGGTCGGCGGTAATGAGACCTTCCTTTCCGATCTCCTGCAGGTACTTGTCCAGCGACTGGCTTTCCCTGTTGGTGATCGACTTGGTGATCTTGAGTTGACGCATCCTTGATGCCACGGTGTTCTGGTCTTAAAGGTTGATCCAAGCAGTTAAGTCGACACCGAAGGGAACCTGCTCGTTCCGTTCCGGGCAGCAAAGGTAGGTCCCAAGCGCCGTATGGGGCAAGCAAGGGGGGCGCATATCAGGCGAAGATCTTGTGGGTCAGTGGTTTTACAGCCCCAAGCCGTAGTAGGCCCGCTGCCCGTTGGGATATACACCTTCCACAAGGACGCCTCCTTTGCGGCTGGAAAGGATCCGTTCAACGTCCTCCGGTTTGGTGACCCGTTGCTGGTCGATCCCCGTGATGATGAAGCCTTCGCGGATCCCACTCGACCGGAATTTGCCCCCGGATATCGCGTTCACACGCACGCCATGGTCCAGGTTCAGGGCCTTGAGGTCCTCGCTCGATACCTTGCCCAGCTCTGCTCCCAAAGCGCTTACGGCATTGCTGCGGCGTGTGCTCGACACGGTGGTGGCCCCTTCGCGTCCGCGTAGGGTCATGTCCACAACGCTCTCTTTACCATTGCGCAGAATGGTCACGGGAACGCGGTCGCCAGGCCGGAACTTGCCCACCTGTTCCTGCAGTTGGGGCACGTTGTCCACGTCTATGTTGCCCACTTTCACGATGATATCTCCGGCCTTCATGCCAGCGTCCTGGGCAGCACCTCCGGCAGTAAGGCCGTTCACGTACACACCCTTCATCCGGTCCAGCTTCATTTCCTCGGCCATTTGCTGGTCCAGATCACGAATGCTGACCCCGATGTAGGCCCGTTGCACACTACCGAATTCCAAGAGATCATTGGCCACCTTCTTCACGATGCTCGACGGCACCGCGAAGGAGTAGCCCGCGTATTGTCCGGTCTGGCTGGCGATGGCCGTATTGATCCCAACAAGCTCGCCGCTGGCGTTCACCAAGGCTCCGCCGCTGTTGCCTGGGTTCACCGCAGCGTCGGTCTGGATGAAGGACTCGATGGGGAAGATATCCTGGTTCGGGTCGTATTGAAGCAGGTTGATATTTCGTGCCTTGGCACTAACGATGCCGGCGGTCACCGTGCTGGTCAGGTTCATGGGATTGCCCACGGCCAGCACCCATTGCCCCACCTTAAGCTCATCCGAGTCGCCGTATCGCAGGGTAGCCAACCCACTGGCTTCGATCTTCAGCAGGGCCAGGTCGGTGCTGGGGTCGCGCCCGATGACAGTCGCATCGAATCCGCGGTTATCGTTGAGCGATACCCGGATCTTGTCGGCCCCTTCTACTACGTGGTTGTTGGTTACGATGAATCCGTCGTCGCTGATGATCACACCGGACCCTGCGCCCTGTCTGGGTTGTTGCTGCATGGGAGCACGATGCCCCCAGAAGAAGTCTGCGAAGGGGTCGCGTATGTTCACCATGGTCTCGGTGGTCACGTGCACCACAGCGTTCACGCTCTGCTCTGCGGCGATCACGAAATCCGGCACTGTAACCGTTGAACCTCCCGCGCTGGGCAGGTTCACGTATTTCACCGGTGTGTGCAGTGCTGTGGTGCTTCGATCCCGGTTCTGGTCATTGTTCTTCAGGAGGTCGTTTGCGCTCAATGCCAGAAAAGCTCCGGCAAGAGCCATGGAGAAGTATCCGAGGGTGCGCTTCATGGTGTTCGTCATTGTGGTCGAATTACCGATCAAATGGTGTGCCTATGAACGTTCTGGCAGTGCCGAACGATCTATTTGTCACGTTAAATAGTGTTGATCCTGGATGCGAACAGCATTGCACCGGCTGGATCGCAGGGGTTCAGATCATACCCCGCGCCTTGATCTCCAAATACTTGTCGATCACCTTCACGGTGAGGTCCTCCGGGCGGCACAGGATGGTGGGCAAGCCATGTCTTTCCAATTCCAGCGCGATCAAGCGCTTCTCGTGCACCATACGCTCTGCGATCGTTCGGATGTAGAGTTGTTCGCTATTCCCGGGCTCCTGGGCGAGGTCGGCATCCAGTTCCGTGTTGCGGAAGAAGATGGGCACCACCAGGTGCTGTCGACCCAGCCGCTGCATGTAGGGCAGTTGTCGGCGCATGGCGCTCAGACTTTCGAAGTTGGTGAACAGAAGCAGAAGGCTGCGTTGCCGGATGTCGCGCTTTACGTGTACGAAGAGCGCTTCCATATCGGTCTCTTTGTGGTCCGTGCTCTGTGCGTACAAGGCCTGCAAAACCGCTTGCATATGGTTGCGTTGGCGGCTTGCTGGAAGTGAATCATGCACCCCATTGCTGAAGGTGGTCAGGCCGAAACGGTCCTCCTTGCGCATCGCGATGCTTCCGATCACCAGTGCTGCATTGATGGCATGATCCAACAAGCTGAGTCCGTTGAACGGCATCTTCATGACCCTGCCGGTATCGATCAGGGCGAAGACCTGCTGGGCGCGTTCGTCCTGGTATTGGTTCACCATCATTTTACCCCTGCGGGCGGTGGCTTTCCAGTTGACCGTTCGCCGATCATCGCCTGGCACGTAGTCCTTGATGCGCTCGAATTCGCTCTGGTGGGCTACACGGCGTATGCGTTTGATGCCTGCCAGGGTAAGGCGGTCGCTGATGGCCATGAGTTCGTACTTGCGCAGCTGCAGGTAGCTTGGGTACACGGGTATCTCGCGTGCCGCCTCCAACTGGTAGCGGCGTTCCAGCAGACCGGTCCTCAGGCTCACGAATACATTCATTGCGCCGTAGGTGTACGATCCGCGCTGCACGGGCCGCACACGAAGGTCGAACGAGCGTGTGGCACCCGCCGCGATGGTTCCCCGGAATTCCGAACGGCGTTCCTGGAACTGGATGGGCAGTTCGTCCAGGACCCGCACCTTCACCGCTATGCCGTATTCGTTGTGCAGCAGGATGCTTACCGGGTTCTCATCGCCGTTGCTCCAGCGTTCAAGGGTGTGGCGCGACCCTCGGACCCCCGCCCGGCCTCCGAAGAGCAAGGTCGTTTCGACCAGCATGGCCAACACCAAAGCCAGTAGCGCCAATTGCGCGAATACGAAGAGCGGTGCCCAGATCCAGCCCAGGATGAACAACAGCACCACAGCCCAGCCGAAGATCAGGGCACGTTGGGTGATGAAGATGGACCGGAAGGTGCGCATGGGTTCAGCGTGGCACCTCGATGCGTTTGAGCAACAGCTCGATCACCTGGTCCGGTGAGAGCCCTTCCATCTCCCGTTCCGGGGTCAGTTCCACGCGGTGGCGCAACACATGGACTGCCACGGCTTGCACATCCTCGGGGGTCACGAAATCCCTGCCGCCCATGGCGGCGTGGGCGCGCGCGCCCAAGAGGATGGCCAGGGACGCCCGGGGTGAAGCACCAAGCATCAGGGCAGGGTCATGCCGGGTGGCATCCACGATGGTGGCCACGTAGCGCAGCAATTTGCTTTCACAGCGGACCGTACGTACCAGCTCCCTTGCCCGCAGCAATTGTTCCACGGAAAGAACCGGTACGATGGCGTTCGCAGCCAGGGCCTCGGAGCCAAGCATCGCCCGCTCCAGGATGGCGATCTCCTCATCAAGGGCTGGGTAGTCCACGGTCAATTTGAAGAAGAAGCGGTCCAACTGGGCTTCCGGCAGGCGGTATGTGCCCTCCTGTTCGATGGGGTTCATGGTCGCCACGATCATGAACGGTGCATCCAAGGGATAGGTCTTCCCATCCACGGTCACCTGTCGCTCCTCCATGGCTTCGAACAAGGCGCTTTGGGTCTTGGCCGGTGCACGGTTGATCTCGTCCACCAGGACGATGTTGCTGAATATGGCTCCAGGACGGAAGGTGAACTCGGCGCTACGGGGGTCGAAGACACTGGTACCGATGACATCGCTGGGCATCAGATCCGCTGTGGATTGGATGCGGGAGAAACCGGTGTTGATGGAGCGTGCGAGCAACTTGGCGGTGAGGGTCTTGGCCAGGCCTGGTGCACCTTCGATGAGCACGTGCCCATCGCACAGCAACGCCACAAGGAGCAGGTCCACCATGTGTTCCTGCCCCACGATGACACTGCGCACCTGTGTTCGCATACGATCCACGGCTTGTTGCAGCTCGGTCAGCGGAACTGCCGTACTGAAGCCAAGGGCATCTGGAGCTTGCTGACCGGGTGTCGGGTCTGGTGTGATCGGTGTGTCTGTCATGGTCATTGGATGGA
>CAYQMC010000101.1:10507-11013 GCA_964418285.1 uncultured Chryseobacterium sp.
GGCTGTGGCCGCCTCTTCGTAGCGCCTCAAGCGTTCCAATTCGGCCTGCATTTCTTCGGGCTTCATGCCCGCTTTGGCGGCCAGGTGTTCCGCAGTGCTCGCATCCCATTGGAAACTACGCAGGTAGGTGCGCTGGCGCATGTCCTCCTTGAAGTGGGTCACCATCTTGCGGGCCAGGTCGGCGTGGTCGCCACGCTGCCAGTAGAGTCTTCCGATGGTATGGGCCAGCAAGCGGCTTTCATTCCGCGGAGGAGTGATGACCGGTATGGCGCGCTGTTGGCGACGGCTGTATACCACCATCCAAAGCACGATGAGGCCAAGTGCCAGGTACCAGGCCCAGCGCAGCGCCTTTTGGGAAAGGATGTATCGGAGGGGCGTGGTCGACTCCGCGCGTCCTTCTTTGAAGTGTTCGTCCCAGACCACCGGCATCCTCGGAAGCACGCTCATGGCTCCTGCCAGGTAGGTGGCATTCTTGTCCTTCAATAGGTTATAGTTGGTGAATGCAC
>CAYQMC010000102.1:0-10969 GCA_964418285.1 uncultured Chryseobacterium sp.
GAACCTGCTGGCCCTGGCCGAGCGAAAGCTCATGGACGATGCGGTGGTCTGTCCGCTCTACCACGAACGTTCCGTACGGCTGTTGCAGCCTTGGGTGCGCGACCTGCCTATCAACGGTATGGAGTACCGCGACCTGCGCGCTGTGTGGTTCGACCCCGCTGCCCGGCAGGCCAAGTAGTGGTCCGCGGCATCAGGCAGCCCGGCCGATGTGCTCATAGACCAGCATCTTGGCCAAAGGGATGAGCGTTTCGATGTACGGCAGTTCGGTCTCGGCCTCCAGCACAAAAGTGCCAGGCACCGGCAGGTCCGGTCGGAAGCGCGTGAGCTTGGCGCGAATGCTCTCGTAGGTTTGGCCAATACCCACTCGGTAGGAGGTCCAATAGCGGGTGACAACGCTGCGGTACTGGTACTGTTCCTGGCTTTCGCGCAGCAGGGGCATGGAATACTGGTACACACGGGCTTCCATGCCCGTGCGTAGGAGCAGCCATCCTGTTGTCGGGCTCAAGGGCTGCACGCCCAACGGGGCGAAGTGGATGCGGGCCGTGAGTTCCTCCCGCAGGTCCTGGCCATCGGAGATCATGCCCTGCAGGCCCGGTATGGCAAAATCGATCACCGCATCGATCACATCCAAGGCCCCGGCCTGCTCTATCGGTGAATGCTTGGGGTTGCCGGTGGCAGGGTCGAACCCCATCAGGTCCCCGTGTATGTTCGCAGTGAGCTGGTCCTTGGATCGCCGCAAGCGCACCAGCTCGAGCAAGCGTTGTTCCATCTCATCGAGGTATGGATACAACTTGCTTTCCCCGAAGCGCCGTTGCACGCGCTGCAGGTAAGCGAGTAGTACATACTGCTTCAACTCCAGGTCGATCGCAGGGCGTAACATCCAATCGGAAGGAAGGCCTGTAGCGTGCATGGTCGGATCCGTTGTCTGTTGGAACGTGCTGTTCAAAAATAATGTTGCTCGTCATAGGCTTTGGGAAGCGCTATGCACACCTTTGATGGACCGAAGCAATCGGATATCATATCACCATGAAAAGTCGGAATCCCCTCTTGAATGTCGCTCTCTTGGCCTTGGTGTTCTTCGTGGCCTGTGTGCCGGCCCGTCGATACGAAGAGGAGAAGGCCAAGGCCATGGCCATGCAGGGCGAAGTGGATGCCGCCAATAACCGGGCATTGGAGTCGCAGGCCAAGTTGGACGAGGTGCTGGGTACCATGGAAGAGAACCAGAAGAGGTTGGTACGCATGCAGCAGGATACTGCCGTGTTGGGTACATCGCTTCGCCAAATGACCGTCCAGTACGACAAGATCAACACACTGAACAACGAACTACTGGATAAGTACAACCGCCTGATGTCCGGGCAGGGCAGTGAGAACAGGAAACTCCTTTCCGATCTGGAGACCTTGCGCTTGGACCTGATGAGCCGGGAGGATACGTTGATGGCCATGACCAAGGAGATGAGCGAGAAGCAGGCCATGTTGGCCGATCGCGAGGCCAAGTTGGCCGAGTTACAAGCCGAACTGGCTGCGAAGGATGCTGCCATGAAAAGCCTGAAGGACCGTGTTAGTGCAGCCCTATTGGGCTTCGAAGGCAAAGGCCTGACGGTCGAACATCGCAACGGCCGTATCTACGTGAGCATGGAGAATAAGCTCCTTTTCCCAAGTGGTAGCTACACCGTGGACGCCAGTGGCCGTGAGGTCATCGGAAAATTGGCAAAGGCCATCCAGAACGAAAAGGACCTGAATGTGCTGGTCGAAGGACACACCGATACGGACAAGGTGACCGGTGGTGGTGCGGTGAAGGACAACTGGGATCTGAGCGTGATGCGTGCTACGAGCGTGGTGCGCATTATCACCGAGACCAGCACCATGGATCCGCTCCGCATCACCGCTGCGGGTAGAAGCGAGTACGTTCCTGTGGACCCCGCCAACAAAGCGAAGAACCGCCGGATCGAGATCATTCTTGCTCCCGACCTCAAGGAACTGATGAAGCTGGTAGAGGAGTAAAGTCCTAGTTCAAGCTGGGAGCACAGCCCAACCAGGTGCGGGCCTCGCCCTCGTTCATGAACACGGCCGTTTCGTAAGGCCTTGGGTGATACCGGAAGTGGATCTCGGCCAATTTCTGGTTCATCCTGCTTTGGGCCGCGAACGCCAACCTGCGGCTGTTCTCACAACCACCGCTCAGTGCATGGTGATCGATACTGATCACCTTGATCTCAAGGTCCATGTCGGGTGGCAGCAATGCCAGCACATCATAGACCTGACCTTCGCCCAAGTCCCGCTTGGCCCGCATCACTTCGCCGATCCCTTCCGCATCCAACGTCACGTCAGGCTTGAAGCGAACTTCGATAAGCCGCTTCGAAACACGTTCCACGGTGGCCTGTCGGGTGTCGATCAATTGGTTGTGCAACTTGCCCATGGCCGCAAAGATATATAGTATGCGTGCATACTATTGCGGAATGAATTACCCACAATCGACTCATTGTCAATAATTAACGAAATGCTCTGCGTGGGCAAACCGGTCTTTGTGTGTGGCACTACCTTTCCACACGAACCCCATGTTGTACATACTGCTCATCCTCCTTGCGCTCGTGCTTTGGCGCATTGCGCGTTCTGTCCGTTCACGCGGGCAAACACCTCCGCCACCCATGCCGGACCATTGGCGGGGGGCATTTGAGGCCGAGGTGCTTTTCTATTCGAAACTGAGCGCACGGGAGAGATCCCTCTTCGAACGGCGTATGATGCGGTTCCTTGCCGACGTGCGTATCACGGGCATCAGCACCGAGGTGACGGATCGCGACCGGATCCTTGTTGCGGCCAGCGCTGTCATACCCATCTTCGGTTTTCCGGATTGGCACTACCGGGGGCTGCGCGAAGTGCTCCTATATCCATCGGCATTCAATGAGCACTATGCGGTTACTGGTACGGGCCGCGATCGGCTGGGCCAGGTCGGTTCCGGCACCATGGTGGGTAAGATGATCCTTTCCCGGCCAGCATTGGTCCAGGGATTCACCAACGAGACCAGCAAGACCCATGTGGGCATCCATGAATTCGTACATCTGTTGGACAAGGCCGATGGTCTGGTGGATGGCCTGCCCGAAGCCTTGCTGGAGCGGCAGTACGCCCTGCCTTGGATGAAGCTGATGCAGGAGAAGATCAAGGGGATCACTACGGGCAAGTCCGATATCAACTCATACGGTGGCACCGAAGAGGCGGAATTCTTTCCTGTGGCGAGCGAGTACTTCTTCAAGCGTCCAAAGCTTCTGAAGCGAAAGCACCCAATGCTGTATGCGAAGCTGGAGCATATATTCAAGCAGGATCCTGCGGGATTTGCCTGATTCGTGCGCAAGCTTCATGGGTGCTACATTTCAGCGGCCAACAGAAGGCCGGTCGGTCATGCTGAAAACATTCGTTGTCCTTTGGGCCTTCATTGTATTGCTCCTTTCGGGCTGCACTGTGGGCCGCTTTTTCGTCTACAACTTCGCCGATACCAAGGACCACAAGAAGTTCCCATCGCGACCGCTGCCCCCATCGGCCACACCGGCTCCGTATGCCGTGGCCCCGATGGAGTTCGGACCCAGGAAGATCACCTACGATGGGAAGGAACAACCCTTCGACGATTTCCTGAAGGACCACAAGACCGTTGCATTCCTGGTGATCCATCGCGATACGATCAAGTTCGAGCGCTACTTCAAGGGTTACGACCCCACGCAGATCCATACCTCGTTCTCCATGGCGAAGTCCGTGGTGAGCATGCTGATCGGTCGTGCCATCGCCGATGGGTTCATCGAAAGCGTGGACCAGCCCGTAACGGACTTCATGCCCGAAATGAAGAAGAACGGTTGGGATGAAGTGACCTTGGAACACGTGCTGCAAATGACCAGCGGCATGGACTTCAGCGAAAGCTATGTGAACCCCTTCGGCACGGCCGCCAAGTTCTACTACGGCCGTCGCTTGTACCGCAACACGGAGCGGCTGAAGCTGGAGCGCGAGCCCGGAACGCAGTTCGAATACGTCAGCGGAAACACCCAACTGCTCGGCATCATCCTGGAACGGGCACTGCGCGCCAAAGGCGACCCACGCACAATGACGCAGTACCTCAACGACAAGCTCTGGCAGCCGCTGGGCATGGAGTACCATTCATCGTGGAGCACCGACCGCAAGAACGATGGCATCGAAAAGGCCTTCTGCTGCATCAATGCACCGGCCCGCGATTTCGCCAAGCTCGGCTCGCTTTACCTGCACAAGGGGAACTGGCAAGCCCAGCAACTAGTGCCTTCGGAATGGGTGGAGCGCAGCACCCGCGTGGACACCACCCAAGGCAGCGCAGCACGTTATCAGTATCAATGGTGGTTACCCTCGAAGGATGGCGACTACATGGCCCAAGGCATCCTCGGGCAATTCGTTTACGTCGATCCCTCCCGTGAGCTTGTGATCGTCCGCTTGGGCACCAAGTACGGCGGTGTGGGCTGGCCGAACATCTTTCGGAACGTGGCCAAGTTGTACGATCCGGTCGAACCTTAACGTGCCGGGTTCCAGATGCCCTCGGGCACCGCACTGCCCGTATTCTCTTCAAGTAGTTCCAAGAGCATCGCGTTACCGTCGGTTCCATCCCCTCCCAATTGGCCGAAGGCCTGGCGGGAAAGCTCGAAGAGCGAGGTAAGGTCGATACGCCAGGAGCCATCCTGACGCTGGAAGCTGAACGTGGCGGGAGTAGGGAAGCCGTACATCTTCAACGGAGCTGTGGCCTTGTCACCCTCCACGGTCACTGTCCCCAGGGTAAGCCCTTCCGGCCCTTCGTTCGCCATCATGCCGTCGCTTACCGAGCGCGCCAATGCGGTCCTTGCGTCCATGTCGCGCAACTCCTCGACCGGGATCTGCATACGCATCGAAAGCACCGTTAGCTTGTCCATGGCATCCAGGGTGCTCACCGTCGTACTATCCGCCGAACGCGCCAGCTCCAGCATGCGGTCGAAATGGGCCAGGGTGTTGTTGTCCACCAGTTCAGCGGCCTTGTCGCCTTGTCCTGCCTTCAGCGCAGCGAAGTAGTTGTCGTAGCAGGCTCGGATCTCCGCCACATCGTCCTCAGGACCATTGTCCGAACAGGCCACGAAGAGGACCGGCAAGAGCAGGAGTCGAACAGATCGTTTCATGGTCGAAAGATAGCGGCGCGCAAGGCTCCTACCTTGGTCGCATGGACAAGGTGGTGATCTTCGGAGGCGGCCCGGCGGGGCTTATAGCAGCTTACGAACTCTCCGATCACTTCGAAGTGGACCTGTATGAAGGAGGCCGTATGGTGGGCCGCAAGTTCCTGGTGGCGGGCGAGGGCGGATTGAACATCACGAACAGTGTTGTCGGTGAGGACCTGTTCCCCCAATACACGCCCGCTGATCGCATGCGGCCGCTCGTCTCGGGCTTCGGTCCCGAAGAACTGCGCCGTTGGTTGGCGGAGTTGGGCGTTCCCACCTTCATGGGCAGCAGCGGAAGGGTGTTCCCGCAACGGGGCATCAAGCCCGCCGAGGTGCTCAAGTCCATCACGGCAGCACTGGTGCGCAAAGGTGTCCGCATCCACACCGAACACCGCTTCGTGGGATTCGATGATCAGGTGCGGCCGATCGTACAGCATGCCGAAGAGCGAAGCGTGATCGACGCTCCCCGTGTGCTTTTCGCGTTGGGTGGAGCATCCTGGCCCAAGACCGGTTCCACCGGCGAATGGGTGGCACACTTCGAGGCGATCGGAGTACGTGCCAACCCTTTCCGGGCCAGCAACTGTGGCGTTGAAGTGGCTTTGCCGGAAGCGCTGAAGGTCCACGCGGGAAAGCCGCTGAAGAACATCGCCGTGCGCTGCGGGGATCGCACTGTACGTGGTGAAGCCACCATCACCGAACACGGCCTGGAGGGCAATGCGATCTACCCGATCGTACCCGCTGTACGGGCCGCCCTGGAGGCCGAAGGGAATGCGGTGATCATCATCGATCTCAAGCCCGACCTGAGCGAGGAGCAGATCGGGCAGAAGTTGCAGCATGTCGCGTGGAAGGAGCGTATGGCCCGCTTGCATTTGGACCGTCCTTCGGTGGCTTTGCTCAAGGCTTTCACACCCATGAAGCGCTACATCGATGGCAGCACCTTGGCGCACGATGTGAAACACGTCCACATTCCGATCCATGGCCTACGCCCCATCGAGGAGGCCATCAGCACGGTGGGGGGCATCGCTTTGGAAGAAGTAGGGGAGGACCTCGCCTTGACGAAGCACCCGCACATCTTTGTTGCAGGTGAAATGCTGGACTGGGACGCGCCAACAGGAGGCTTCTTGCTACAAGGGGCGTTCAGTACGGGGCGGTGGGCGGCGAAGGGGATGGCACATTGAACTTATCCACACCCACTTGGACATCTGGGCAAGGTGCTGCAACTTCACGCCTCCCACATGGATCCCGAGTTGTTCAATAGCAGACCACTGGAGGAGAAGTATCTCTTGCTGAGGGAGCATGGAGAGCCATTGTGCACGGCCCCTTGCAATGAACACATTCATGCCTATTACATGCTCCACGGCATGGTCATAGAAACGACGATCGCACTTCAGGGCCTTGAGCCGATCTCGGTCAAGGCACTTCGAGTGGATGATCCAGAGATGGATGGACTGATGTTCTGGATCTATTTGGACGAGATCGATGAATTCTGTCGGCCCGGTCACAACCACCCGTTCTAAGCAGAGACACCGGTAGTGAAGTGTGCTACCCGAACAAGTGCCCCAGCACTTCGTTCACCTGCCCCACCTGCACCAGTTCGATGCCCTTCACCGGGCCGACCCCCTTCGTGCCTTTCGGCAGGAAGATCCTTCCGAAGCCGAGCTTGGCGGCTTCGGCGATACGCTGCTCGGTGCGGGTCACTGGTCGTATCTCGCCGGAAAGGCCCACCTCCCCGCAGAACGCGGTGTCCATGGGGATTGCGATGTCGGCATTGCTGCTGAGCACAGCGCACACCACCGCCAGGTCGATCGCGGGTTCCTCTACCCGGAAGCCTCCGGCCAGGTTCAGGAACACATCCTTTTGGCCCAGCCGGAATCCACAGCGTTTCTCCAACACCGCCAGCAACATGTTCAAGCGGCGCAGGTCGAAACCAGTGGCGCTGCGCTGGGGAGTACCGTATACTGCACTGCTCACGAGCGACTGCACTTCGATCAACAAGGGGCGTTGCCCCTCCAAAGTGGCACTAACGGCCACACCACTGGGCCTTTCGCGGCGGTCGCCGAGCAATACCTGGCTGGGGTCTTCCACGGCGGAAAGCCCGGTCCCCTGCATCTCGTAGATGCCCAGTTCGTTGGTGCTGCCAAAGCGGTTCTTCAGCGGGCGCAGAAGCCGGTAGGCATGGTCCCGGTCCCCTTCGAACTGAAGCACGCAGTCCACCATGTGCTCCAACACCTTCGGACCGGCGATGTAGCCATCCTTGGTGATGTGCCCGATCAGCACCATTGGGATGTCCGTGGCTTTGGCGAAGCGCATCAACTCGGCCGTGCATTCACGTACCTGTCCCACACTGCCCGGACTTGCTTCCAGCGCTGCCGTATGCAGGGTCTGGACACTGTCGATCACCACCAGACCGGGCTTCAGTGCCTCGATGTGCTTGAAGATGCTCTGTGTGTTCGTCTCGGTCAGAACGTAACAAGCGCTTGACCCTGCTCCTGCACCTTGCAAGCGCTCGGCACGCATCTTCACCTGGTGCTCGCTTTCTTCACCCGATACGTAGAGCGTCTTCAAGTGCGGGTTCCGCAAGGCGGTCTGGAGCAGCAGGGTGCTTTTACCGATGCCCGGCTCACCGCCTATCAATGTGATGCTCCCGGGCACCAATCCACCGCCCAGCACCCGTGCCAATTCGCGGTCGTTCAGGGGGATACGTGGGCCATCCTGGGCGGGGATGTCATCGATGGCGATGGGCTTCGGGTTTCGGCTCTTCACGCTATCGGGCGTACCGCGCTTCTCCTCAACGCGGTCCACGATCTCCTCCACCAGCGTGTTCCATTCCTTGCACTGGTTGCATTGCCCCATCCACTGCGCATGGGCCGTGCCGCAGCTTTGGCAAACGAACTTGGAGCGGACCTTAGCCGCCATTGCGGATCCTTTCCACAAGGCCCGTGGTGGAATAACCATCCACCAGTTTCAAACTGCGCACCTCGCCGCCGTTGGCGCGTACAAGGTCGGCACCCACGATCTGGTCCTCGGTGTAGTCGCCACCTTTCACAAGCACATCCGGTCCGATGTTCTGGATCAGTTCCAGCGGCGTGTCCTGGTCGAAGAGCACCACGGCATCGACCAAGCGCAGGGCGGCAAGCACCTTGGCGCGGCTGTCCTGGTCGTTGTAGGGTCGGCCATCCCCTTTGCCCAAGCGTTCCACACTGGCGTCGGTGTTCACACCAATGACCAGCCGATCTCCCAGCGCAGCCGCTTCGTGCAGATATTCCACGTGGCCCCTGTGAAGGATGTCGAAACAGCCGTTGGTGAACACGATGCGGTCGCCCTTCATCCTCCAGATGTTGCACAGGCGTTGCACCTGTACAAGATCGACGATCCGTTCATCGTGAGGGGGCAGGGCTACTTCTCCGGTCATGCTGCTTTGGGTTTCCCTGTGCGGGAGATCAAAAGTAGGGACAGGCCGCCAACGACAATGGTCATGAGCGTCTGGGCCACCCAGATCAGCCAACCCATGGCCAGCGCATCGGGGCGCAGCAGTCCGGCGCCTTCGGGTGCGGGCATGTACACGCTTACGATGAGGGCGACGAAAGCGGGGTACACACCGATACCACCCTGCACCAGCACGATGCCGATGGAGCCCGCGATAAAGCCGGCCATCACCCCGGCAAATGGCACTTCCTGTGTGCCTGGCAGGGCCATGAAGCCCACCCAGAACATGGCGATGTACAACACCCAGATCAGGAGTGTGTGGAACAGGAAAGCACCCTTGTGTGGTGTGCGGAAAACGATAGCCACACCTTCGTAGAAGCCGCGTATGGTCTTCTTCAAGCGGGCCTGCAATGCAGGACGCGTCAACAGGATATACAGCCCTGCGACCACTCCAAGCACAACAACAAGGATGGCTGCGATCGACCACCATGGCCAGCCGCCGGATGCCGCTGCGGGGTCACCTTGCTCGGCGCGGAAAGCAGTGATGCGTTCCTGGAACAGCTCCAACTTGTCCAGTTGCAGGACCATGGTCAGGCCTGCGATGACCAGCAGCATCACCAAATCCACGGCGCGTTCGCCGAGGATGGTGCCGAATCCTTTCTCGAACGGCACCTTTTCTGCGCGGTCCAGCATTACCGCGCGACTTACCTCACCGGCGCGTTGGATCAGCATGTTCATGAAGTAGCCGCTCATGACCGCGTTGAAGGCATTCCAGAAGCCCACGCTGTGGCCCAGGGGCGATAGCAGGTAGCGCCAGCGCCACGCCCGGCTCATGTGACTGCCAAGGCCGAACACCACGCTCAGTCCCAGCCACCACCAATTGGCTTCGCGGAAGGCCATGAACAGCTCATCGCGCTGCTGCTCGTTCAGTTGGCGATAGAAGTAAAGTACCAACCATACCCCGAGCGCTATCGGGATGGCCATGCGCAGCCCACTGACCAGGGCTTTCCGCATACGTTCAGGCTTTCAGCTTGTTCGTCACCTCGTCGGGGAAGACGATGGTGGGCTTGAAGGTGCGCGCCTCCTCCAAGGGCATGTGACCGTAGGCGATCACGATCACGATGTCACCCACCTGGGCCTTGCGTGCAGCAGGTCCGTTCAGGCTCACGATGCCGGAGCCGCGCTCGCCTTTGATGATGTAGGTCTCGAGACGTTCACCGTTGTTGATGTTCACCACCTGCACCTTTTCCCCTTCGAGCAGGCCGGCCGCATCCAACAGGTCCTCGTCGATCTGTATACTGCCTACATAGTTGAGTGCCGCCTGGGTGACCGATACCCGGTGGATCTTGGCACGCATGACGTCGATGGAGATGGGCATGATCTGGGCTGAAAAGCGCCTCAAAGGTAGGTCCCCGAAGCAAAAGGGCAGGTCAACGCCGCAGGGTGATGTTGTCGATCAGGCGCACTGGACCCACCTGTGCAGCAATGAGCGCAACGGCCTCCTGCAGATCCCCCCAATCCTGCAGGGGTGCCAGGGTGGTGGGGTGGGCAATGCCGAAGTGGTCCAAGACAACGCCAGGTGTTGCCGCAACAAGGGACTCCACCGACTGCTGCAGGCTGTGTACCCCGGTTCGGAACGCCAGGTCCGCCGCACGCAGCAAGGCCTTGTGAAGTACAGTGGCTGCTTGACGCTGTTGCGGATCCAGGCGTTGGTTGCGCGAACTCAATGCGAGTCCTTCGGCGGTCCGCACGGTGGGGCAGGGCACGATGGTCTCTGGCCATCGCAGGGTTTTGGCCACATGGTCGATGATGGCCAGCTGCTGCCTGTCCTTTTGGCCGAAGAATGCCTGGTCCGGCCGGACGTAAAAGAAGAGGCGCTCCACAACATTCACCACCCCTTGGAAATGGCCAGGCCGTGAAGGTCCCTCCCAATGATGGTCCAACCCACCAAGGTCGTAGACCATGGGTGTGTGCCCGGCGAACATATCCTCCTTGTTCGGTGCGAAGAGCGCATGGCAACCCGCCTCCTCCAGCATGGCACGGTCGTGGTCCAACTGTCTGGGGTAGTGCTCCAGGTCCATGGGATTGTTGAACTGCAGCGGGTTCACGAAGATGCTGCAGACCACGGCGGCATTGGAGGATCGGGCCCTGCGTATCAGGTCCAGATGACCTTCGTGCAGGGCCCCCATGGTAGGCACGAATCCAACGGTTCGGCCTTTGCGCCGGGCTTGTGCAGACCAACGTGCCACATCCTGTGGTCGGGTGATGAACTCCACGAACGGCGCGGGTTTTGATGGGGTGCGGAAGCGGCGAAACTAGGGCCGTTGGTTGATGTTCCGGTAAAAAGTCTATATTTTTGT
>CAYQMC010000103.1:0-10941 GCA_964418285.1 uncultured Chryseobacterium sp.
CCATCAATTCGGGGGTGCGGGTCTCTCCGCGGAAGCCATTCACCTGGGCCCAACCCGTGATGCCGGGCAGCACGAAGTGGCGCACCATGTACTTGTCGATGATCTCGCGGTATTGTTGGTTCAGGCGGATGGGATGCGGACGTGGACCAACCACGCTCATGTTGCCCATCAGCACGTTGAGGAACTGGGGCATCTCATCCAGGTTGCTCTTGCGCAGGAAACGACCGATGGCTGTAACGCGGGGGTCGTTCTTGGTGGCCTGCTTGCTATCGGCCTGATCGTTCATGCGCATGCTGCGGAACTTCCAGCACACGAATTCCTGATTGTCGCGACCCAAACGTTTCTGCTTGAAGAATACCGGACCACGGCTGGAGGCCTTCACCAGAATGGCCAACAAGGGGAACAGCCAGGAGAAGATGAAGAGAATGACGCCCAGGGAGAACACGATGTCGAAGCTGCGCTTCAGGCGGCGGCTCATGGGCTTCTCCAACGGCTCGCGGCGGATCTTGCTCACCGGAACTGCGCCGTGGAACTCCAGGTCGCTGGTCTTCACCACTGGGATGAAGCTCTCAGCGCTGGGTATGATGCGGAAGCGGATGGTGTTGCGCTCGCAGAACTCCATCAGATCGGTGATCTGCTCGCGATGCGTACCGGGAAGTGCGCAGTACAGGATGTCGATGCGATTCTGAACAGCATAGGCCTTGGCGGCCTCCACATCACCCAACAGACGTTCGCCCAAAGCTCCCGGAATGGGGCCATCGTTGAACACCCCGCAGAAGCGGTAGCCGCGAACGGTCTGGTCCTCGCAGTACTGGAAGATCTCCTCGGCGGCAGGGCCATTGCCCACGATCACCAAGTCCTTAACGGAGGTCAGGGGTTCCAAGGTCAACACCTTATTGAGGCCGGTCTGTACGTTCTGCATGGCGAAACGACCGGAACGCAGCAGGGAGGACAACTCACCACCCACCTCAGGAGACAGGGCTGTTGAGCCCTCCAGTCCGATCCCATCCTTGCCGAGTATCCGTTTTTCCATCGCTGTTCCGTTCGCTCGTGTTTCCACCACCGCTTCTTGGTGACCGAGCAAATGTAGGGCACCGCCATACCAAATGTCAAGTTCGTCGTAAATATTCCATCATTCGTCGAAAATAAATGCCGTTCATCGTTCCATGACCACGCCATTCGACGAACGATCAAGGGGGCTATGCTTCCTTGGTTTGGTCCGTCCTTCTACCCGGTGTGGCTCTTGGAAGTTCCCTCATCAGGTGGAAAAGGAAGAGGGAATTGGTCACCAGATAACGCTTCCACAGCCGGCGAGGCTCCAACGCCAAACGATACAACCATTCCAAGGAGGCGTTCCTCATCCATTGTGGTGCGCGATCATCGAGGCCGGCATACAGGAGGAAGGCTCCTCCCAGACCGAGCATCACACCACGCACCTTTCCTTTCATGGCGGCCATCCACCGTTCCTGTTTGGGGCATCCCAAGGATACCATCACGATGTTGGCTCCTGAATCGTTGATACGCTTGGCCTCGGTATCGAAGTCCATGGCCTCCAAGGGGCCGAAAGGTGGTGACCAGGTGCCTGCGATGCGGAGCTTGGGGTACTCCCGTGCTGTGCGCTCCAACATGAGTTCCAGCGTTCGATCGGCACCCCCATAGAGGAATACGCTCAAGTTCCGGCGTTCGGCTTCCGCGAAGACCGCCGGCAGCAGATCGTTCCCGGCAACCCGCTCCTGCCCCACCTTGTGCAGCAGATCCAAGGACTTGACGATGGGCATACCATCGGCCGTGGCCAGATCAGCGCCGTTCACCACTTGAGCGAAGGTGGGGTCGCGGGCCTCCATGGTCATGTGCGAATTCACGCAACACACGTAGCTGGACCGATGCGCGGCTCCCAGGTCGGCAATGGCCGCCACCTGCTCCGCGAAGCTGCCCAAGGAGATATCGACCGTGATGACCCTACGCTTGGGAAAGGGCCTTGTATGCGCGCTCATGCCTTTTCCGGATCGTTCTTGCGGTCCACGATGCGCTTCGCCGGGGCTACGATGCGCTCGCTGCCGGCATCGTACCAAGCCACCATTTCCCGCGCTCCCTCATCCACGCTGTACGGCGCTTCACCCAAGGCAGCAATGGTCTTGTCCATCGGTGTGATGTAATCGCTGGTCATGCTGCGGTAGCGACCGCTGGTGATCGGGAACGGTAGACCCAAGGCCTTCAGCGCGTCGCCACACAACGCTAGGCTTCTTACGAACCAGGTGGGCATGTACCGCACCGGCTTGCCGACCAAGGCCTTTGAAATGGCCTCCACCCAAACCCGGAGATCGAAGGGGGGATCGCCCACATAGAAGACTTTGCCCTCCACACGTTCCCTCGGGGCGTTCAGCATACGGTCGATCTGCCACACGACATTGCCCACGTACCCATAGGAGCGGATCACCCGGCCTTTGCCCGGATGAAAGTAGAGGCCTTTGCGCATCACCTTGAAAAGGACATCGCGGTAGCGCAGGCTCCAAGGCCCCCAAATGGTGGTGGGGCGGATGATGGTCCACATGCAGGAAAGACCGGCATCGCGGGTGTACTGCTCGGTTATCCGCTTGGATTCGCCGTAGATGGTGAAGGGTCTGTAATCCTGGTCGTGCTTGGGCTGGTATCCGGCCTCGCACACGAATTGCGTGCTGGTAACGATGATATGCAGGATGCCAGGGTGCCGCTTCACCACCTCAAGCAGGATCCTTGTCCCCTCGTGGTTCTGGATGTATGCGTCCACATGGGACTGATCGTCCGTATCGGTGCGCGCTGCCAGGTGCACGACATGGGTGGGCTGGAATTCGGCGAATGCGGCCTCCAATGCCGCTTCGTCCATCAGATCACCTTCCCGCCAGAACGCTCCCTGCGAGGGATCCAAGGGTGGATTCCAATCCACGTTCAACACAGGAACTTCCTGACGTATGTAGAACGCCATGAGGTTGGTGCCGATGAATCCAGAACCGCCGGTAACGAGGATGCGCATGCTGCTCAATGCTGTTCGAAAAGGCCACCGAGCTCTCGCTCCATGGACCGATGGAAGGCTTCCAACGTAAGATCGCGGGTAAAGATGCGCCGACCTTCCTTTCCCATCTTCTCGCGCAGCACCGGATCGACAGCCAGGACCTGAAGTCGATCCGCCAACGAAACGGGGTCCTCGATAGGCACCAGATAGCCGTTCACACCATCCTGGACAACCGATGGTATACCGCGCCAACGCGTGCTCACCACAGGTTTGGCGAATTGCATGGCCTCGGCCAGCACAAGACCGAAGCTCTCGGCCTCGAAATAGGACGGAAAACAGAAGATGTCGCAGCCTGCGAAGTGGAGGTTCTTCTCGCGGTCGCGCTTCACACCCAGGAAGACCACCCTGTCCTTCAGGTCATGTTCCTCAACAAAACGGCTGCATTCACCCGCGAAGCCGGCGTCCCCCCATTTGCCCATGAGTTCCAGGCGGGCCGCAACACCGCGCTCCACCACTATCCGGAAGGCTTCCAACAAGACCCGCACCCCCTTGGAGGGGATGAGGACCCCGGTGAAGAGGATCACCAGCGGCTCACCCGGGCCCGCGGTACGTTCGGGCACCGTTCCGCGCAGATCGGGAATGCCGTTGGGCACAACCACATCGCGACGTGCACCAAGGGCCTTACCATCTTCGGGGTTTTGCGGCGCTGTGCGGATGGCCAGGCTGGGCCTGCGATAGGCCCATCGGAACAGGGGCCTAAGAGCAGAGGGAAGCTCAGGTTCGAAGGCGGATACCCCGCCGGCATGGAAGTGGAAAACCACCTTACTGAACAACCAGCGCGTGGCGCAGAGCAGGACGATATCGCGCAGTACCGGCACCTTATTGGGGCCACTTGGCGGGTAATACAGGACCGGTGTACGGAACTTGAAGCGCGCCCACCAGATCGACGCGATGGTGCTGAACAGTACGAGCACCTTGCGCAAGGCGAATTTGCCAACGCTCTCCATGTCATCGGAGAACGCCATGCGCACATGATAAAGCCGAATGCGCTTGTACGAGCCTTGGAGCAAGTGCTCGATCATCACGGCCTGGCCCCCAAAGGGCGGAGGGGTCTGGCCCACCACCAGGATACGGAGCGGTCGTTCATCGGTTCGCACGCGGCAAAAGTATCCGTCGCCCCATAGCACGGTGGGCTTTGGCCAGGGAAGGATCAACAGACCTAAGTGCAGGTCGCCCCCCTTCACGCTCCGATCCATCGACAATAACCTGTATTTGGTCGGAAAAACGCAACCCCACACCACGCTACGGGGTTGAACAGCCTCTAAGGCCATCCCCATGCGCACTCTTCTTCTCCCCCGCTTTGTTCTGATCCTGCTACTCGTTGCATCCACCCAGACCATGCTGGCGGTCACGTATTACGTATCGCCCAGCGGCAACGACTCCAACAGCGGCACATCGCAATCCCAGGCATGGCAGACCATCGCCCGGGTGCAACAGCATATGCTGGAGATCCAACCCGGCGATCAGGTCCTTTTCCAGCGGGGTGGCACCTACCCCGGCGTGCTTTCCATCTACCGCTCCGGGACGGCAGCTTCGCCGATCGTGTTCGGCGCGTACGGCAGTGGCGAGAAGCCGGTGATATCAGGCGGGGTGCCTGTGACCGGCTGGACCCAGCACCAGGGCAATGTCTGGCGTGCTCCCTTCAGCGGAAATGCCGGATACCTGATGGCCAACAACGCACCCATGACCTTGGCACGCCACCCCAACTCAGGTTGGTTGCGCAATGTGCAAGGCAGCACCTCCACCATCAATGCCGGAAGCGCGCTGGACCAGGCCAACGGCCATTGGAACAATGCCACGGTGGTCATCCGCACCACGAATTGGTCGTTCGAGAACTCGACCGTTTCGAATTTCAGCAATGGTACGCTCTCCTTCGACCCCATCCTGGTCAACCTTCAGAACGACGACTGGGGTTTCTTCCTACAGAACAAACTGAACATGCTGGACATGGCCGGCGAGTGGTTCCATGACGGAGCCACCGGGCACATCTACTTCTGGGCGCCAGGCAACAGTGACCCGAACAGCATGGATATCCGCGCTTCGATCCACGAGCATGGATTGGTGCCGGGCTGGCAGCAGCAGCACCTCCGCATCCAGGACCTTACGTTCGAAGGCCAGACCGCAGCAGGCATCAGCACCGAAGTGGCCAGCCATATCACCGTTACCGGCTGCACATTCCGCTATCTGTACAAGGCCATTTCCAGCTCGGGGAGCAACAACCAGTACCTGAACAATACCATCCACCGCACCTACGCCACGGCCGTCAGCGTGTATGACGAACCCAATACGGTGGTGGAAGGCAATGTGCTCACCGATATCGCCATCGACCCGGGAATGGGCGAGAGCTGGTGGGGTTACATGGGCCTTCGGGTAACGGGCGATGGGGCAGTGGTTCGAAACAACCGCTTGAACAATGTGGGCTACATCGGCATCATTGCCGAGAACAACACCTTGGTGGAGCGGAACGTGGTCCAGCACGCCACGAGCATTCTCAACGACGGTGCAGGCATAGCGTTCGACCATGCCGATGGCATAACCATACGGGATAATATCGTTGTGGACATGGACTGCGACCTCTCCAGTGTGGCCACATCGCACTTCGCATTCTACAAGATCGGATTCGGCATCTATTTCGGCAACACGTCGATACGGAACGCAACCGTGGAACGCAATACTGTTGCTCGCTGCGACGGGGCCGGCATCCACGTGGACCACAGCATGGTCTCACAAGGCAATGTTATCCGCGATAACGTACTGTTCGACAATGGCATCCAGCTCAGCCTTTCCGATGCCAGCAACGCTACCGGACCGGGAGCAACGCCGCCTTACCATGTGCCACAGTTCGACGATGTGTACTCCGGTAACATCCTCTTCAGCATTCGGCCCGAACAGCTGACCATGCGCCACTTCAATGTGTACTCGGACCAACGCGTGGATTTCGGAACGTTCACGAACAACCGCTACTTCAGTCCTTACGAGGAGTTGAGCATCTACATCTTCAATATCTTCTCCGGCCAGCGGGAGTACTTCACGCTTGAACAATGGCAAGCATCCCGCGGTGTGGATGTGGGATCCACGCGAAGCCCATTGCGACTAAGCCCATACCAAGTGGACGCCGTGCTCACACCCAATATGATCCCGAACAGCTCTTTCGACTCCAACGTGAACGGCTGGGTGGGATGGCCTACCGAAGCGAACATCGTACGCGACAACGCGTACCTCGACAACGGAGCCTTGAAGCTGGATTTCCTGAACAACAACACCTACGATGTCCACTTCCTTCACCCCAGTGAAATGGGCGAAGTGATCGATGGCGAGTTCTACCGGCTTCGGTTCGGTATCCAATCCAACGTGAGCGGAACCCTGGACACCGAAGTGAAATCACAATCCCAGATGGCGGGGCCATATGCCATGTTCCAGAAGAAGGTACCCTTCGACATGGAGCGGCGGGATATGTCCATCTTCTTCCAAAGCGACCGTAGCGAAGCGGTGCGCACCCAGTTCATCAACCACCACACCAACCCACGCTTCTGGTTGGACAACGTTTCCCTCGAGCGTGTGCAGGTGACACCACTTGACCCCAATGATCGATTCCGGTTGGTATACAACGAGTTCGGGAGCACACAAGAGTTCATGCTCGAGGGCTGCTGGAGCGATGTGAACGGCCAGATGTACAGCGGATCGTTCTCCTTGCCCCCGTTCGGATCGGTGGTACTGCAAAAAGAGGATGATGCGGCCTGCTCGCTTACTACGGGAGTGGATGAACAGACCGATATGGCACCCCTCCCAGGGCTCTACCCCAACCCAGTCCGCGCTGGAAACCAAGTGCACTTCATGGAAGCACTCACATCAGCGACCACGGCCACCTTGGTGGACATGACCGGCCGTGTGGTGCAGGAGTACTCCATGTTGGCGGGCGCAACCCGATTCTCAGTAGCACAACACGTGAGGCCCGGCTCCTACCTCCTGATCATGCAAAGTGGAGTCGGCCAAACGGCACTACGACTGGTGGTGGAATGACCCCATGGCTGGCCGGGTCCCTGAAGAAGGGTAAGCGGAACGGTACCATTCGCCGTAATTTCGCACCCGTTCACAAGAGCCCCCTGTGAAGGTGGACTCCGGACTCCGAACCATGCGCATCGCATTCATCAACTTCACCGGTCTACGACCCACAGGCAGTTGGCCGGAAACGGCCGCGAGCATGGTGCGAGGGCTGCGCGATCAGGGGCATGAAGTGGACGTGATCATTCCCTCTGTTTCGCATTCGACCTTGTACCTGCACGCCCGCAAGGCAATGTACAAGGTCGTAGGGCAGCAATTCCACGCCGAAAGACAGCAGAGTATCGCACAGGAATTGGCACGTTCCGTGGAAAAGCAATTGGCTGCACTGCCCCGTGTTCCCGATCTGGTGCTGAGCTCCAGTTCCCTGCCCATCGCGTATTTGCGAACCAGTCTTCCAACAGCTTTCTGGACCGATGCCACGTTCGCTTCCATGCTGGGTTTTTATGAGGAGTTCAGCAACCTGAGCAGTGAAACGATACGAAGTGGCATGGAGGTCGAGAACCTGGCCTTGGCACGATGCGATAATGCCATCTATTCCTCCTCCTGGGCTGCGGGATCAGCCCTGTCCGACCACCGCGGTGACCCAGCGAAGGTGCATGTGGTACCCTTCGGCCCGAACCTGCCGACCCCTCCTGACGCCGTTGCGACCGCCCGATCGATCGCTGAACGCAGCCGAACCGTTTGCAAACTGACCTACATCGGTTACGACTGGGAGCGAAAACAGGGTGATCTGGTCATACGGGTCCAGCGGGAAATGGAAAAGCGGGGAGTAGCCACGGAGCTTACGATCATCGGTT
Source organism: uncultured Chryseobacterium sp. (assembly GCA_964418285.1). GTDB lineage: Bacteria > Bacteroidota > Bacteroidia > Flavobacteriales_F > PHOS-HE28 > PHOS-HE28. The sequence goes on from CAYQMC010000103.1 coordinate 7,909, forward strand.
GTGAGCCCAAATTGGACAAGCCTCATCGACGGGTAAAGGTCCTTGGCCTTTTGAACAAGCACTCCACTGCCGACAATGACCTCCTGGAGAGCTCGCTACGCAACGCGCACTTCCTGGTGGTTCCATCACAAGCGGAATGCTATGGAATGGTCTACGCCGAGGCATCGGCGTACGGTCTTCCCAGCGTAGCCTGTGATGTGGGCGGCGTAAGTACTGTGATCTCCGATGGGTGCAACGGTCTTCTGTTCCCCGTGCATGTGGATGCAGGAACCATAGCGGACCGGTTGGTCGGCATCTGGTCCAGTGGGCCGGCGTATCGGGCCTTGGCACATGCAAGCCGGAAAGAATTCGAAGAACGGTTGGATTGGTCCTGCTGCATCCAACAACTCCTGACCATTCTTGAGAACAAGAAGTTGGCGCGGATCGCCTAGGTGGTCCTTTTGGCAATGATCCTGGCCGGGTTCCCGACCGCAACACACCCGGCAGGCACGTCCTTCACCACGACCGCGCCCGCACCGATGGCAGCATCATTGCCCACGGTGATCGGTCCGATGATGATCGCGTTGGCGCCGATATCCACCCTGTCCCCGAATCGGGGCGAAGCACTGTAGCTGCCATCCTGTAAGCGCTTGTTGCCGATCGTTGTGCTGTTGCGAACGGTACAACCGGCGCCGAAGATCGTGTTATCGTTCACCACCAGTGCCTGCCCATGGTCGATGCGGAAGCCCGGTCCAATGCATGTCTTCCAAGGCAATTCGATGCACAGGAGCCATTCCACGAAAAAGCGATAGAACAGGAAATAGGGCAGGAAAAGGACAAACGTGATCGTGGTGCCGCGCAGCAGGTGGGCCAGCCGGAAGAGGACCATCACCAGCATGCCTTTCGGATTGCCGCGGTTGGCGCCAAGGTCCTGGAAGATGGCAAAGGGACTGGCCATGGTCAAACAGGTTTGTTGAGCTTGGGGGCTACGAACTGGTTGTAGCGCAGCTTCATATGCTGCACGGGATAGAGCAATGCGCGCACCGTCAGGCCGAGCAGGGTCTCCAAGTGCCCCATACCCAGATCACGGCACACCTGTTTCCCCTCGGACAGTACCCGTCCCAGGGGCACGCTCATACTTGCACCGCCTACGGTGAAATTGGCCAGGGGCACCGGCAGGTATATGAAGCTTTCGGAAGCATCGCGGAACGCCTCATAGGTCCATTTGTGGTCAGCGCTGACACGCAAACGATCATCGAACGGCCGCCCTTGGTAAAAGCTGCGGCGAACGAAGAAGCTGGGGTGGTTCAGCACCATCTCCCAATATTTCAGCAGGAAACCGGAGACCCGTGCACGTTTCAGCGATCGTTCGCCATTGGGGTAACGCATCCAGATGTCCCCATGCACCACGTTCGCTCCAGGGTTCCCGCGTACCGCTTCCACCATACGCTCCACAGTGTCCGGTTCGTACCAGTCATCCGCATTGATGAGACCCACCCATCGACCGGTGCACAGTGCCACACCCTTGTTCATCGCGTCATAGATGCCCTTGTCACGACCGCTGCACCAGTAGGCGAGTCGATCATCGTACTCGCGCAACAGGTCCACCGTACCGTCCGAGGAGCCACCGTCCACAAGGATGTATTCGACGTTGTCGTAGGTCTGCCCCAACACACTATCGATGGTGCGGCGCAAGGTGGCCGCTCCGTTGTAGACCACGGTGACGATACTGACCAAGGGACGATCCGGGCCATCCTTGAACTGCATGCCGCTCAGACGCGTACCTCCTTCCAATGTGCCGTTCATGTGCTGAGGTCGGGATCGGTTTCAGTTCCGTTACGGGTCATCATACGCTGGTCCACTGCGATAGCCGCGAGCATGGAGAACAGGATGGGTATTCCGAAATCCATACCGTAGCAGAAGATGTCGATCTGCCAGATGAAGAGGAGATATGCCACCGCGGAGAATAGCGGCGCCTCGATGGTACCGACCATGTATTGCCTACGGTAGTACTTGTAGAGGTGCCACATGATGGCGTACATAAGCATGAGCCCGACGACCCCTTGGGCGAGCAGGATCTGCAAAAAGGAGCTGTGCATGTGGATCATATCCGACTTCTCCACACCCCACAGGACACCGATGCGGTCCATGAATCCAAGCCCGGCTTGGGCGTTGTAACCACCGCCGAACAGCAATCCCCGCCGATCGGTCATGAACCACTCAAAGGCTCCATACCACAAATAGGATCGGCCATTGAACGATGTGACATCGTGCTTGCTGACCCGTGTAAGGACAGCCGAGAAGACCGGAAGAGTGAGTATTTCGTATATGAACAGTGCGAAGCTCAAGAGCAGCGGCATTGTGAACAGAGACAACGTATAGAGCAGGCGTGTGGTGCGGATGATGCGCGTAACAAAGAGCACCGTGATGATCAGGAAAGCAAGGAAGGAAAGCCGGCTGTTGATGTTCACCATCAAGGCCAGGTTCAGGAGGTAGAAGGCCAGCATACCCAGGAAGCGAAGTGGCTTACCCGTGAAGTCCTTGAACTGGAAAAGCAGCATGAGATTGATGATGGACAGCAGGTGCGATGCATCATACAGGCCACGCATGAATGGGAAGCTGACACGACCAGGAAAGGCATGTACCAAATTGCTGAAGCCTGCCGCATAGCCCACGAAATTCACACCCATGAGGATGATGAGGCTCTTGAGGAACATGCCGGAATAATCGAAGTCCTTGTTGTCCCGGTTCACGATCTGGAGCACGATAGCCGCGTTGAAGGGCACGAAGAACATGATGGTCTGCCCCAGGGTGTTCAGGAACAGGAATCCCGGGAAACCCTTGTAGAATGCCATCCACATACCTGCGGTCATACTTACCAGAAAGGCCATGCCCAACCAGTAGATGCGGTTGACCATGGAGATCGCATAGCCCCGGTAGATCAGATCCACCCCATGTATGACCAGGATAAGCAGGAATGGCGCCACCGAGAACAGCTGCCCTGCACTGAAGGCAAAGCGCACACCCAGGTAGAAGCCCACCCCGTAAAAGGGA
>CAYQMC010000104.1:0-10909 GCA_964418285.1 uncultured Chryseobacterium sp.
CGACCGATGGTCCGCTACGTTCTTGGTGATGGTGTTTGGGCAAGGCAGTGAACCTTTCTCCGGACCAACCGCTCTGGTGGATCTCCTTGTCGAATGTCTTGGAGGACCACTGGTTTTCGCGAGTTGGAATGCTCGCATTTTCCATTCCATGGCGACCAAAACACCACCAAAATAGAAGTCGCTGCACACCACAATGTGCAGCGACTTCGGCATTCAGGCGATCCGCTCATTCTCGCACTTGATGACCCGCTCGAGCAGGCCCGTACGGTTCAACGTGCAAGCCTAGCGGGAAGCGGACCAGTACCTAGACCAGCACCGCGGTCATGGTGATCGGCACAGCCTTCAGCACCTGGCTGATGGGGCAGTTCACCTTCGCCTCTTCGGCGCACTTGTCGAAGTCCTCCTGGCTGATGCCGGGTACCTTGGCCTTCAACTCCAGATGGATGCCGACGATGCCGGTGCCACCTTCGACTGGGCCTAATTTCACTTGCGAAGTGCAGTCGAGTTCATCCGGGGTATGACCGCCGTTCCCGAGCACGAAGCTCAGTTTCATGGTGAAGCAGCCGGCATGAGCGGCGGCAATGAGCTCCTCGGGGTTCGTGCCAGCCTTTCCATCCTCGCTCACGAAGCGGGTCATGAACGAATAGGGGGTGTCCTTCAATACACCGCTGGTGCTGGTGAGATGGCCTTGGCCTTCCTTTCCGGAGCCTTTCCAAATGGCTTTGCTTGATCGGATCATGTATCGTGTTGTGCTTGGTTCTTGGGTCTGTGAAAGTAGAACACGTATGCGGACGCATTGGTTTGAAAGCGATGTCCTGAGCCAGCTCCAGCCCGAAGGCCAGGTCTGGCCAGGGTTCTTTCATCGGTTCGGTTATCACAGCAACGACACTCCATTCTCATCGGTGGTGAGCACCTCGCTCATGTGATCGAAGAAGGGGCGGATGTTCCGGTAAACGTTGTCCATGTTCTCCAGAAAGTTCGCCGACAGCACCTCGCGATCGGTGAATGGATGGCGGAACAGGAATTGCTTGCGGCGCAACAGGTCGATGCCCGGGTGATCCTTGGCGTAGCCTTTCGGTGCGGTCTTCACGCCATCGCCCATGAGCTCCCCGAAGGTGTCGCACAGCTTCTTCGCCTTGAGCAGTTTGCGCCAGGTCTCCAGGTCCTGGTCGATGTCCATCCGGATGCGTTTCAGGTCGGCAGGTTCTGGCGCGAAAAAGCCGCAGGCTACGAAGGATCCGCCCGGCTTGATGCGGAAGTGGTACCCTCCGCGAAGGGCCGGTTTCACACGACCGATACTACCTCCGAACCAGGTCTTGTACGGTGCCTTTTCCTTGTGGAAGCGGGTGTCGTTGTAGATCCGGTACATCGCTTCCTTGCCCGTATCCGTGGAGAGCATGTCGTGCTTGCGCATGCGTTCGAGCAGCGCGTCGATGAATGTGGCCACGTTGGTCTGCGCGGTCTGGTAGCGCTCCTTGTTCACCAGGAACCAGTTGCGGTCGTTGTGCCGTTCCAAGTTCTGGAGAAAGGTGAATGTCGCTTGAGCGATCCGGTGGTGCTCGTTGGCCATCCCGCAAAACTACTTGTGCTCAAACCGTCTTCGGTGGAGCGTTCAGCAAGGTGGGGCACCATGCCACCTAGGCATCCCCGATGTCATTCCCCTCTTCATCATGGCAAAACCGATGGCGGTGCCGATCGCAATACCAAGGCTAAGCCACAGCCCCAGGTTGTGCGTAGCCACACCAATGGCCGTGCCGATGGCGACCCCCATGGCCATGCCCATGACCAGCTTGCTCTCTTTCTTCTTCATGTCGTGCGTTGTGCTTTCATCCTTGGTAACTTGAGCGTGCTGCTCTGTTGCCTCAGACGTTCAAGTTAGGACCATGGTCCAACTGGCGTTTGATCGGGAGGGGCACTTACCCGATCTGCCGCAGGTGGTGCTTCAGGTGTTCCACGTAGTCGCACATCAACCAGTACAAAGTGGGCACACCATCGGCGGGCAAGGGCGCATAGGTGCTACCCAGTACACGATGCTCCTGGCGAGGAGCGTGCGCGGCCGCGTGCGGCACCAGTTCCATGGCGCGGGCGACGTGGCGGTTGTACCGCGCCCAAAGCTCCACCAGCTCGGCCCACTCTGCGGTGGCATAGCCTTGGGCCTGCACCCATGCCTCTTGCTCATAGCCTTCGAAGTGCAGATGGTCCGTGGTCTGCAGCCGCACGAAACGCGCGAGGTTGTTGTTCGCGGAATCGAGCAAGTGGCCGATCACTTCCTTGGGGCACCACTTGCCAGGTGCTGGTGGTTGAGCGGCTTGGGCATCGGATATGGCCAATAACCGAGGGAGTGCTTGTTCGATCGCGGCGCGGAGCTGGTCACCAGGGTGTTCCATGGGGCGAAGGTCGGGAGGTGGTTGCACGTATAGATCCAGGAATGAAAAATGCTACATGTATGAGGAGATGGCCGCCATCATGAAGTTCTCCACCAGCACCCTGCGCAAATGGCGCGACCGCTACGGCCTCGATGGCAAGACCGCCATAGCCCTGTGGGCGAAACAGAATGGGATCGGGTAGGGGAGGCTCAGGAGCCAAAGACTCGCGGTAGCCGGGTGGAGCTATATTGGTACGATGCGGATCGCCCTTCACCTGCTCCTGACCCTGATCCTTGTTGAAGGCCCGGTTCGGGCACAGCAAACGCTTCCGGTGCTCCGCTCCTCCGCATCGGTGATCACCATCGTGGACGGCGATGAACGCCGAACGGCCTATTGGTCCTTGGACCCTTCTGCCCGACCAGATATCTATACGGCGGATCGAACACGCCGATCGAAAGTGGTCCGCTTCATCACCGACCGCGATTCACTGAGCTTCACGCTGAAGCCCGGCGAACATCACGACCTTGTCATCCTGCTGAACGATACCGATAGTTGTTACACCCGCTTGCGCAGTGCGATCACGCCCGAGATGTTGGCATACGAATATCCTCCAGCGCAGGCGCTTCCGGACACTATTCCCTTCCGCCTGACCCCGGCGAACAATGTGCTCCTGCAAGCCGTGTTGAACGAAGTGGACACGCTCACGCTCATGTTCCACACCGGCATGCGCGGCACTGTCGTCATCGATGAAGCGCGCAAGCGCATGAAGGCATTCCACATGGATGGGCAGGGATCCGTAGGCACTTCTTGGGGCGGAAGTGCACAAACCGGGGTGAGCCTGCACAATGAATTACGGATCGGCCAGCAGCGGATGCGGGACTTGGAGATCCATGTGGATGAACTCTCCGGCGAGGGTAGCGATGGCAAGGTGGGCTATGACTTCTTCGCGGACCAGGTGCTTGAAATGGACTACGACAAGGGCTTGCTCATTGTGCATGATCGTCCACCACAGGACTTGACCGGCCATGAAGCTGTGCCCATCACATACGTCCGAGGCAGCTTCTACATCCGCTGTTCGCTTTCCACAGGAGAAGGCATGACCAAGTATCCGTTCATGGTGCATACCGGCTACAGCGGTGCACTGATCATGGGCGCGCATTCTGCTTTCCCAGTGCGTGACTCGCTTGGTGTGGAAGTGCTTCGCGACTCGTACAACAACGTCTTGAGGAACGTGCGTACGATCATACCGGAGCTCGTGGTCGGCGAAGAACGCTTTACTGACGTACCCGCGAGCGTCATGGATCCACGCGCGAAGATCGAAGCGAACGTGATCGGAGGCGACGTGCTGAAGCGCTTCAACTGGATTTTGGACTTACGGAACGATGTGCTCTACCTCAAACCGAACACGGCATTCGGTAAGGGCTGGAAGAATGACTGATCAGGAATATCTCCACCAGCACCCTGAGCAAGTAGCGCGTTCGCATCCGCGACCGCTTCGGCCCCGATGGCAAGACCGCCTTGGCGCTTCGGGCGGAGGAGAATGGTTGGGGTAGGGAGCATGGGTCACAGACTCGCGGTAGCAGGTCTGATTCGCGCCAGCGGGGAGAAGTGAATGCTGCATTGAACGCCACGAGTTGAGCTCAGGAGAACAGTTCCCGCTCATCCATCTCCAGCAACGAGACGTCGTTCACGAACAGGTCGTTCACCCAACCCGGTGGGCCTTCGCTGTTGCGGGTCCGCCGGCTTCACGGATGATGTCCCCCAACAAGCTGGGCACATCGCGCTTCCAGATCAAGGCTCGTGTCACACCGATCGCATGGATGCGGCCCTCTTGCGTGAAGTGATGCAGGTGATACACCCATTTATCGTCCCAGCCCACCAGTTGCAGCCGCAGGTTGAAGCGCTGGAAGCGCTTCAAGGGCCGACGATAGATGAGCTTCTGTGAGCCCAACGTAGGGGCCAGCCCGCGCTTTACGATCGCGCCGAACAAGGGAGAGCGTGCGATCAGCTCCCAGCGGATGAAGTCCATGTATGCCGGATATCGGGAAGCCGTCATCACCCGCAGGCCGTCGCAATCGAACAGGCGCACCCGGAAACTGCGCTCCAGCGTGGCATCGAAGGCCACCGGCGGCTGGAACTTCCGCAGCACCATGATCCTCGCGATCATATACCAGTAATGGATCATGGTCGGGTAAGGTTGAGCGGACAAGGTAGTTCTGCATTACACAGAACATTGGAGACCGGGACGGACGGTAGTTCACCGATGCGAGGATAGGTCTTGCGGAGGAGCAAATTGATCGCAGCTACGCACCAGCGGCCCGTGGTCAGCTTCAGTGTGATCTGCGCGTCAATGGAGTCGGAACAGTTCCGGAGATGGCAGCAGCAACCATTTCCGTGCTCCCTACCTTTCGCATCCCCGCTCATGAACCCCCGCACCCTCCAATTGCTGCCTCCCGACCGCCACACCGGGTTGAAGTTGCATGCGATGCCCGACCGCGCGGCGGGTATCAAGGCAGTGACGGTGGCGCTGGGGCATATCCAGGAAGAGGTGGGCGTGCTGGATGGGTTGAAGATCCTGAACAAGCTGAACCAGAAGGACGGCTTCGACTGCCCGGGTTGCGCATGGCCTGATCCCGACCACCGCAGCAAACTGGGCGAGTACTGCGAGAACGGCGCGAAAGCCATTGCCGAGGAAGCTACCACCAAGCGCGTGGACCGGGCGTTCTTCGCCAGGCACAGCGTGGAGGAGCTGAGCACCTGGAGCGACTTCGAGCTGGGCAAGGCGGGCCGGATCACCGAGCCCTTCGTGCTGCGCAAAGGCAGTTCGCACTATGAGCCCATTGCTTGGGATGCGGCGCTCGCGCACACAGCGGCGGCATTGAAGACACTGCCCTCCCCGAACGAAGCTGTGTTCTACACCAGCGGTCGCGCGAGCAATGAGGCGGCCTACCTGTACCAGTTGTTCGTGCGGCGCTTCGGCACCAACAACCTGCCCGACTGCAGCAACATGTGCCACGAAAGCAGTGGCGTGGGGCTGGGCGAGACCATCGGCATCGGCAAAGGCACGGTGAGCTTGGAGGACCTGCACCAGGCGAAGCTGATCATCGTGATGGGGCAGAACCCCGGCACCAACCACCCGCGCATGTTGAGCGCTTTGGAGAAGTGCGTGGTGAACGGAGGCAAGGTGGTGAGCGTGAATCCGCTGCCCGAGGCCGGCACACAGCGCTTCGTGGACCCCCAGAGTCCAGTGGCCGTGCTGAAAGGCGGAACAGCCTTGAGCAGCCTGCACATCGGCCTGCGGATCAACACCGATGTGGCCTTGTTGAAGGGTGTGATGCGCCTCTTGCTGGACCGCGAGGATGCGGAACCGGGCACGGTGTTCGACCGCACGTTCATCAACGAACGCACGGAGGGTTACGATGCCTTCATCAGCGAACTGCGCAGTGTGGACGTGCAACAGATGGCGGACACGTGTAGTGTGCCGCTGGCGCAGTTCCACGAACTCGCGGATTTGATCTGCGGCACGGAGAAGATCATCATCACCTGGGCGATGGGCCTTACGCAACACGTGAACGCGGTGGCGAACATCCGCCAAGTGGTGAACCTCTTGTTGTTGCGCGGCGCCTTTGGCAAACCGGGCGCGGGTGCGTGTCCGGTGCGCGGCCATAGCAACGTGCAAGGCGACCGTACCATGGGCATCTACGAGAAGCCCGCTGAGGACTTCCTGCAAGCGTTGGATGCGCGTTATGCCTTTAGCGCACCGCGCGCCCATGGCTTCGATGTGGTGGATGGTATCGAGGCGATGCGCGATGGACGCGGCAGGGTCTTCTTCGCCCTGGGCGGCAACTTCATCAGCGCCACACCGGATAGCGAGGTCACCGCCCGTGCGTTGATGAACTGCACCTTGACCGTGCAGGTGAGCACCAAGCTGAACCGCAGCCACGTGATCACCGGTGAAGAGGCGATCATACTACCCTGTCTCGGCCGCAGTGAACTGGACCTGCCCCACACCTTGCAAGGCTCGCCGGTGAGGAACGGCAAACCCCAATTCGTGACGGTGGAGGACAGCATGAGCGTGGTGCATCGCTCGCAGGGATCGCACACGCCCGCCTCGGAGCAGCTGCGCAGCGAAGCATGGATCGTGTGTGCACTGGCCGCAACGACACTCGGTGACGGAGTGCCATTGCAATGGTCGTCATTGGCGCAGAACAACGACCTGATCCGCGACGAGATCCAAGCCGTCATCCCCGGTTTCGCCGACTTCAACAAGCGTGTGCGTAAGCCCGACGGTTTCGTACTGCCGAATGGTGCACGCGATGGTGCACGTTTCACCACACCCGACGGCCGCGCTAAATTCAGCGTGGATGCAGCGCCGCAATGGACCGTTCCGGAAGGTGCGTTCCTGATGATGACCATCCGCACGCACGACCAGTTCAACACCACCATCTATGGCTTGGATGATCGCTACCGGGGCATCCGTGGCGAACGGCGCGTGGTGTTGATGCATGTCGACGACATGCGCGCCCAAGGCTTGCGCGAACGGGACCGCGTGGATCTGCTGAGCAACTACGGTCGCGAGCGGGTGGCCACGGATTTCTTCGTGCTGCCCTATGCCATCGCGCGCGGCTGCGTGGCCACCTACTTCCCCGAAGCGAACGTGCTGGTACCGCTGGAATTGAAGGCCGAGAAGAGCGGCACGCCAGCCAGCAAGAGCGTTGTGGTGCGCTTGCGTAGGCGCACCACAACGTCTTAGGGTCGTTCCTGAGGGTTTCCCTATTGCTTTACGAAGCGCTGCTGGGCGGCATCACCGGCCTGCGGCACGCTAAGCACGTACTGGCCCGTTGCCAGGCTTCCCACATCGATGGGGCCTTGTCGCAGGGTTCCTGCCAATACTTCCTTGCCCGCAACGTCCAGGACACGGAACTCCTTTCCCACGAGGTCCATACTGGTGCTCCAGAACAGCCAAGGTCCGGCGGGGTTGGGGAACAGCCGGATGCCGGGCTCGGAAACGACCTCGGCCACGCCGGTGGAGAATTGCTCGGTCACCACCAGGGTCTGGTCCACATCGGGGTTCTTGATCTCCTGCACGATACCGCTGGGCCAATAGATGGTCACGGCATCGATCTGGGTGTTCTGCCCAAGGCCGAAGTGGGTGGTAAGGCTGCTCATGTACCGGAAGCCGTCGCCGCTGCGCACTTCACGGATGCGTATGCCAAAGGGACCGCTTACCACCACGCGCGCTCCGATGCCGTTCGTGTTGCTGAGTGTTCCGATGGTGTGCACCTTCAGCCAATGGTTCTCATTGCCGTTGTTCATCTGTGCCACACCATTGTTCATGTAGTCCAGGAATCCATCGTTGTTCAGGTCGCCCACAGGCCCGTTGCTCACTCCACTGGTGAGTTGTACGAAATTCATCTCGCCATCGCCCCGCATGATGCGATTACCGCCCATGATATCCAGGTTGCCATCGTTGTCGAAATCGTGGGTGGTCCACTCGATCGAGGTTCCGGTGAAGGTGTCGAAACCGGAACCCGCGGTGATGTTGGTGAAATTGCCGCTGCCATCGTTGCGCATCAGCTTGTGGTAGCTGCTCGAGCTGGATCCGATCAGCACGTCCATGTCCCCGTCGTTGTCGAAGTCGCCCCAGGCAGCGCTCCAGCTCTGGTGGCCGTCCACCATGCCATTCTCCGCCGCGGTGCTTACGAAGAGCTCGTTCCCTTGGTTGATCATAAGGATGTCCGTCGGGTCGCAACCGCACTTGGCGATGAACAAGTCCATGAGGCCATCGTTGTCCACGTCGGTCCACATGGAACCATAGTTGCCGCACGTGGGGCCGAGGCCCCCTTGGATCATCTGCAGGGGTCCAGCGCCGTTGTTCATGAAACGAACGTTGGCATCCACATCGTGGCATACGAATGCGTCGAGCAGCCCATCGTTGTCGATATCCACCATGTTGGTCCGTTGGCTGAAGATGTACATACTGGTGGCCTCCTGGGTGAAGGCAAGCCCGTCGTCGGTGCGGAACATGAACGAGACGCCACTTCCCCCGCCGTACATCAGGTCGTTCCATCCGTTGCCATCCAGGTCGCCAGCACACAAGCTCCAGGAAGGGGAGTGTGTGGGGCTGGGTGATGGTATCGTTTGGCCCACGAAGCTTCCATCGACTTGTTGGTTCTGCACCAGCACGCTGGAACCGGCCACCTGCACCACATCGTCCAGTTGGTCGTTGTTCATGTCCACCAATGCCAATACGTTACCACTGGTCAATGGGGTAGGGGTAAAGGTGATCGTGGCGGGCGGTGGCGGCGGTGGTGGCACCGACTCGCTGATACGGAAGGTGAATCCGTTCGAACTCCAATAGTTGTCGAAAGCGATGGTGTACGCCACACCCTGCAGCACGTTCAGAGTGAGCAACGAGGTGAAGCCCGCACCGCCATCGTCATCGTAGCCTACGCACAGCAGTGCACCGCAGGTTCCTTGGTAGACATGCACACGGGTATCGGTGCCGTTGTTCTCCGGAAGGCTGGTGGAGAGTTCGATGGTCATGTCCTCGGGAGCGGTGAACCGGAACCATGCGGCATTTTGTGCTGGGTTCTGCGTTACGCAAAGGGGCAGCGCGGGGTCGCCGAAATCGGCGTCGAGGACCACATGGTCGCCCATGTCCACGGCCACAGCGGTAGCACAGGTGCCTTGTGCGAACAGGGCAGGGCTGGCGCACAGCGCCAAAAGGGTCAGGGTCTGTTTCATGGTCTTTGGTTGGTTCAGGGGCAGGGTGGGTCCAGGGATGCTATCCAGGCTTCGATCAGTGCAAGGCCTTCTTCGTCCACAAGGGTACGCCCCAATAGCGGCATGCGCACGGCCACGGCGGTGCTGGCGATGCGGTGGACCATCATGGAGCGTTCGGGGCGCGAGGCCGATACAATGTGCGACTGGCTGGGTTCTATCGGGTCTTCGGGAATAACACAAAGGCCCAGGTTCACAGGGTCCACGGTCTCTTCCCAAGCGAATCTCATGGGACGGTAGGAGCAGTAGCTTCCTTCGTTGTGGCAATGCGCGCAATTGATATCCACGTAGGCCCTGGCCCGGTCCTGAAGGTCCACGGAGGCGTCGTGCCAATCCGGAAGGGCTTCGATGGCGGGTAGCGAGGGCTCCAGGTAACCTACTTCCATCCACCGGACAAGCTGGTCCGCTTCGCCATCGGCGTAGGGATAGGTGCGTGCCAGATTGCGTGGTTTGGGTCCAATGGGCGCTGGCTGTTCGTCGGTGCGGTGGCAGGTGCGGCATTCCTGCAGGGCCGGGATACGATAGTCCACCTGCCGCTGTGTTCCCCCATCGTCCACCCAGGAGATGCTCGTATAGGAACCGCTCAGATCAAGGAAGGCCTCGGTCTGTTCCTCGTTCCAAACGTAGTTCGCGAAAAGCCATTCACCCTGCCAGCGGTACATCATGCGTGTTTCCACGATACGTCGCTCTTGGGTAGGGAGCACGCCATCGTAGTAGAAGGTCTTCAGCAACACGGCTCCATCCGGGAATTCAAGCACACGCCCTTCGCCGTTCCAAGTTGCCTGGGCGCCACTCGGCAGCCACAGGTGCCGCACCTTCTTCGCGTAGTCGGTGAAAAGCGGGTTGATCAGGTCGTACGGCAGAACGCCAGCCGCGGGCTCAAGCTCCCGCAATGCTCCGGCGAAGAAGGGGTATTCCGACAAACGTTGCAGCGCTCCTTGCGCAGGGTCGAAAACCCCGAGAGGTGTTCCTGCTGGGGCGGGTGGGTCCACATCATCCCGCTGGCACCCCACTGCACCCGCCACGAACGTGGCGAGGATCGAAAGGGTCAGAAGTGTGCGGGACATGGTTTTCGCGGAAGGCTTGGATGATGGAAGACGCGTTGTTCGGGCGATACGTTGCCCAGGCTCACTCCTGTTCTTGGTCGAGCTTGTCGGGTGGTTTGCGGCGATACCTGCGTTTGCTGGGTACCACCTTCGGCCTGAAACGGCCATCCAAGGCACCAGCCTCCTTCTGCTCTTTCCGCTTGGCCGCCCGCTCGATGGCATCGAGCTCCTTCTTCGTGATGCGCTTCTTGGCGGCCATGGCATCACGAAGATCGCACATGGATCAGTTGTTCCGGCCAGCCAGCGCCGTGAGCCGCATCTCGAGGGCGCGATCCTTGCCCAGGTAGCGTTCGATGCCCCAGTGCGCCACATAGATCAGCGGGGTGCTCACAATGGCCACCACGAATTTGTACACGTAGGCCGTAAGCACCAACGCAGTAGCCATGGCGAAGCTCATATCGCGGAAGATCCAGAACGCGACGTAGGTCACGACAACGCTGTCGATCAGCTGGCTGATCAGGGTGCTGCCCGTGGCCCGTAACCAGATCCGCTTGTCGCCGGTGATGCGTTTGATGCCACGGAAGACGAAAGCATCCACCAACTGCCCGACCACGAAAGCGGTGAGCGAGCCCAGGATGATGTTCATCCCTTGTCCGTAGATGGCTGCGAAGGCGGCCTGCATATCCGGCACACCATTCGCGGTGCTGCTGGTGA
>CAYQMC010000105.1:0-10807 GCA_964418285.1 uncultured Chryseobacterium sp.
CCCAGCACGGTCAGCGTGCTGCGCAATCCTTCATTGAGGTCGGTATCCTTAAGGTCGTCCTCATCGAGGCGCGAGAAATTGCGCAGGCCGCGTACGATCTCCGCCGTGCGGGATGATCCTTCTGCGATACTGGCGATGATGTCGTCCAGCTCCTTGATGCTTTCTTCCAGACCGATGCGTTCCGAGCGGTCGCGCAGGGTTGTAAGCTGCTCCGTCGCATGCTCGGCATCAAGGCCCTGGTAGCCTTTGATCACCTCCACGATGTCCGCGATGTTCCTCCGCAATGGCGCAACATTGCTCGTGATGAAGTTGATCGGGTTGTTGATCTCATGCGCAATACCGGCAGTGAGTTGACCCAGCGAGGCCATCTTCTCGGCGTTCACCAGCTGGGTCTGCGTGCGTTTCAGGTTGTCGTTAGATTTCTGCAATGCGTGGGTGCGCTCCTTCACCTTGTGCTCCAGGACCACGTTCTGCTCGCGGATGATGCGTTCGTTCTCTTGGAGGGTCGCCAAGGCCTCTGCTTGTGACCGTTCTTTTTCCTTGCGCAGGATATTTATGCGGTCCGCCAGACCGAAGGAGAGGAGGATGGCTTCGACAATGGAACCCGTGGGCATTGCATAGGCCGTGAACTCATTGTAGGGTAGTACACCGGTATCCTTCATAACGAAGACCAGTACCCCGACCAGAAAGAAGGACCAAGCCAGTAGGAAGAAACCCGCCGATCGGGACCCGGCTCTCCATGAGCTGATGGCCATGACGAGTAGGTAGGTTGACGCACATCCGGATATTCCTTGGGCCATCTTGTACCCGATCGTGTTGTCCACAAGCAGGTAGATCACGACGTTCACCAGGATCATCATATGGAACAATGGACGAAGCCGGTGCAGTTTGGGTGAGAACCGTGCGGTTGAAATGAACTGTTGGGTGAAGAGTATTCCCGTAGCTATCGATATCAGAACAAAGAGGACCGAAGCATTTACGGTCAGCCATTGATCGTTAGGCCATAAATAGGTCTGTGCCGTTCCCATGACGGTCAATTGAGCACCACTGTTGATGATGATGTACAGCACATAGACCAGATAACTCCGGTCCCTTATGGAGAGGAACACGAACAGATTATAAAGTGCCATGACCAGCATGATGCCCAGGAAACCTCCGGCGAATAGATTCCAGCGTGCCGAAATACTTGCGGCCTCGATCGGCGATGCCACGAGCATGGGGAGGTGCACTTGTTTGTGACCCTTGATTCGCAATAGATAGGTGACCGGTGCGTTACGCGGGGCATCCAGTTCGAATACATACTCCCCCGTTCGCGTAGAGACGGATCCCGAATGCTCAACGGCTTGGCCTTTGGAGCCTATGGCCTGAACACCGCCGACGTCCGATCGGTAGAGGTCGATCTGGTCGATGTCAGGATAGGGGATGACCAAAAAGAGCTTGGGTTCAGCGGTCCTGTTACGCAGGCTGAAGCGGACCCACGACGTGTTCTTCGAGATGCCAAGATTCGGCACCGTCGCATTCGTTCCTTGAAAAGCCTCACTTTCGAGGACGTCTTCGGGAGTGAGAGTTCCGGAGCTGTCAACTAGGAATTCCAGGTGCTGCCCAATAGGGGTGCTGTGGTCTTCAACTTGGTAGATCAACTCTTGCGCGGTGATACCGGAACAAGCTGTTCCTAGGAGCAACGCCAATACAATGGTCCGCATAGTGGGCGCTCATACGCAGTGGCCTCGAGATGGGTTACATGGAGGCGCTAAGCGGAGCGCCGTCTCGCCTGTTCCTCGCGTGAGAGGTACGATTGGAATGGGATCACCTTCTGTTGGAGTTTCAGGCTGTAAAAGACCTCGAACGGCTTCTCCTTCATTAACTCGACCCTGGCCTGATTCGGGTTCAAACGCAGACTGATCAGGCGTTGGCGTTCCTCGGTGCGCGCATAGCCAAGACCTATCGGCTCCTTGTTGATCAATGCGAATGAACGGATCCCCGGTGTAGGAAAGGTGAATGCTCCCCCCTCACCGACTTCCAGCATTCGTAGGAAACCGTTCCGGCAGGCATAATCCATGGAATACTCAGCGGCCAGGCAAACAAGCGAATCAACCGGGAGTTGGATCGCAAGTGATACCGCTGCTGCGGTTAGGAACCACGGTAGACCGTGACCAGCGAAGCGGTGAGCGACCCAAAGCCCGCATAGTTCAGCGCAGCGTTCGGAAAGTAAACCGTCTGTTTTGGCGGCCAAATGCTCTTCCAAAGGTCCAAGGTACAGTTCGAATGGCATGGGTCGGCCAGGCTTGGCCATTTGTAGCCGACAACCTCCGACCATTCCGAGCGTAGGGTGCTCTGCTACGATCACAATACAATCATCCTCAAAGCACCATCCATGGTCTTGGGGCAAGCTATCGAGGACACCGACGTCACGGAGCACACGGGCATGCTCTTCAACGTAAGTGCTGGAAAGCTTTGGCTCTTCTGCTGCTCTGAACGCTCGGATGGTTATGCGATCCATGATAGTTTCGTGCTAGTTGACTGTATGGCCCCCCAAGGAAATGGCGTTGGGGTGGGCGAGTGGCTGACGTGTCGGCATGATGAGTTGGATGCGGGAATACCTCACGCCAATGATGAACTGACGGAATGGAACAGTTCGGAAATTGGCAGTCGCAGACTACGAGCGGTCGGTTCCCCTGCTCGACCAAGTCGCAGCATGAAAAATGGCCTCGCCGCACCCGCACCGATGATACCCGCGAATTCATCCAGGATCGCTCCAGCCTCCTTATGTTCCTCGGCGGAAAGGATACCATCCTTGTCCCAGAGTCCATGTATCCCCATGAAGATCGGCGCCCCGACGGGATGCGCCAAAAGTCCCAAGGAAGAGGCTTTCAACCAAAATCGTTGCATCGCACGCCCTCCTTGATAGGCATTATCTATTCCCAAGTCCGGCAGAGAGATCACCCCTAAGGCGCTCGAGGCCCGGATGCTCTTTGATGCCATCTTCTCGATCGCCTTACCCGTACCCCACTGACGCAGCAGCGACATGGCCTTTGGGTCTGAGGCTACCCGGAGGCCGGTGCGATCGGCAAGGCTCAATTCCAATGTGGCAATGTCGATACCATCCCTGGAGCCTTCAACATCCTCCTTCCTCCACCGCATTTCACGGACGAACATGTCGTGGTGACACGTGGTGTTCAGGAAACGGATGCGCTCGGCACGTCCGCAAAGTGCAGCGATACGGTCGATGGTCTTTCCATCACGCACGATCGAAATGGCCACTTCGGGGATCGTTGCATGCACCACATCCATCAATTCCCGCTCCTCGGAGTCGGTAAGTTCCAAGGACTCCGAGTTCTTCCTGTTGGTGCATCGGAGGGGAATATGCCTGGCCAGAACATTCTCGGTTCCACCCGATGCATCGGGCATGAAGCGCCCCTGAACATCCAGCACGGCGATCAATTGTGGTACATCCGCAAGCGGGATGAATGTGTGACGGATCTTCATGCCCATCCGGCCAGCTTCCAAAAGCATGTTCTCCAAACATGCCCCCAGACCGAGATATGCGTAGCGAAGCCCAGGGTCCAAAGCGCTTCGCGCACGGTCGACATCCATGAACAGGAACAAGCTACCGTCCTCATATAGGAATTGCCAAGGTTGGCAATTACCGCCCGATGGGGCATGAGCACCCGCCTCTGCCAATCGCTCGGCTTCGAACTGTTGCATACGTCCCCCCCCGGGCTGCCGGTGGTGTTTTCGGGATGCAGTCAACATCCCCTCGACATTCAGCTTTATATGCTGTGCAGTGAGTGTAGTAGGGGCTTGTCCAACTGACACCCTATCCACGCCCAGTTCCGGCACGCCGATGATATCATCCGGGTCCATCCACCACCTGCCGCTGGGTATTTCATGGCCCAGAACGACCCGGCGCATGATATGGCCTCCAATTGCCCCGCCCATGACCACGGATGAAGCCAATTGGGGCCATGTGGTCACACTGTTCTCGATCTCCAACATGCTCGCCTTCATGCGCGTGCTCAAGGTGTCCATGCCAGCGATCGGCAGAACGAAAGGCAGCTTCTCCTCATTGGTCTTGGCCTGAAGGGCCAATTCCAGGTCTAAATGCTCCACCAGACCGTGCAGGATGGGCCGGTCCGGTTCCAGGTCGAATCGCTCCACATCCACCATGCCACGGTCACTGGTATCCATGACCACTGGGATGCGCATTGCCCGGGCCTTCTGGCGCGCCATGATCTTGATCGCCACGCTGTCGCATTCCTCGATGAGGACGTCGAGTTTCCCACCCACTGAGAGGAATGCGTCGATGTTCCCGGTGGTGATGCCATCTTCAAAGCACGTTACCTTCAAAAAGGGGTCAAGCTCGGCGATCTCGCGGGCGGTGTTGATGACCTTCGGAACGCCCATTTCGTGGACACCGCTGCGGATCCGGTTCAGGTTGCTCAGCTCCAGGGTATCGAAATCCGCCAGGCGGATCTCCCCGAAGCTGCGCTCCAGGGCCATGGTTAGGCTCACGCTCTGACCGACCGAGAGGCCGATGACGCCCACCTTTTTCGTGGAGAGGACGGCCTGCTCTTCGCGGGTGATCTTGTTCCGGTTGCGGTCGGTGCGGACCAGGGCGAATTCCTGCTCGTCCAGCAGATGTACCAATTGGAACGACCAGGGGTAGTAGGCCCAAACGCCGTATTCGGCAGCGGGGGTGCCGTTCAGATGGGCAATGGCGGCCGCATCGAGCTCCTCCTTGGTAAACCTCTGCGATGGGTTCAGCGAACGCACCAGCTCGGTGAGCTGGGCGTGCAGGGTGTCGTGCACCACCACGCGGGTTTCGCGCTTCAGCAGTTCTTCCAAACGGACCCCGTCCGCAGGGTTCGAGAGGCGGAAGAACTCCGGCCGGTAACTGTCCCGGTCGGGGGCTGAAGCTCCAGAAAGGGCTTCGAGCAGATCGGTCATGAAGAGGTCTGAAGTGAGCTGTCCAAGGTTCGACTTCGGAGCCAAATGTAGTCAAGGATAACTTATTAACAAGTTTTCAACAGGTTGTGAACGAACTTTCTTATCCGAACAGCGTAAAGACGCTCCCACCCGAACCACATTGCCATGTCCGCAGCAAGCCCTTTACCGTATCTCGCACCGCTTCCGAGCGTGGTCTTCGTGGATGACGATGCCGGCAACCGCCAGGCTTTCCAAGCGGCCTTCCGCACCGCCATGAACGTGTACACAGCGGCCAACATGGACGAAGTGTGGGCCCATTTGTCCTCCAAGTCCATCCACGTGGTGATAGCCGACCAACGCATGCCCGGCACGCGTGGCAGCGAACTGCTGGCCCAGGTGAAGGAGCGCTATCCGCAGGTGAGGCGCATGCTGGTGACCGCCTACGCCGATCTCGAAGCCATCATCGAGGCGGTGAACAACGGTGGCGTTACCAAGTATTTCGCGAAGCCCTGGGTGAGCGAACAGATCGTGAATGCCGTGCAGCAGGCCTATGCCGAAGCACGCACCGAGGCTGATCAGGCCGATTACACCAAGCGCTTGGAGGAGGCCAACCGACAGCTGGAGTTCGCCCTGCGACAAAGGCTGCTTTCCTGAGCAGCTTTCCCAAAAGGATCAACAGCGCCGCATCGCACCGATGGCGGCGCTTTTCTTTGTGGCCCGCCTTCGCCGGTCCTTCGTGGCTCTTCCGCCGTGGAGGCAGGCTGCGGCGGACAAAGCATGACCAGATCCTTGCGTGTCGCCCTCGTCGCCTCCTTGCTTGCCGTTCCTGTGATCACCCACGCCCAATGCGATCGCTGGCAACAGCGGGTGAAGTACTCCATGGCAGTGGACCTCGATGTACGCTCCCACACCTTCACCGGGGAAAGCACCCTGCAGTACACCAACAACAGCCCCGACACGCTGCGCGAGGTCTTCTTCCATCTCTATTTCAATGCCTTCCGGCCAGGAAGCGAGATGGATGTACGCTCGCGTACCATCGAAGACCCGGACAGCAGGGTGGCTTCCCGCATCGCGGAGCTACAGCCCGATGAGATGGGCGAACTGGTGGTCACCCGGATGAGCCAGCAAGGCAAGGCCGTGGAATTGGAGCCGCGCGGCACCGTGCTGCGTGCCACCCTGGCACAGCCGCTGATGCCCGGCAAGAGCACCACGCTCACCTATTCGTTCAATGGTCAGGTGCCGGTGCAGATACGCCGCAGCGGTCGCAACAGCAGCGAGGGTGTGGCCTACAGCATGACCCAGTGGTACCCGAAACTGGCGGAATACGACCACCGGGGTTGGCATGCCATTCCCTACGTGGGGCGCGAGTTCCATGGAGTTTGGGGCGACTTCGATGTGAAGCTTACCCTGGACAGTGCCTTTACCGTGGCGGCCACAGGCATGCTGCAGGCTCCCGAACAGATCGGACACGGCTACCCTGCCAAGAAAGCCGTGAAGCGCCCAGCGGGCGACAAGCTCACCTGGCGTTTTGTGGCCAAGGACGTACATGACTTCGCCTGGGCCGCCGATCCGGACTACGTACACTTCATAGAGCAGGTGCCCGATGGACCCACCCTGCATTTCTTCCACAAGGATGATCCCGCCCTCGCCGAGGTTTGGAAGGACCTGCCGGGCTTCATGGTGAAGGCGTTGGAGTACATGAACGAGCATTTCGGCGAGTACCCCTGGCCGCAGTACAGCTTTGTGCAGGGTGGCGATGGCGGCATGGAATACCCCATGCTCACCCTCGTCACAGGCAAGCGCCGCATCGGAAGTCTGGTGGGGGTTAGCGTACACGAGTTCGTCCACAGCTGGTACCATGGCATGTTGGCGACCAACGAAGGACGCTTCCCGTGGATGGACGAAGGCATGACCCAATACGCCAGCAGTAAGGTGATGCAACACCTCTTTCCGCGCGAAGAACCGATCCATGCCAGCGCTTATAACGGTTTCCAGGCGCTGGTCGAAAGCGGCAAGCAGGAGCCCCAAAGCATCCACGCCGACCATTTCAACACCAATTTCGCGTACAGCGTTACGGCGTACAATTTTGGTGAACTGCTCGTGCACCAGTTGGGTGCCGTGGTCGGGGACGAGAACCTTGCCGCGGGCATGCTGCGCTACACCGAGGTGTGCAAATTCAAGCACCCTGAGCCCATCGACTTCGAGCGTGTGATGGAAAAGCAGAGCGGTCTTGAACTGGATTGGTACTTCGATCAATGGATCAATACCACCCGGACCCTGGACTACGCCATCCAGAGCATTTTGGAAGTTGACGGTCAGCTCCGGGTCACCTTGGAACGCAAGGGTGGAATGGTGATGCCCGTGGATGTGCTGGTGGCGACACGCGATCGAGAAAGTACCCTGTACCACATCCCACTGTCCTTGACACGCGGTTCCAAGCCGGAAGGGGACCAAGCCGTCCAGTTCACCGCTCTTGAAGCCTGGCAATGGACCGATCCTTCCTATACGTTCACGATTCCTGGTTCCATCGCCGACCTCGCTGCTGTGGTGCTCGATCCGATGCAACGAACAGCGGATATCGATAGGAGCAATGATGTGGTCGCTTTGCCCGAAAAGGCAGGTGGTATCGTGCGGCCGTGAGGGAATTCCGGAATTACAGGATCCGTTGCGTACGATTTAGAGGTATTGCCACTGCCTGCTCGCAGCCGCTGGTGTTATTGGTCCAACACCCGTTCTAGTTCTTCTGCGAACGCTCGAGGGCGTTCCAGGTTCGCAACGTGTCCGGTGCGTGGAATGGTGCTCCAATGTGCTGCTGGCAGTTCATTGCGTTCGACCACGGCCAGGCCAGTAGCATTAGGGATAAGCTCATCGCGTTCGCCCCAGATCATGTGCACCGGCATCGTCCATGAGAAGCGTTTGTTCACGTGGTCTTCTTCGTGGGCCATCAGGTCCTTGATCAAGGTGATCTGCGCTGCGCGGCACGGCTCGACATATTCCCGGTGGATCTGCTTCATCAGGAATCCGGGCAGGGGAGGGTCGCGGTAGATGGATAGCCGGATGGCAAGCCGGAGGTCTTGAGGAGTGGGAGTATACATGATGGTCAGCATGTCGCTGCTTCCTACGCTGCGCGCTATGCTGTCGGCCAGCGCGGCGGAATAGTCGCTCACAAGTGCATCGTATAGCACGAGCTGCTTGATCCTTGCCGGGTGCAGTTCCGCCAAGCGCGCTGCAACACCACCGCCATAACTGTTGCCTACAACAGCGATCGGTCGTTCGATGCCCAGGCTGTCCAGGATCAGGACCACGTGGGCTACCTGGTCATCCAAGCTCTGCCCGTGCCGGGTGGTATCCCATTTGGCACTTGCGCCATGGCTCAAGAGGTCGGGCATGATGCAGTCGTAGCGCTTGCCAAGGAGCTTGGCCGTCTTGCTCCACTGCAACGCGCCGGTACCACTGTAACCATGCAGTAGCAAGAGTTTCTCCTTGCCCGTATCCCGCTGCCAGGCGAAGTGTGCACTGTCCTTCACTACCACGCGTGTCGCAACGTAGTCGTTGCGTACAAGCCGCTTATCACAAGTCCTGCCGTGCATGCGTGCTACGTTGCACGAACCGGTCAGCAGGATCACGAAGAGGAGGGGGACGTAGCGCATGCCCCACAAAGGAAGTACATCGCGGTCGGCTTGAGCGCGCGGCTGCGCCAAGGTCGCCAAGCACACTTCCGGTTCCATGGAACGGAGCATGGCGTACCAGGCATCCAAGGACATGCTCCACCTCCTTACGCCACGGCCTCTTTCGTGTACCCGTTCACCAGTTCATGTTGCAATTCGCCAGGTACTTGCTGATAAGCGTGGAAGCGTTCGCTGTGGGTTCCGCGCCCTTGGGTGAGGCTGCGCAAGCGTGTGCTATAGCGATCCAATTCGGCCAGGGGTGTCAATGCCTTGATCACTTGGTAGCGACCGCTGTTGTGCATACCCATCACAATACTGCGGCGACTTTGAAGGTCGGTCATCACTTCGCCCAGCAGGTCGGCCGGTACGCGCACTTCGAGTTCCTGGATGGGTTCCATCAGCTGTGGGTCGGCGTTCTTGAAGGCTTCCTGGAAGGCCGTCATGCCGGCGATCTTGAAGCTGATATCGTTGCTGTCCACAGGATGCATCTTGCCATCGTGCACGATCACCCGGATATCGCGTGCGGGCGATCCCGTAAGTGGGCCACGTTCCATCTTCTCCATGATCCCCTTGAGGATGCTTGGTAGGAACTTGTTGTCGATGACCCCACCCACGATGCAGTTGTAGAATACGAGCTTGCCGCCGGTGAGCAGGTCATGCTCCTCCTTGCCGCGGATGCTGATGCCTTCCGGTTCAGCGATGCCTTCGTACCACGGTTCTATGCGTAGGTGTACCTCGGCGAACTGACCGCTACCACCGGTCTGCTTCTTATGGCGGAAGCTTGCTGCAGCCGGTCTACGGATGGTCTCCCGATAGGGTATGCGTGGACTGCCGAACAAGGGGACCACTTTGTAGTGCTTCTCCAGCTTCCATTTCAACAGGCTCAGGTGGAGTTCGCCTTGGGCTCCGATCAGCTGCTCGCCGGTTTCCCTGTTGAACTTCAAAACGATGGTCGGGTCTTCCTTTTGGACCTCCATCAGTGCCGCATGCAACTTCTCTTCTTGTTTCAGGTCCGTTGCCTTCACGGTCTGCCACAGGCGTGGTGCGGGAAAGTCGATGGGGCGCAGCTTTACGGAAATACCAGGCGAATGCAGGGTGTGTGCGGTGGCAGTGTCCTTCAGCTTGATGGTGCCTCCGATGTCGCCTGCTGCAAGCTGCTTCACCACCCGTCGCTCCTTGCCCTCCGCGATGAAGATCTGGTTGATGCGTTCGGTGGTACCCGTGTTATCGTTCATCAGGTCCATGCCCTCCCTTACCTCTCCGCTCATCACCTTGAACAGTGTGATGTGACCGGCACGTGGTTCGATCAAGGTCTTGAAGGTGAAGAGCACGGTCGGACCATCCACTTTCCGCTCCATAATCCCACCATCGGCCAGTCGCGCGGGAGGCATGTCGATGGAACACGGTGCCACGTTGTCGATGAAGCCCATCAACCGCCCGCTGCCCATGTTGCGCAGGGCGCTCAGACAGAAGACCGGAAAGCAGGTGCGCGCCATCATCCCCTTCTTCAGGCCGATCCGCATGTCGTCCTCGTCCAGTCCACCCTGTTCGAAGTATTTCTCCATCAAGGCCTCATCGTTCTCGGCGGCCTTTTCCACCAGTTCCTTGTGCAGGGCTTCTGCGCGTTCCTTCTCACTGTCCGGAATGGGCTGCTTTTCCGGTTTGCCGCCCTCATCGGTGAAGACATACATCTTCATCTTCAGCAGATCGATGATGCGGTGGAAGCCCTCGGCTTGCTCCACGGGATACTGCATTATGGTGACCGCATTTCCGAAGTGCTCTCTGGCCTCGGTCACGGTCGCGTCGTAGTCGGCGTTCGGGTGGTCAAGCGCATTCACGGCGATCATCACCGGCCGGTCATAGTGCTGCATATGCTCCCACACCAGGTCGGTGCCCACTTCGACACCGCGCGCTGCATGCAGCACCAAGACACAGGTGTCCGCCACGCGCAATGCGGGGATCGTCTCGCCGACCAGATCGTCGAGCCCTGGGGTGTCAACGATGTTGATCTTGTAATTGCGCCACTCGGTGTGCACTACGGTGCTGTACACACTGCTTTGCCGTTGGTGCTCCAACTCGTGGTGGTCGCTCACGGTGTTCTTGTCCTCGACCCGGCCGCGGCGATCGATCAGACCCGCTTCGAAGAGCATGGTTTCGGCCAGCGTGGTCTTGCCGCTTCCGTGGGATCCCAGAAGCGCTATATTCTTGATGTG
>CAYQMC010000106.1:0-10598 GCA_964418285.1 uncultured Chryseobacterium sp.
CTTCAGTAGTGGTCCAACTTTGCATGTCTGGATCACACGCTGTGACCCACCTCTGAGAATTTTGCATCACACAACCTTAATGCGTTTTCTTATCGCGGGAATTTTATGCCTGAAGGGTCGCATCCGGTGTTCAAAATACCACCGTTCCTTTGCACCCACATTCCGGTCTGTGATCATCTTCTCATCATTTGATCGTCTGATCTTTCACCTCCGCCAAGGCTACGGCGGAAACATCTGATCCTCATGCAACTCTTCCGCAACTTCAAGTCCGTCACCAAGACCTGCTACGGCCGCGGCAGCTTCGGCAAGCTGGGCGAGATCCTCGAACCACATCGTATTGTCACCCCGGGCCACGACCCGGGGTTCATGGTCTTCCTGGTGGACCACTACTTCCAAGGCAACGAGGCGTTCCTGTCCCGCATCCCCAGGCTGGACGGTGACGAGGTCATCTTCTGCAGCACGGTCAAGGAACCCACCACCGAGCAGATCGACGGCCTGAGGGACGACATCCTCGTCCGGCGTGGGCTGCCTGCCGGGCTCGTCGGCATTGGCGGCGGCAACGTGATGGACGTGGCCAAGGCGCTCTCGCTGATGTTCACCAATGAGGGCAGCAGCGTGCAGTACCAGGGCCTCAACCTGATCAAGAAGCCCGGGATCTACCATTGCGGCGTGCCCACCATCAGCGGCACCGGCGCGGAAGTGAGCATGACGGCCGTGCTCACCGGTCCTGTGAAGAAGCTCGGCCTGAAATGCGACTGGACCGTTTTTGATCAGATCGTGCTGGACCCGGACCTGATCGCTACCGTGCCACAGGACCAATGGTTCTACACCGGCATGGACACCTACATCCACAGCGTGGAGGCCATCACCGGCACCAAGAAGAACACCTTCGCCGAAGCCTACAGCGAGAAGAGCCTGGAGATGTGCCGCGAGGTCTTCCTGCGCATGGATCGCAGCAACGAGAAGAGCGACGAGTTCCTGATGGTGGCCAGCTACATGGGCGGCCTCAGCCTCACCTACAGCGAAGTGGGCGTGTGCCACGCGTTGAGCTACGGTCTGGGCAAGATCCTGGAGATCCACCACTGCATCGCCAACTGCATCGCCTTCGACAAACTCGAGGACGTCTATGGCGACTACGTGCAGGAGTTCAAGGGCATGGTGAAGCACAACAAGGTCAATATCCCCCAAGGCCTCGCCAAGGACTGGAGCGAAGAGACCATCAGCGCCATGGCCGAGGTGGCCTACAACTTGCCGCACATGTGGGACCATGCCTTCGGACCCGATTGGGAGAAGGTGCTGGACAGGGAGCGGATCAAGGGGTGGTATCGGAGGATGTGATCACCGCTTATGCGGGTCGAAGTCGACCACCCGCTGCGCCATCCGCTTCGCCGAACGTTCCAGCAGTTGGCTCCGTGTATTGCCGCGTGCCAGTTCCTGCTTGTTCACACGCACGATCTCGCTCAGGTGGATGCGTCCGTTCTCGGCATCCAGCAGCTGCACCTGCACTTCGATCTCGCGGCGAAGCAGTTCATCGTAGCGCAGCAATCTGGCAGTAAGCACATAACGCGCTCCGATCAGCTTGCCGGCATCCACGACATAGCGGTCGTCATAGATCCCGCTCAACTGGCGCTGTTGTTCGGCCAACAGTTGCTCGGTATTGTCGCGGTCCACCAGGATCAGAAGCGGTTCCTTCAGGTCCAGGATGGATTGCTTCACGGATGCTGCCAATTGGGCCTCCAACTGGCCTTCGGCGATGATCCCGAAACTGGAGGCGTACAACCCTCTATTGAACAGCGGTACATAGGCGAGTATCACTTGGGCTTCTTCCTTGGCCTGGTCCTGCAAGGCCCAGGCATCGCGGTAGCTCGCATCACGGTCCGTAACCCGCTTGAAGGCGCGGAAGGCATCGCGCCACAGGCCTAGCTCCATGGCACGCCTCCCTTGGCGATAGAGCGGTTCAAGTTGGGCGAGCTTCAACAGGTAGGTGGCCTCCTTGCGTTCATCGTTCAGCACAATGCTCCTGGCCGCCAACTCTTCGGCCTCCGCGAAGCGTTCGGCGCGGTAGGCTTCATCGGCCTGCTCGTAGAGCTTGTTTGCTTCGTGCAACTGGGCTTCGCGCCGCCGCGTTTGGAGCATGGGGTCCCATTGCAGGTGGAGCCCTTTGAGCGACATGGTCTGCATGAAGCGCACGGCTTCCTGCCGCTCCTGCTCTCCAGCTGAAAGATCGTTCATACGGTAGAAGCCCATGGCCTCTTGCTGGATCCGGTCGAGCATGCCTTGGGCGCTGCGTTGCATCCCCACATGGGCTTCCACGTTCTTCGCCTTGCCCTTGTGTAGCTTTTCATAGCGGTCGAAGGCCTCCTGTAGCATCCCCGCACGCTCGTAGGTGGCGGCCTGCTCCAGTTGCTTTCGTTGTGCAGAAGCCGCTTCAGCGAGGAACAGGAAAGTCAGCAGGATGATCAGGCGCATGATACGGGAACGCGAATTTACACCCGGCCGCAATGCCATGACCGTGCCGATCAGGGCGATACCTTCGCGCGATGTGGAATGCACGCTGGTGGCTATTCGCGGTACTCGTGGTGCTGGGCGTTCTGCTTTTCGCAGCGCACCTGTTGCTGGGTTCCGTTGCCATTCCGCCGGGACAGGTGCTCCAAGCCTTGTTCGGAGAGCCCCTTGATCCTGGTCATGCCCTTATCGTTCGTGCGGTGCGGCTGCCGCAGGCTTTGACTGCCCTGCTGGCCGGGGGAGGGCTCGCCGCCAGCGGTCTGCTCATGCAGACCTTGTTCCGCAATCCACTTGCCGGTCCTTCCGTGCTTGGCATCAGTTCCGGCGCAAGCCTGGGGATCGCCTTGCTCATGCTTATGCAGCCCATCATAGCATTCCTGCCTGTTCCACGCGAAGTGGCTTTGGTCACGGCGGCAATGGCCGGAGCCATGGTGGTGTTGGTCCTGATCCTGCTGGCCGATCGCCGTGTAGGCGACGGTGTCACATTGCTCATCATTGGTCTGATGGTCGGTTATCTGTGTTCGGCCTTGATCAGTATTCTACAAGTCGCAAGTCCGGCCGCTGCGCTGAAAGGTTTCGTGCTGTGGGGCATGGGTTCCTTCGCAGGCGTGGGCATGGAACGATTGCCTTGGCTGGCGATCCCTGGCATCTTGGGCGTCATGGCATCCCTGCTCCTGGTGAAGCCGCTCAACGCCTTGCTGCTGGGGGAGGAGCAGGCCGCCACCTTGGGCGTTCCCATAGCCCGAACGCGCCGAAGGATCATGTGGGTCACCGGGGTCATGGCAGGCACGATCACGGCATTCTGTGGACCCATTGCATTTCTTGGGTTGGCAACCCCCCATGTCGCTCGTGGATTGCTGCGTAGCAGTGATCACAGCATGCTGATGCCGGCAACGATCCTGTGTGGGGTGGTGCTCGCCCTGGGCTGCGACCTTATTGCCCGACTGCCGGGCAGCGAGGCGTCGTTGCCGCTCAATGCCGTCACTTCCCTGCTTGGTGCTCCTGTGGTGGCCTGGGTGCTGCTGAGCGGAAAGCGTTGGGCCCGTTCTGCATGAGCCATCTGTTCCATACCAAGGATCTCGCTGTGGGGCACGGGCGCCGAACCGTTTTGGATGGGGTGGACCTCCAGCTTTCCCCCGGTGAGCTGGTAGCTTTGATCGGCGTGAACGGTAGCGGGAAATCCACGTTGCTGCGCACGCTTGCAGGTGCCCTGAAGCCACTTGGCGGAAAGCTGTGGTACGGCGATCGACCCATGCAGGATATGTCCGCCATGGAACGGGCCAGGCACATTGCCGTGGTGTTCACCGGTACGCCGCGAACCGGTCTGTTGGATGTGCGCACCTTGGTGTCCCTGGGCCGTCAACCTTGGACGGGCCATCTCGGCCGTCTGTCGGAAACCGATCGCCACGTAGTGGAGGAAGCCATGGAGCGCACCGGTATCACAGGATTTGCTTCACGCAGCGTGGATGCACTGAGCGACGGCGAGCGACAGAAGGTCATGATCGGCAGAGCCCTCGCGCAGGCAACGCCACTTCTTTTGTTGGACGAACCCACGGCCTTCCTGGACTTGGTGAACCGCGTGCTTGTGTTGCGTTTGCTTCAGGATATCGCACATCAAATGGGTAAAGCGGTCCTCCTTTCCACCCATGACCTGCGCACCGCGCTTGATCTGGCCGATCGCATCGTGCTTGTGCACCAAGGTGAGGTCTGGTCCGGCACGCCGGTATCGGCGGTCTCGTCGGGTGTGTTGGCAGCGGCATTCCAACGCGATGGTCTTGTGCTTGATCCAGTGACCGGCACGCTCCGGTAGTCCGGAACGAAGAAGCCCCAGCGCAGGCCAGGGCTTCTCGTGTAGCGTCGTGGGCGCTTATTTCTTCAGCGAATCGCGGATCTCCATCAGCAATTTGTCAGTGCTGCTTGGTTCAGGCGGGGCGGGAGGTGCTGCCTCTTCCTTCTTCTTCATACTGTTCATGGCCTTCACCACCATGAAGATCGCAAAAGCGATGATCACGAAGTCGATGACGGTCATCAGGAAGGCCCCGTACTTGATCGCAACGGCTTCCACTTCTCCTTCGGCCTCCTTGATCACGTACATGAGTTCCGAAAAATCCACACCGCCCATCAAAACACCGATGGGAGGCATGATCACATCGCTTACCAACGATGAAACGATCTTGCCAAAGGCCCCGCCAATGACGATACCAACGGCCATGTCGACGACATTGCCTTTCATGGCGAACTCCTTGAACTCTTTCAGCATACCCATGTTGCTCGGGGGTGTTAATTGGTTAGGACCGCGAATATAGGTGCGGTGTGTGAGTCTGTTCTCCAGCCGTCGAGCGGCTTCCACGTGCACTGTCACCGTTCCACCGGATCCCATCTTGGCGCGGACGCCTAAAGAAGATCCCTCGCGAGCACTTCGGAAAGCCTATGCTGGTAGTTATTTGAGCCAGGTACTGTCATGCAGGGCAATGGCTCCGCTTAGCTTGGTGCTATGGGTCGTTCACTTGAGCACCGAGCGAGGGGAGTGGGTCGATGGCCGAACGATGCCGCTTGTCGCTCATCCATCCACTCGTCCAAGGACCGTGCTTTTCAAGTCGGGTGTTCGGGGATGGCCACGGCGCCCGGTTTCCGGCCTATTGGGTCGCTATGTACATCCCCGAGGTCCTGCTGGTGATGAATTGCGCGTTGCTGGATCCCAGCAATGTGACGACGAGGGTCACGCTCGGGCCGTGGTCCTCGGGCACTTCGACATCGATCCTTGTGTAGGCAAGGGGTTTATTCTCTTCGCGCGGCGGGACAACAACGGGAATGCCGAACGGTACGGTATCGGTGCTGTTCACCATGCCGATCACCACAATGGGCAGGTCATGCACGTTCGCCACCGCCAGGGTGCGTTGCTTCGACCGCACGGAGCGCGTGTACACCAGCACCGGTTCGCGCGGGTGCAACATCAGGTCCACCACGGATCGGCAATGCTCAAGAACAGCCCGGTCCAACTCCGCATCGGGGTATTCGCTTCGTACGATGCGCTCAAGCAATTCCAACGGCTCGGCGTTCCGTTCCAGGAACTCATCGAGCCAGGTACCCGCGCCCAGGCGATCCAACCAGGTGATATACGCCGTGTAGACCACCCGGTCGCCCAGAAAGCGGCCAGCAAGTGAACTCGAGTGGGACGGGAAGGTGATCGGAGCATGGGTGTGCCGGGCGATGATACCGGAGATCGGTTTTCCTGCTATGGCCCGGCGCGGCAGTACAAGGAGCTTCCCGGTTATGGTATCTGCAAGGAAGTACAGATTCCACCACTGGGCGCTCTCCTGCGCTCCCAATACATCGCACAGCGCCATGAATTTGCCAAGGGATCCCGCATCGAACACCTCCGAAGGCGTGGCTGCGCCGGAACGGAAGCTCTCCAAGGCCTCCAAGGCTTTCCTGTCGGCCGGGCCTGCGTGGAGCGGAGTATGGTGCTGTGGCGCGCACGGGATCAGGATGGGGGCGCTCAACCATTCGGCCCCCAATGGCGCATCGATGGGGAAAAGAAGGTCCGAAGTGCTGCGCTTGGCATGTTCATGCAGCACATCATCGAAGCGTAGCACAGGGCCGTTGCCTCGTCCCCAGTGTGCAAGGCGCGTTCTTCCCGGCCTGCCTTCCAGGGTGTACAAGCCCAGGTCGCGTCCATTCAAGCGCAGCTCAACGATCTCCTGGCTCAACACGGGGAGGCCCAAATCCTCGAGGGCTATTCTCAGCAACGAGCCGTGGATCGGCCGTGCATCGTGTACGGGAAAGAGGTCGAAGTACTGCACGTCCTGCGTCGTATCTGCCTGCTGCAGCCCAATGACCAGGGGCCAACGGGGCACCAGGCCCCTGTCCACGGGGCCGCCCTTCAATTGCAAGAAGGCCTTCGTCGCTGATCCGTCCAGCGTAGCCTTCACCGGCAACCAAGCATTGTCCTTCTCGTCGACCCAGCCGCTCGTGAGCGCCAAGTCCTGCAGAACGGCGAGACTATCCTGTTCCGATTCGCCCAGCTGCACGGTCAGAGCGGTTACCGCAGGCGGCTTTCCCCGGAATGCGTTCAACACGGGGTGGGTGATCCGTTTCAAGTTCGGGTCCAGGACCTCATCCACGAAGCCCGTGCGTTCCGAGCGGATCCCCAGGAAGAACACCAGTCCTATCAGCAACAAGGCAACGACCGGCGTAGCACGGTGTTCCAGTCTGCGCAGGAGTAGTGACCAGCGAGGCTCTGACATGTCGCCTTCAGGGTGTTTCCTACAAGGGGTCCTTCATCCGCACAAAGTGGAGATGCTCTTCCGCATCGGTACCATTGCGTATTCCGTTCACGCGTACTTGCCAGCCTTCCGCGGACCCCGGTACATAGACGATGCGCTGTGGATAGTCGTGTAGGGCATTGGTGAAAACGAGGCTGTCGGTATCCTGGTCCATGCGGAAGAACACGGGCTCGCCGCCATTTTCTGTGGGGATGCGTGCACTGTACCATGTGCCGCTGTCGGTGGAAAGGATGTCCAGGTGTTCGATCATCATGGTATCGTTCCCCGCTCGCACGATGCCAATCCCCTTCAGGCTGCCATCACCCATCATCGCCCAGTGCTCTTCGAAGCGGTAGTCGCTATCAGGCTCTTCGTGCACCCAGTGCCCGACCAAGCGGTCCATCAGCGAGCTTTCCTGTTCCGGCAAGGGAGCTGGCAGCGGCGTTGGCGCGGGTTGGGAGCAGGCTTGCAAAAGCGCGAACCCGACCGATATCCATGCGGTCCTATGCATGGTACGAAGGTACGCGTGGCAATGCCGGACATGCAGGCCGGGTCATTGCATGGCATTCACTGCTTGTGCAATGCGCTAATGGCTTCCCGGACGTTCTCTGGAACCCTCATTTTCCGGGATCGCGCATAGTCGTACATCACCAGCACGCTGGTGGCCTCAGCTACCAGGTCACCCGACCCATCGGTAAGCAAGTAGCTAAGCGTGAAGCTTGTATTGCCCATGGCCGAGCATCCTGTGCGAATGGTGATCCGTTCCGGCCAGGTCACCGGTTTTCGGAAATTGCACGTCGTGCTTGCCAGGATGACCCCTTGCTGCCGTTCGCGGTGCAGGGCAAGCAAGCCTACCCGGTCCAGGAAGTGCATGCGGACATTCTCGCAGTAGCGCAGGTAGACCACGTTGTTGAGGTGCCCGAACAGGTCCTGCTCGGCCCAGGCGACCGGGATCTCCAATACGACAGGATAGTGGTCCATGACCGCTATCAGCGCAACTCTTTCTGCAGCTCTTTGTGCTGCAACTTCAGGCGTTCCACATCACGCACGATCTTTTCGATCTTCTTCTCCATGTCCAGTTTCATGGCAGCGCCACTGGCGCTCTTGAAATTGAACATGCCCATGTTGCCTTCCATTTGACGCTTCTCGGTCTCGAGCTCCTCGATCTTGCGCTTGATGAACCGGCCTTCACGTTCGATGCGGTCCTTTCCATCGGGTGCGCTTTTCAGGCCCTCCAGATGGTCCTGGAACTGCATCCTGCGACGCTCTTCACCTTCCATCTTGAGGGTGCCGTAATGGAGGTCCAGGGCCTTGCGGTAGCGTTCGCTGAAGCTGTCGTAGAGCTTTGGTGATACGCGACCGGAATTCATCCAGCGTTGGGAGAATTCGCGCAATGCCTCCACGTCCTTGTTGCGCTCCCCGGAAAGCGTGAAGGCCTCGATCTCGGCCAACAGTTCCTCCTTCTGTTTCACGTTCACCGCCTGTTCCTCGTCCTGTTTTGCGAAGTTCGCCTTGCGCGCTTGGAAGAAGGCATCGCATGCCTCGCGGAACTTGTTCCAGAGTTTGTTCTCGTCCCGTGGCCCTGCACTGCCTGCTTCCTTCCACTGCTGTTGCAGGGCTTTCAGCTTGTCGGCGGTCTGGCGCCATTCGGTGCTATCCTTCAGTCCGATGGCCTGTTGCAGGAGCGCGTTCTTGCGGTCGCGTGCTGCCTTGTAGCGGTCACGGACGGCATCGAAGTAGGCCTTCTTGGCATCGAAGAAGGCGTTGCAGGCATTGCGGAATTCCTTCCAGATGCGCTCGTTGTCCTTCTTGGTCGCGAAGCCGATGCTCTTCCATGCGTTCTGCAGTTCGAGCACTTGGTCCGTCAGGGCTTTCCAGTCCTTTTGTCCTTCGATAGCGAGTTCCTGTACCACCACGTTCACCTTCTCGACCAACTGTTGCTTGGCCTGCAGGTTGGCGTCGTGCTCGGCCCTGCGGGCCTTGTAGTGTTCGTGTATCTTGTCGTAGACCGTCTGGGTGGCCGCCTTGAACCGGTCACGGATGCTCTCCCATTCGTCGTGCACCACGGCTCCCACCTGGTGCCATTTCTCTTGGTACTCCTTTACAAGTACTTCCAGCTCACGCACGTTTTCCTGCTGGGCAAGGCTCTCCATGTCGCTGATGAGCGCATGCTTCAACGCGGTGTTCTTGCGCAGGTCGTGGTCGCGGAGCTCCTTGTAGATGTTGATGTGGTAGAAGAACTCATCGCGCAGGTGCGAGTAGTCGTTCTGCAGATCGCGGTAGGCCTGTTGTGGCACAGTACCGATGGTCTTCCACTTTTCCTGAAGGTCACCGAAACGCTTGAACGCGGTACCGATGTTCTCTTCATCGGAGATCACGGCGCGCATTTCCTCCAGCACCGATCGCTTGGCAGCCAGATTATCGGCTTCTTCCTTGGCCTTCTTCCTGCGGATATCGTTGATCCGCTGGTTGAAGGAGTCCAGCAATTGCTTGAAGCGCTTATCCTCCTCATCGGTGAGTTGCGCGGATTCTATCGGGCTGCTCTGCACCGCTTCTTCGGCAGGTTCGGAGGGCTTGCCCTCGTTCTCCTCATCCATTCCAGCATCCTGTTGGGATCGCTGGTCGGTTGCTGCCACAAGAGCCTCGAAGGCCTCCTTAACTCCTTCCACGCCTTCCGAGGCTTGCTCGACGTCGTCGTGGGCGATCAATTCTTCGAGCCTGCTTATCAGCTCTGCTTTGCTTGCCATAGCGCACTGTGCGAAGGCCCTGCGGATAGGCCTACCGTCCAAAGATAGGGGGATGGTCGGAACCACCATTGGGTCAAACGGCAAGGCCTAACATGGACACGTCGTCGACTTGCTCTTCTGCGCCCTGCCAGGTGGTGAATGCGGCCTCCAGGATCCCGGCCTGTTCCTGTATCGCCAGGTGCTGGTTCTCCTCGAGCATCTGTTGCAGGCGTGCGGTCATGAACCGCTGCCGTCGTGGACCACCGAACTGGTCCACATACCCATCGCTGAAGAGGTAGATCCGATCCCCTGGATCGTAGGCCAGACGATGGACGGTGTAGCGCCGTTCGGCTCCTTGGTGTGCTCCACCCAGGCCTTTTCGGTCGCCATTGATCACGCTGATACGGCCGCGGTGCAGCCAGTATAGTGGTCGATGTGCTCCGGCGAAGAGGATCTCCTGTTTGCTGCGGTCGATGCGGCACAGACCCAGGTCCATACCATCGCCCGCTCCGCGCTTTTGTCCGTGCTGGTGCAGGGTCGTCATCAGCCGGGAGTTCAACATGGAGAGCAGCTCCGCAGGATCGAGGTGGGTGTTTCGGGGCACCACCTCGTTCAGCAACGAGCAGCCAATGGCCGCCATCATGGCCCCCGGAAGCCCGTGCCCGGTGCAATCCGCGGCGGCCACATAACAGGTGTGCTCATCCACTTTGTGGTACCAATGGAAGTCCCCGCTCACCACATCCTTCGGACGATCGATCACGAAGGACCCCGTGAAGAGTTCGTTGTAAACATCCGGCCTTGGCACCAAGGCGCGCTGGATCTTGGCGGCATAGGCAATACTATCGGTCACGTGGGCGTGCTTCTTCCGGAGGGCATCGTGCAGGTCCTCATCGCGCCTCAGCCAGCGGCCCACGCTGCCGAACAGCACGAAGGCGGCAAGCCCATAAAAGAGTGCAGCGATGCCGATTCGTTTCCATAGGGTGGCCATGGCAGCTGTTCCAGCTTCGTGCGCGGATAGACTTCCGATGACCAGGGCGACAGCTGTTCCACCTCCGTTCCGCACGACATCGAACGCGAGCAGTTCGTTGCTCGCGCGATCGTC
>CAYQMC010000107.1:0-10501 GCA_964418285.1 uncultured Chryseobacterium sp.
ATCCGCGATTTCACCAACAAACACTGTCGCTTCAAGCTCCGTTCGGGCAAGGAGGTGTTCGGTGTGGTATGGGAGGTGGAAAGCACCGATCACAGCGGTCAGGGGCAGGACTCCAGGCGCCTGTTCTTCGCCAGCATCCGCGACTATGAGCGCCTCCGTTCCGAAGGGACTCCCGTGCATGTGATCCCCATGCAGCCAGACGAGATCGTGTGGGCCGAGAGCCTCGCGAGCTGAGGGCGATGCGCCGGGCATGTAGGGCGAGGTCGGGTGTTATGTGGCGCTCGGAGGTGCCCACAGGCCGTCCCTCACGGGACCAGTTCAAAGGTCGGGGACGTGCTTAGGGTTTCTTGGCGGGACGTAGGGTGAACAGTTCGTCCATCACGTGCACACCCGGTATCGCACTGTTCTTCAGAGTGGTGATGCCAACGGAATTGAGGTCAACGGCCAGGCCCGTGGTGGGGTGTACCTGTAGCTCGCTCCAAGCGCGTTTCATTCCATCGGACCAGCGTATGTCATCGAACACGAAGGTGGTGGCCAGGTTCGCATTCTTGCGGATCTTGTCGTAATAATCAAGGGTAGGCTGGTACTGGTGATGCCCGTCTATGAACACCAGATCGACAAGCGGCATGGTGGCCAGGGCGGGGTCCAGCGATTCCGTGAAGAGGCCCAGGCCATAGGATACGTTGGTGAGCTCGAGTTCCTCGTGCACCTTGCGTGCAAGCTTCTGGCGGTAGGCCGAACCGTCCAAGGTCAGCACTGTTCCCGATCCATTCCTGCGCAACGCACTGGCAATGAACGAGGAGGACATGCCCGTATTGGTACCCAACTCAAGCACCGTGCGCGGGCGAAGGGCACGTACAAGCAGGTAGAGGAACAGAGCGGAACGCGGTGGCTTGCTCACCGAGAACGCCTCCTTTACCGATACGCCCACATCGTACGGGCCACCCTCGCCCAAACTACCGTCCACCAAGGGGTCCGCTACGGCCAGGTAGTGCTCCCGGATCCGTTCGATGCGCTCGATATCCGACCGCTCCTCTTCGGAAAGTGGTTTGTCCAGCGCCCACAAGGCTTGGGCTATCCCACGCCCCTGTTCGTAGGGCGAAGCGGCGATGGCTTTCACGATCTTGGCCGGTAACTGCTGTACGGACCGGTCGTTGTACCAGCGCGCCAGATCAGCCACCACGGGCAGTTTCTTCAGGGTCTTCTTCAGGTCCGACATGGGTGGCAATGGTGTTATGGGGTGGGATAATGCTGGAAAGATACAGGAACGAGCGAGGAAGCCTTTCGGTAGCCAGCCGCAAAGACCATTGTTCCCCTATCCGGGCACCTATGACAAGCGTTGACGCGCAAGGTGTCCAGTTGCGCTCCTACGGGTTCATGCACCCCGGCATTATTGCTCCACCAACCCGGCCTGCCACAGCAGGAAGGCATAGTCCAAGGCCACTTCCTTCAAGCGTTCGAAACGCCCCGAGGCGCCTCCATGCCCGGCCTCCATGTTGGTGTGCAGCAGGATGGGGGCGGTGCTTTGCTGGTGCTCGCGCAGGCGTTGCACCCATTTGGCGGGTTCCCAGTACTGCACTTGGCTGTCGTGCAGGCCCGTGGTCACCAGCATCGCCGGGTACCTGGCATCCTTCACGTTGTCATAGGGCGAGTAGCTCAGCATCCGGTCGTAGGCCTCCTTTTCCTTGGGGTCGCCCCATTCATCGAACTCTCCGGTGGTCAACGGGATGCTTTCGTCCAGCATGGTGGTCACCACATCCACGAAGGGGACCTCGGCCACCGCGGCCTTCCACAATTCGGGGCGCATGTTCACCACGGCACCCACGAGCAGCCCACCCGCACTACCACCCATGCAGAACAGACGCTGGGGATCCGCATAGCGCTCCTTCAGCAGGTGGTCCGCACAATCGATGAAGTCCGTGAAGGTGTTCATCTTGTGCTCCATGCGGCCGGTCTCGTACCAGTCGCGTCCCATTTCCTCACCGCCCCGGATGTGGGCGATGGCAAAGACGAAACCACGGTCCAACAGGCTGAGGCGCGCGTTGCTGAAGCCGGGATCGATGCTATGCCCGTAGCTGCCGTAGCCGTAAAGTAGCAGGGGGGCGCTACCATCGATGGCGGTGCTCTTGCGGTACACGATGCTGACAGGGACCTTCACCCCATCGCGGGCAGTGGCCCAGATGCGCTCACTGGTATAATCGGATACGCTGAACGACCCGAGCACCTCCTGCTGCTTCAGTAGAACGTCGGTTCCCAGACCATTGAGGTCGTGCTCGAACACGCTGCTTGGCGTGGTCATGGAGGTGTAGCCGTAGCGCAGCTTGTCGGTGTCCCATTCGGGGTTGGTGCCCGTGTAGGCCATGTACGCCGGGTCGTTGAAGGCGATGTGGTGCTCGTGCCCATCGTTCAAGCGGCGCACGCGCAAATGGGTCAGGCCTTCGGAGCGTTCGCTGAACACCAGGTGGTCCTTGAAGACATCCACATCCTCCAGGAGCACGTCCTGCCGGTGGGGCAGCACCTCCTTCCATTTGCGTTTGTCCTGGGTATCGCTCTCGGCACATTCCATCAGGCGGAAGTTCTGTGCATTCCAATTGGTCACGATGTACCATTTGGCAGGCTGCCCGGCATGCTCCTGCACGTGGACCACGGTATGCTCATGCTCCTCTTCGCGGGGCAGGAACAGGCGGAACTCTTCAAAGGGATGCGCCACAGGCAGGTAGCGGTGCTCGCTGCTCATGGTGCTTTCGGTGGTGATGATCACGTAGCGGTCCGAACGGCTGCGGTACACATCGCAGCTGTACGCGGGGTCCTTCTCCTCGAACACCACAACATCGGTGGCCGGGTCGGTACCCATGGTGTGGCGGTAGATGCGGTAGCTCCGGAGGGTCTCGTCCTTGCGCGGATAGAACACGGTATTGTCGTCGGCAAAGGCGCAACCACCGGCCGTGTTGGTGATCACATCGGGCAGGTCGGTACCGGTGGCCAGGTCGCGGAAGCGGATGTCGTACTGCCGGCGGCCCACCTTGTCGATGCTGTAGCCCACGATGCCGTTGCCGGGACTTACCTCGTAATCGCCCAGATCGAAGTAGGTGCTGCCTTCGGCCAGCTGGTTCTCGTCCAGGATGTCCACCTCGGGAGCATCCTTCTCGTCCTTCCGGCGCACGTGTATCCCGTACTCCTTGCCTTCTTCGAAGCGGTAGTGGTACCAGTAGCCGTTCTCCCGGTAAGGGACACTAAGGTCGGTCTCCTTGATGCGCGCCCGCATCTCCTTGAAGAGCGTTTCGCGCAGGGGCTTCACCGGGGCCAGGATCGCGTCCGTGTAGGCATTCTCCGCATCGAGGTGGGCAATGACCTCCCGGGTGTGGGCATCGGGCTCTTTGGCATTGCGCTGCTCCTCGCTCAGCCGCATCCAATGGTACTCGTCGTTCCGGGTATGGTCGTGGGCGCTTATCGCAAAAGGCTTCTTGGGTGCCACAGGGGGTGTGGCGAGAGGGGTATCCTGCATGGTCTGGGGTTGCTGGCATCCTGCACAAAGCAGGGCTGCCGCTAGTGCGAACGTAGGTGTGGGTGACATGTGGGCGGGAAGGGTGCTAAAGTACAAGGCAGGGCGGGCATCAGCCGAGCAGTTGGTGCAGGACCGCGGGCGAGCGCAGCTCCCCGAAACCCTCCAAGTGCATTCGGAAATAGAGCATCAGGTGGTCCAGTAGTTCGCGTCGCTTTGGAGCCGGAATGGGGTCTTGGGGGGACGCCCCAAGCTCCACGTCGAGCAGGCCTGCCAAGGCGTTGCTGAGAACAGGGCCGAGGGTGTGGGCATGCTCGGCATGCCCCCTCACGAAGTGGCCTTCGCGCAGGTCGAAACGGTCCTCGCCCGGGGCGGGGTGCTCGGGTATGAAGCCCAGATGGCCTGATAGGCGGAGCAGGAAGACCAGCGGAAAATACCTGAGGTCCGGGGCGGTATCCAGCGTTTCCAAAGCCTGTTCCAGGAAAGCGTCGAGCCCATCGTCCGCCGATTCCTGGCGCAACACCTTGTAAAGTACCTCTTGGACGAACAGCGCCACACTGCCGCGCACCGGGTCCAGCGGTATGTTGATGTAGGGCTTGGCCACGCGCATTTCGCGGATGGTGTGCAGGTCGCGTTCCGGGTGTTCCTGCACCACCAGTTCCAATCTGTTCAAGGCCTGCAGGGCGGCCATGGCACTGCCCCGCTTGCCCCCCGCACGCACCACATAGCCCCGCAACCCAGCGTGTGTGGTCCAGGCCTTCAGCACCACCTTGCTGTCGCCGTGGCGTATGGTCTTGAGCACGATGGCACGGGTGGTGATCAACATGGAACTGCTGGCCTCTACCGGGGGTGCCGATCAGCGCACCACCAGCACCTTGGTGTTGCATTTGGTGCTCCCGAAGCGATCGGCCACCAACACCAGGTAAACCCCGGTGGAAACACGGTTGCCGCCCATGTCGGTGCCAGGCCAAACCGCTTGCCCGCCCAAGGATGTGGTGCGGTATACCAAGTTGCCGGCGATGTCGGTGATCTTCACCTCACTGTCGCGGACAAGGCCGGTGATGGCGATCGGACCTGTGTGGTCCTCGCGCACGGGATTGGGGTATACGCTGGCGCAGGTGTTCTCGAAGGCACCTTCGGTGGCATCGCTGCGGTAGCTTAGGATACCCCGATCGGTCCCGAAGAAGACCTCTCCACTGACCCCATCGATGGCGATGGATGTGATGGCATCGCTGGGCAGGGGGCTGTTGAGCCGTGTAAAGTGTTGCAGTTCCTGACGCCCATCGGCCGAAACGAGGAATACACCGCTGTTCTGGGTACCGATCCACTTGCGGTTGGCTCCATCGACGGCGATGGCCGAAACGGTCTCGGTCTCCAGGAGGATCTGCACGTTGCCGTCCTGCTCGATCAGGATCTGTTGCGCATCGAAGTTGCCGGTTCCGAAAATGGCATCGGGGGTGTAGAAGACGGCCACACCGCGGTTGGTACCCACCCAGATCTGGCCCTCCTTGTCCTCCGCAAAGGAGAACACATCCTGTGAGGGCAGCCCCCCGGACCCTTCGATGTTGTTGAGCAGTCTGTAGCTGTCATCGGCCGTGTTGTCCAGCGTTCCGTTGTCGTTGAAGACCAGCATGCCGTTGCCCCGGGGCCTGATGACCCATTTGAACCCGTTCGTTGCGGCAAGGATGTCGGAGACCAGGAAGTTGCTGCCCAGGATGCCGCCGGGGTTGTACGAAAACCACTCACCGTCCTTGGTCAAGACCTTGATCACTGCAGGCACCGATGCGTTGGTGACCCACAGATTACCATCCCCATCGAACGAAAGACCAGCGGAGTTCACCTTGTTCGGTGCGCCGTTCAGCTCTGCTTCAAGGCCGCTGTTGGTGTTGTTCAGAAAGCGGATGGGCACCCGGTCCTTGAACTCCAACAGGCCTTCGTCCCAACTGGCGGCAAAGGCCCTTGTGGGGTCTCGTGGATCTATGGCCACGTTCATCACATCGTTCAGGGCCTCCCCGAAGTCGTTGGCGCCCACCAACAAGGGGGTGTTATCGCGGTCGTTGGTGCGCCATTCGCCATCGGCATAGTGGTGCACACCCTCCTTGCTGAAGCTGTTGGTCCAGTTGCCCTCCACCCCTCCGGTGGCCACGAAGAGCACCCCTTCACGGCTGTCCATCCGCACCGAGGCTGCGCCGCGTGGCCCATTGGGAACTATGGAGCGACCCTCGCCGAAACCTTCGCCACGCACCAGTCCCAGTTCCCGGTCGGCCACCCAGAAGGCACCATCGCTACCGTGTATCGCCTGGTTGGGAAACGGCGCTGTGCCCTCGTACCCGAACTGGAACGTGATCTCCTCCAGAGCCACGTTGTAGCGGTGGATATCCAGCACGTGGGCAATGATCACGAACTCTCCATTGGTCGAAACGTCCAAGTTGAGGTTGCGCCTACCGTACAAGGGGCTGTAGCGTTGGAAGGTGTTGCTTTGGTCCAACAACAGCAGTGTGTCCGCTTCGGGCAGCGAGGAGCGGTAGTTCAGCAGGATCCTATCGCCCAGGCGTGCCACCGCATTGAAGGGCCCGTTCGCCATGGCCTGGGGCATATCGCTGCGCCGCGCCCAACTGCTGAACGCGGCCAGGTTGGGCGCATTGGTCGACGCCGTGTACAACCCGGTGTTCGTAGCCGCATAAATGCTATCGTTCCAGATGGTGATGCCGTTGACCTGCACCTGCGAACCGCTGGGGCCGATGAACCAGGTCTCGCGCACTTCGCGCCGCTCAAGGTCCACCAGCACGATGCCGAATCCGCAACCCAGATAGGCCAGTGTGCCTTCCATATGAACGCTGTAGATGCCCTTGTTGCCCAGGATGCTGCTGCGCCGGATATCCCCCATGTTGAACGCGCGGTCGCCTTGGATCAGGTCCAGATTGCCGTTGGTGTAGTAGACCAGCAGCATGCCCAAGGGTTCGTTCCATGCCAATCCCTGGATGCCTACATCGCTGAGCGCGTTGGCCTTGGTGATCCGCTCGATCTCGCCCGTGGCCATGTCGTAGCGGAATACCGCGGTGGTGGAGGCACAGTAGATGTTGCCATCACCCTCCACCACACCGATGGCACGGCGGTACGGAAGGTGGTCCTGCCATGTTCCCAACGGGTTCTGGGCAATGAGGAACGGGACCATCCCGATGGAGGTCCACAAGAGCAATAGGGTACGGAAGAGGGGCATGGGCTCTACTTGGGCACTGCATGAACGCAGCACACCGGCGATCGGTATGGGCCAAGGTACGTGCACGATCACGATCTTCCGTGCTGGTCCGCAGGCTTCCCTGCCATCGTACAACACCTTGGAACGAACGATGCCCCGGGGGGCCGGGGCATCGGGTCTTCGAGGTCGCGTGCGGATTCGAACCGCAGTAGCAGCTTTTGCAGAGCTGTGCCTAGCCACTCGGCCACGCGACCGGTTGAGTGGGCCTACCAACGGCAGGCAGGCCGCGAAGATAGCGCGATCGTGCTATCCCTGCACGGTGTAGACCGCCTCGGCCACATCGCCATTGATGGGCGGACGCTCCTTCACAAGGCGGACGGTCCAGAAATAAGGCTGCTGCCACTCGTCCTGCAGGGCGTCCAGGATGCGGCGCGCCACATGTTCGATGAGGTTGGCGCGTATCGCCATCTGCTCCTTCACGATCGCCGTCACCCGGCCATAATCCACGGTATCTGCCAGGTGGTCACCCGTTTCGGCCAGTCCGAAGTCGCCCTCCACGGAAACGTCCACGCGGAAATTCCCGCCGATGCGACCCTCCTCCTGCAGGCAGCCGTGGAAGGCATACACGCGGATGCCGTTGACCTCCATCAGCCCCATGCGCGGCAGTGCTCCAGGCCGGCCTTCAGCCGGGTGATCACCTCTTCCTTGCCCAGCAGAGCACTTACATCGAACATGCCGGGGCCTTGCATCCTTCCTGCTACGAAGAGACGGTAAAGCGGCATCAGCTGCCCGATCTTCATCGTGTGCTGTACGAGAACATCATTGAACGACTTCTCCACAGTGTCGGGCTGCAGGCTTGGAAGGGCCGCAAGTTGCTCCACGAAGGAATCCAAGGCCGGCGCAGCTTCGGGCTTCCAGCGCTTCTTCAATTCGGCATCCGCTTCGGCATTGCCCACCAAGGGCGAACCGGTCGTGAAGAGGTAGGCACCTTCCAGCATGTCCTCCACGAAGGTGGCACGCTCCTTCAGGAGCACTGATGCTGCAGTGGCTCGCTCAAGCGTGGCTTCGATACCGTGTTCCTTCAGCTTGGCCTGGAGTTGTGCGCCCA
Organism: uncultured Chryseobacterium sp.; assembly: GCA_964418285.1. Lineage (GTDB taxonomy): Bacteria > Bacteroidota > Bacteroidia > Flavobacteriales_F > PHOS-HE28 > PHOS-HE28. The sequence continues at coordinate 7,810 of CAYQMC010000107.1, forward strand.
ATTCGGCATCGGGCCGCATCCGTAGGTACTGCTGGTTGAACCACTTGGTCTTGTCCGGATCGAACTTGGCGCCGCCCTTGTGCACACGGGACAGGTCGAAGTATTTGATCATGTCCGCCATGGACATCAGTTCGATGTCGCCTCCAGGATTCCAGCCCAGCAATGCCAGCATGTTGGTGAAGGCCGCGGGGTAGTAGCCCCGCTCGCGATAGCCGCTGCTCTTCTCGCCGCTCGCTGGGTCCTGCCAGTCCAGCGGGAAGACCGGAAAGCCGAGGCGGTCCCCATCGCGTTTGCTCAGCTTTCCGTTGCCATCGGGCTTCAGGATAAGCGGCAGGTGTGCGAATGCGGGGCGCTCCCAACCAAAAGCCTCGTAGATGAGCACGTGGACCGGGGCGCTGGGCAACCACTCCTCGCCACGGATCACATGGGTGACACGCATCAGGTGGTCGTCCACGATGTTGGCCAGGTGGTAGGTGGGCATCCCGTCGCTCTTGAAGAGCACCTTGTCGTCGATGTTGCTGCTTTGCACCACCACCCAGCCGCGGATGATGTCCTCGAAGCGCACCTCCTGGTGGCGCGGGACTTTCAGGCGTACCACGTAGGGTTCGCCTGCATCCAGCCTTGCCTTCACATCGTCAGCACTCAGCGAAAGGCTGTTCTTCATGTGCTCACGTGTTACCGCGTTGTAGGCAGGCGCGGCGGATCCGGCGGCCTTCAAGCGCTCGCGCATGGCCTCAAGTTCCTCGGCCGAATCGAAGGCATAGTAGGCCTTGTCGTCAGCGATCAGCTGGTCGGCGTACTGCTTGTACAGGGCCTTGCGTTCACTTTGGCGATAAGGGCCGTCGGGGCCGGGGTTCCAGGGGCTGGCATCGGGCGTAAGGCCGCACCAATCCAGTGCTTCGCGGATGTATTCCTCGGCACCCGGCACATAGCGCGTTTGGTCGGTATCCTCGATGCGCAGGAGGAATTCGCCGCCGTGCTTGCGGGCAAAGAGGTAGTTGTACAAGGCGGTGCGCACACCGCCCATGTGCAAGGGGCCGGTGGGGCTTGGGGCAAATCGGACGCGGACGCTCATGGATCGATCTGGTATCACGCGATCGGCGCATACACATGCTTGCGACCGATCATTCGAATGGGAGCGCGAAGGTAGGGGGAGGGGCAAGTACCGGTTGCACGCCGAAGGCATCTCGAGAGCGTTCCTTGGAACACCCCCAAGACCGCTCCCATACGAGCCTGCTTCTTCAGACCAGCGATCAGGACAGGCCGGCACCGCAACACCCCTGACGACCCTGGATAGGAGAGAAGGTTCGTCCCCACTGGACCGTATCACAGCAGCACCCGGTCCAATGGTGTCCTGCGTGTCGTCCTTAAGCACCGGGCCATGGTCGACAAGGGCTAGGCCTGCGGCTAGGTGGGATGATGTTGCATGCCTTGCGCAAGACGGACCGACCAGGCCTGTGGCCGATGGACCTCGAACCCTGCGGATCGACCACCGATACCGATGGCGCTCAAGGTCCTTCCCTTCCTTGGGCGCACCATGCTGGGCCACGTAAAATGCAAAAGGCCGCCCCTCTTCAGGGACGGCCTTTTGCCTATTGTGTGCGATGGGCTTATCGGCCTACCACGATGCGCTGTTCGCTGATACCGAGGTCGCTGCTCAGCCGCAATACATATAGCCCTGGCGCTAGTCTGCCACCCAGCGCGATCTGCATGGGCGCGTTGCTGTTCGCCCACAGCTGTTCGGTGTATACCAAACGTCCCATAGCGTCCATCAACTCCAAGCCCACTCGACCATCGACCCCGACAAGGATGCTGAAGTCGCCATTCGTGGGATTGGGGTACACCTGGAAGGCATTGGCGGGGTCGGTAGTCGCAATAGACCCACAGATCTCCACCATGAAGGCGGCTCCCGCCACATCCAGGCTCGCGCAGATATCGCCGCCGCCTTGGATCAGCAGGGCGTTCACATCGAAGCCGGTCGTTACACCGGGCTCAACGATGCCGAGATCCAAGGTGTTCTCGTCGTATACCAATGTGTGGATCGTGTAGTCTCCTGCGGCATCCACCGTGAATTCAGGGATCGCACCAGCATCGATGATCACCAAGCCAGCACCTTGGGTCAACACATACACGGTGCTGAAACCTGCAGGCACATTGGCATTGCCATCCACAGTTGCACTGAGTGTGGCCGAACCATCTTCAAGGCAGACCGGACCACCATCGCTCAGTGTGCCAGCATCGGCATCGCAAGGCTCGGCGCAGATCTCCACCGTATAGGCCGCACCGGCCACATCCAAGCTGGCGCAGATGTCTCCACCGCCTTGGATCAGCAGGGCGTTCACATCGAAGCCGGTGGTAACACCGAATTCCACGATACCCAGATCCAGCGTGTTCTCGTCATACACCAAGGTGTGGATGGTGTAGTCGCCCAAAGCATCCACCGTGAACTCTGGCGTGGCACCAGCTTGAACGATCACCAGGCCGGCACCTTCGGTCAACACGTATACCGTGCTGTAGCCAGCGGGTACGTTGGCGTTGCCGTCGGAAATAGCCGTCAGCGTAGCCGAGCCAACCTCCAAGCACACGGTCGCTCCACCGCTCAAGGTACCGGCATCGGCCAGGCAGAGTCCGGTGCACTCCTCCACCGTAAAGGCGGCACCGGCCACATCCAGGCTGGCGCAGATAGCGCCAC
>CAYQMC010000108.1:0-2304 GCA_964418285.1 uncultured Chryseobacterium sp.
ATTACCTCTGGACCATTGCGTCGTTCGGCACATCGAACAGCCCCAACCCGGGGCCTATCCTATTCCCCGAAGCACCGTGCGACTCCATCTACTACACCATCCAGCTCTCGGTATTCAACCAGTGTGGAACGGTCACTGCTTTGGACTCGGTCAAGGTATACCGCACGGCCATCCCCGAGTTCGCTGTTAGCACCGATACGATATGCTCTGCAGTTGAACTCGAAATATTCAACGCAACGGTCTGTGCCTGGCAAACAACCTATGCATGGGATCTTGGCGATGGGACCTCCTCCAATACCCAGAACACAACACTCTCCCATACATACACGGCGGTCGACGACTTTGCATCCTATCCGCTGACCTTGTCCGCCACCAATCCCTGCGGCGTAACGACGCAGACGCAGGTCATCACCGTAGTGCCCAACAGCATCACTGCGTTCTTCACGGCCGATCCCATACAGGGCTGCGAACCACTACCCGTGCAGTTCACGCAACAGATGGCCGGTGTGACCTACTTCATTTGGGACTTCGGTGATGGCACAACAGGTGCATCACTGGATCCACTGCATGTCTACAATGCAGCAGGCTCCTACACCGTAACCTTCACAGCAGGCAATTTCTGTGGGGCTGAGGACACGATGCAACAGACCATTATCGTCCTGCCCGCACCCGTTTTCGATTTCGTTGCCGAGCCGGACGTATTGTGCGTGGGGCAGACGACCACGTTCACCCCTGCCGGTGATAACATCGGAGGCTATACATGGGATTTTGGCGACGGGAACGGTAGCACTTCGACCACGCCGATACATGGCTATACCGCGAGTGGTACTTACACCGTCACGCTTACAGCAATATCCACGATCAATGGCTGCCCCGCATCGGTTTCCCATCCTGTAGAGGTCTTGTTAACACCACTGGCCACTATTGAAGCATTGCCCATTGCGGGCTGCCCTCCTTTGCAGGTGATATTCAGCAACGGGTCCACGAATGCTGATCTATTCATCTGGACCTTTGGTGACAGCAATGCGTTCATCGGTCCTTCGCCGTCCCACATCTACGTGGAGTCGGGCATATACACGGCCCAAATTCTGGCGCTCAACGGGAATGGGTGTGCAGACAGTGCCAGCACCACGATCACCGTTTATCCCAAACCGGAGGCAATCTTCACATATACAACGGAACCTACCCAAGAGTCCGTTTTGCCTGTGCAATTCGACAACCGATCCATCGATGCCATTGCCTATCAATGGGAACTTGGGGATGGAACAACCACTTTCCTCACCGATCCCGCACATGTGTATAGCTTGGGCAGCACATGCTCCTTCACGCCGATGCTCATTGCATTCAACCGGTTCGGCTGTGTGGATACTACAAGACGAACCATCGGCATAGGCTACGATCTTCGGATCTGGGCACCGAACGCCTTCAGGCCTGATGGCGATGGATTGAACGAGGAGTTTGTCGTCGTAGGTCAGGACCTTGAGCCATCAACCGTTCATTTGATGATATTCAACCGTTGGGGTGAGCTGATCCACGAGACCAAAGGGAAGGAACCCCGATGGGATGGACGAATTGGAGGGACCATGGCGAAGAATGATGTCTACGTCTGGAAGCTAAGTGCACGCCTGAAATGTGGTTTTGAGGACATAGATGCCCTCGGTCACGTTACCTTGATACGGTGAGGCCGGAAGGCATGCGTCTCATCGTCATGGCACATTCGTGTGAGGCCTCGCCTTGTGAAAGAATGGTGTTTATCCGAACTGCCGAACAGCATGATCTAAACCACCAGTCCATGCTTCGCCCTTAGCGTTCCCAAGCCCTTCAATTCGCCCCCTTCATATGCACATCCATCTGCGGGAATGGGATGGACACGCCGTTCTTGTCGAAGGACTTCTTCACGCCTTCCTGCATATCGAAGAACACGCCCCAGTAATCGGCGGCCTTCACCCACACACGCACTTTAAAGTTCACCGAGCTGTCCGCCAGCTCGGCTACTAGGATCTCCACACTCTTGTCGGAAAGGATCCGTTCGTCTGCGCTGATAACCTGCTGGATCGTGCTGCGTGCCTTGTCGATGTCGTCCCCGTAACCGATCCCGAACACCAGGTCCACGCGGCGCTCTGGTTCCGTGGAGTAGTTCACTGTGGCGCCGGTGCTTACGGGAGCGTTGGGAAGGATGATCGTTTTGTTATCCGGAGTGGTGAGCACCGTATGGAAGATCTGGATCTGACGCACCGTACCGCTGTGGCCCTGTGCCTCGATATAATCGCCCACTTTGAAGGGTTTCAGGATGAGCAGCATCAC
>CAYQMC010000108.1:2404-6828 GCA_964418285.1 uncultured Chryseobacterium sp.
GAGCAGGTTGTGGGCGCTGGAGTAGTAGGGGCGTGGAAGCGTGTAGAGCGACACCATGCGGCGTACGGCAAGCCCACTCCATTCCACAGCGCCATGGCGTTCGAGCAGGAAGACCTGTGCGGCCAGGATGCTACTTCCGCGGAACTCGGCCATTGCGCCGGGGTCATCGGCGATGCCTGCGATCACGTGGGCATCCACGATGGGCTTCAGTTGCGGCGCACGGATGCCGGGTAGGCCGATCGCCACCAGGAACACAGCGACATAGCCCGGCCCACGGAGGCCTTGGAGCCACCATGGAGCTGTGGAGCCGGTCGCTTTCCACACGATGGCCGGTCCTACGAAAAGCATGCCCACCGGTCGCGCGAACACCGTGATCACGGCCCAAGCGATGGTCCATACATCGGGTCGTTGCTCGCGTGTGATGCGCTCCACGAAGAGGATGGACAGGCTGGTGAAGAAGCTCTCCGTGTATAGGGCGAGTGTCCATTGTTGCACAGGGTAACACAGTAGGAGCAGGGCCATGGCCATGTTTCCGGCAGGCGCATTGCCGGTGATGCGTTGCGCTATGCGGCCCAGGGCCAATGCCGCAAGAATGCCCAGGATGATCTGCGCGAGCACAGCGAGTTCAGGAACACCAAGCGCCACAAAGGGCAGCAGGAAGAGGACGTACGCCCCGTATTTCAGGTAGTTGCCGAGGATGTCGGTGACGTCTCCTTGCAGGATGTCCTCCGCGCAGCCGATGTACTTCAGGGCTTCCTTGTCACTGAGTATGCCTTGGTGCAGGTGGATCCCCAGCAGGAACAGCAGGTGCAGCCCGATGATGGTCCAGCGTGCGCGGGGCGATCCCAGCAAGGCGGGGAAGTTCGGGGCCATGCGATCAAATGTAGCTGCGGTTATCAACAGTTGTGGATGATCCGCATCCAGTGCTTTCCACACTGCGGGTATCTTTACAGCCGCAACCAAAGCCCTGTTGAAGCATGCTCGTTAGCCAGCGCCCCGAAGCCGTCCTATTGCTCGCCGATGGAACGCTTTTCAGGGGTCGCGCGATCGGTGCTCCGGGGCTCACCGTTGGGGAGATCTGCTTCAACACCGGCATGACCGGCTACCAGGAGATCTTCAGCGACCCCAGCTACACTGGTCAGATCATGACGCTGGCCTCGCCGCACATCGGCAACTACGGTGTGAAGGTCTCCTCCGCTGGGGTTTCGGTAACGGAAGGGGAGGAGGAGAGCGGCAAGCTCACCATTGCAGGCTTGGTGGTGAAGAAGTTCAGCGAGGTGTGGAGCCGCCCCGGTGGCACGGGTTCGCTGGATGATCACCTGAAAGAACAAGGCATCACGGGCATCAGCGACATCGATACGCGCAAGCTGGTGCGCCACATCCGCGACAATGGCGCGCAGAACGCGCTGATCAGCAGCACCGAGATGGACCTCGAAAAGCTTCGCGCCAAACTGGCCGAAGCGCCGAGCATGGAAGGCCTGGAACTGAGCAGCACGGTAAGCACCAAGGAGGCGTACGAAGTGGGCCCTGCCGATGCGACCTTCCGTGTGGCTCTCGTGGACTTCGGGGTAAAACGGAACATCGAACGCTGTTTGGTGGAACGTGGCTGTCTGGTGCGCGTGTTCCCCATGAGCACTTCCTTGGACGACATGCTGGCCTGGAAACCGAACGGTTTCCTGTTGAGCAACGGGCCGGGCGACCCCGGTGCCATGCCGGGCAGTGTGGAACTTGTGAAGGCCATTGCGGACAGCGGATCACCCGTGTTCGGCATTTGCCTGGGCCACCAGCTGCTGGCAGAGAGCATGGGTATGGCCACCGAGAAGATGCACCACGGACACCGCGGCATAAACCACCCGGTGAAGGACCTGACGACCGGGCGCGATGAGATCACCTCGCAAAACCATGGCTTCGTAGTGAAGCGCTCGGATGCCGAGGCGAATACGGCAGTGGAGATCACACATGTCCACCTGAATGACGGCAGTGTAGCGGGTATCCGCCTGCAAGGCCGTCCGGTCTTCAGTGTGCAGTACCACCCCGAGGCGGGTCCTGGCCCCTTTGACAGTCGCTATCTCTTCGATCGTTTTGTGGAGAACATGCAGGCGCATGTTGGCGTAGAAGGTGCCCTTCAGCAGAATTGAACCCAAGAACCGATGAGCCTGATCGCCAAGATCCAAGCCCGCGAGATCCTCGATTCCCGCGGCAATCCGACCCTTGAAGTGGACGTGTGGACCGATAGCGGGCACATGGGACGTGCCGCGGTGCCCAGCGGTGCCAGCACCGGTGCCCACGAAGCTGTTGAGTTGCGTGACGGAGATACCAAACGCTACTCCGGCAAGGGGGTGTTGAAGGCTGTGGAGCATGTGAACAACACGCTCAATACCGAACTCAATGGCGCTCTTGTGACAGAGCAGGCGATGATCGACAAAGCGATGATCGCGCTGGACGGCACTCCGAACAAGGCAATTCTCGGAGCCAATGCGATCCTTGGGGTCAGCCTGGCCATTGCCAAAGCTGCGGCCAGTGAGAGTGGTTTGCCATTGTACCGTTACGTGGGCGGTGTTCAGGCGAACACCCTGCCGGTGCCGCTGATGAACATCCTCAATGGCGGTGCACACGCGGACAACAAGGTGGATGTGCAGGAGTTCATGATCATGCCAGTGGGCGCCAACAGTTTCGGACAGGGGCTGCGGATGGGTGCGGAGATCTTCCATGCCTTGAAAGCCGTGTTGAAGAAGAAAGGCCTCAGCACGAACGTTGGTGACGAAGGCGGTTTCGCACCCGATCTGGCCAGCAACGAAGATGCCTTGAAGCTCGTGATGCAGGCCATCGAACAGGCCGGCTATAAGCCTGGTGAGGAGGTCGTGCTCGCACTGGATTGCGCCAGTACCGAGTTCTACGATCCTGAGAAGCAGCGATACACCCTGGAAAGCACCGGTGATGTACTCACCAGTGAGGAACTTGTGGCGATGTGGGCCGATTGGGCCAAGCGCTACCCCATCGTAAGCATCGAGGATGGCATGGCCGAAGACGACTGGAGCGGTTGGAAGAAGCACACGGAGGTCCTGGGCGACACGGTACAGTTGGTGGGCGACGACCTGTTCGTGACCAATACCACGCGTTTGGCCAAAGGCATCGACGACGGCATCGCGAACAGCATCCTGGTCAAGGTCAACCAGATCGGTACTCTGACCGAAACGATCGAGGCGGTGGAGATGGCACACCGTGCCGGCTACACCAGCATAATGAGCCACCGGAGCGGCGAAACGGAGGACAGTACCATTGCCGATCTGGCCGTGGCGCTCAACTGCGGTATGATCAAGACGGGTAGTGCCAGTCGCAGCGACAGGATCGCCAAGTACAACCAACTGCTCCGCATCGAGGAACAGTTGGGAGTGGCATGTCGCTACCCTGGGCGGGACCTGCGCTGTGTCCCCTGATCACGAATACGTATCCGGGAGAAACCCTGATCAGCGCAAGCGATCAGGGCTTCTTCATTGAGCCAGGTGCTTGGGTGCTAACGGGCAATGACCACCTGGTCCACGGTCAGTGGACGACCTTGTGCCGAGCTGTGGCGAAGGACGTACCCCCCTGCCGGTAAGTGGCGCAGGTCAAGTGTTTGTCCGTATCCGGAACAGGGCACTTCGAGGGCCATTCGGCCCCGCTGGTCCAACAGCTGGAGCGTTCCTGTGGCTGTGCCTTCACCCTGCCATTCGACGCGAACGAATGCGCTTGCGGGGTTCGGGTGGATGGTCCAAGACCGAGCCGTTGCGCCCAGGTCCTGTATGCCCACCGGACTCTTCCGCCAGCCCAACGTGTACTCACCTTCCCCAAGGCCGTTGAAGTCGATACGGCCCAAGCCATCCGTAGCGTTGCCTACGACGCTGACAGTGAAATCGGGATGCACTTGCCAAAGGCTATGTTGGTCTGGGCGGTAGAGAAGCACAAGGCTATCCTCGCGGAAGGCGACCCCATCCGCATCCTGCATCAGGCCTGTATCCAAGGATCCCGCACTGATGGGACGCCCGTCGTACTGGATGCGCCCACTGATGTCCGTGCCTTCCGGAAAGGGGCCCGTTACCCGCCACCAACGATCGGGTGAGACAACGAACGCAAAGCCTTCTTCGGTGCCGTCGTCAGCAGCCACCCAGTATTCTTCCACACGGATGGGAAAGGGGGCCGGCAGGTTGTTCACCGTGATGCGCAGGTCGGCCACACTGAAGGTGGTGGTACCCGTTTGCGTGATCGTGGCCGTATCGGTCGTGATCGCCAGGCTCAGGTCTCCATCGGCGTTGAGCAACACGTAAGCGGGTTCGAAGGGTGGTTGCACCGTGAAGCTTGACAGGTCGCCACCCAGGAACACAGGGGTCGGTGCATCCCAGCGTTGGCCTAATGCATCCATGCAGGTCACTCGGATCGGCACATTG
>CAYQMC010000108.1:6838-8899 GCA_964418285.1 uncultured Chryseobacterium sp.
GTATGGCTGGGCAGGTCCGCGCATTTTCTGCTGCACATGGACGGTGGTCTCGAAGGATGGCTCCGCACCTACTGTGCTGAAGGAATCCACTTCGAAAGCGGCCCATCCGGGTTGGAAGATCCAGTCCGCGAAGTAGTCGCTCATATCGACACCGGTGCTTTGTGTGAGGTGGTCGCGTAGCTGGATGCTGTTCACCGCTTGGAAGGCGTGGTCTTCTATGAAGCTCGTAAGACCGGACCGGAAGTTCTCATCGCCCAGATAGGCCCGCATGCTGTGGATCACAGCGGCAGCCTTGTTGTAGGAATGTTCGCCATAGGTCCATGTCTGGGGGACATCGGCAAGCGCCCACCAGCCTTCATCCTGCAGGTGCGCGCGCAGCACCATGTTCTTGTGATTGGATCGCATGAGCTGCATGTAACGCTCTCGTCCGTATACACATTCCATGAACAGGTAGCTCAGGTATTCCGCAAAGCCTTCGTTGATGTACATCTCCTCGGCCCGTTCGCAGGTCACCACATTGCCGAACCATTCGTGCCCCAGTTCGTGGGCCATCACGTCTTCGCGTGTAAGTGTCCCGTTGGCGATCGATCTGGGGTAGTGGATGCTGGTCGCATGTTCCATCGCCCCCAATGGCGTAAGCACATAGCCTACCTTGTTCCAGCGGTAGGCGCCGAACCAGTCCTCGAAGCAGCTGAAGGCGATGGGAAGGTTGGCGAAGCTGGCGCGTAGACCGGCGGTATCGGCGGGTACTGCGGCCAAGGTTACGGGGACATCGGCTCCTGAGATGCTGGTGTAACTGTCGTTCAGTGTGGCATAGGGTGCCGAAGACAGGGCGGCGAGGTATGCCGGTATGGTGTTCTCGAGCCTCCAGTGCCTTATGCGTTCCCCACCCTCTTCGAGGTCGTCGATCAATTCCCCATTGCACAAGGCGTTGCGGTCGGCGGGTGTTCGCACCACGAAATCGTAGGTATTGCGCTCCGTGAAATTGTCGACACAGGGAAACCATGCCCTGCCGTATGAATGCGGGATACTCGTGAAAGCGACCCCCAGGTTATAGGTATACGTTCCGGCAAAATAGAATCCGCCGAAACCGCTGGCATCGGTGGCTGGTGAACCACGGTAATGGATCGCGATCGTGATGGTATCCCCTTCGTCGATGATCGCTCCCAGGTCTATTTCCAACAACTCATCGGTGTGTGTGAAGGGCAATTGACCGCCTGCGTCGGTAACGGAATCGACGCTGAGTTCGAGCAAGTGCAACTGCAGGATGGAAAGACCTGCTTCGCGCGGGGTGGATGTTACATGGCAAGTTGCCACCAGGGTGTTGCCTTGCGTGAGGTCCACCTCGATGCGTTGGTGTACGATATCCATGGGCCAAAGGGCCAAAGCGCCCCCTCCTTTCGCGCTGCCCTGCCGCGACCCTTGTTTGCTGTGCATGCAGTCATCCTGTCCAACGGCAGTGCTGGCGATGAGCAGGCATAGGGCGAAAAGGGTCGTGGTAAGGCGTGAGGTCATGATGCAGAAGGTACGTTGATCAAAAGTAGCACGACCCCTTGTGTGACAATTGTTCCTTTCCCAGCGAACAGGATCCCTAACTTTGGGTTGTTCACTTGGAATCCCAATACTCAATCTGTTTACGATGAAGCCCAGCACCGAGCTCTTCGATCTGATCAAGTCGCTCACCAAGTCGGAGAAGCGCTTCTTCAAGTTGCATTCTGCGCTCCAGTCCGGCGACAAGAACTACCTGCGGGTATTCGATGCAGTGGACAAACAGAAGGAGTACGATGAGGAAGCGCTCAAGAAACAATTCGCCAAGGAGACCTTCATCAAACACCTTCCATCCGAGAAGAACCATCTGTACAAGCTGATCTTGAAGGCCTTACGTGCCTTCCATGCGGAAAGCTCGGTCAGTGGCATACTGAAACAGGAGATCAAGAACATCGAGATCCTCTATCAGAAAGCCCTGTACGTGGAGTGCAACAAGTTGCTGCACCGCGCCAAGCGGATCGCCCGCGAGAATGAGCGCTTCTACTACTGGTTCGAGTTGCTCAGCTGGGAGAA
>CAYQMC010000108.1:8999-10222 GCA_964418285.1 uncultured Chryseobacterium sp.
AGGCGGATCTGCCCAAGCGATACATCCGCACCTTGCATTACATCATCAACGGTCAGGTGGAACTCCGCGACATGAAGAGCGCGCGGGAGAACATCCTGTCGATGCGCGAGCTGCTGGGTGCGCCCGGGTTCGTAGGTCGCAACATAGAGACGCAGATCTTCGTGGCCAGCTACTTGAGCGAGTTGCGGCTGTTGGACCGCAGCGGCGATCACGACAAGGCCCTGGCGTTGGTCGACGATGTGCTCGCGGGAATGGAGCGTGTCGGCTCCGGATTGCAGAAGGAGTACGAACTGGAATTCTTCTTCGCACTGGCCTGCGCTTACTTCGGTGCCGGGGAAATGAACAAGGCGCTTTTCTGGTTGAACAAGGTGCTGAACGACAACGAGCCCACCTTGCGCCAGGATATCTTCACCTATGCCAGGCTCTTCAACCTGGTGGTACACTACGAGCTTGCCAATTACGGCCTGTTGGAATACATCGTGCGTTCCACCCAGCGTTTCCTGAGCAAGCACCACCGGGCCTATCAGGTGGAATCCACCTTGGTGGACCACATCAAGAAGCTCGCCCGGACCACTGATCCAGCCCTCAAGAACGACTTGTTCAAACAGCTTCGGAAAGAGTTGACCGAGCACTTCAAGGACGCCAATGAAAGCCTTGTCCTGAAGTACTTCGATGTGCTGTCCTGGGTGGATGGCCACATCGAAGGCAAGCCATTCAGCGAGATGGTGCGCCGCTCGAAGACGTGAAGCAGCTTACTTGTTCGTAGTTGCTCTGGTCGCGTTGGCGCATGAGGTCCTGCGCGCAGGACCTCAACGATCCGCAAGATCCACCTTGGTCACCTTGAACTCGGTGCGGCGGTTCGCCTGGTGCTCTTCCTCGGTGCATTCCACGTTGTCGCGGCAATTGTTCACCAGTCGCGATTCCCCGTACCCTTTGGCGCTGATGCGGTCGGGGTCCACACCCTGGCGGATCAAGTGGTCCACGGCGCTTTTCGCGCGAGCTTCGCTCAGCATCAGGTTGTAGGTGTGCGATGCACGACTATCGGTGTGTGAGCTCAGTTCGAAGCTCAGGTTGGGGTTGTCCATGAAGATGCGCGCGAGCTTGTCCAGTTCGGCCGCGGCGTCGGCACGGATCTCCCAGCTGTCGTAGTCGTAGTAGATGTTCTCCACCAGGATGGGCTTGTCGATGATCACCTCCGTCAGGTCGAAGTCCTCGACCCATGT
>CAYQMC010000109.1:0-8144 GCA_964418285.1 uncultured Chryseobacterium sp.
GATGGTGCCATGGACGAGGAGCATCCTACGGGACCCATGGACATCTACGGGATCTCCAAACTGGCCACGGAGCGTTTGGCCAACGAGTTCCACCTACGAACGGGAATTCACATACTGATCGGGCGTTTCTTCAATGCCTTCGGGCCCAATGAGACCAACCCGCACCTGATCCCCGAGATCCAGCGGCAGGTTCTGGAAGGCAAGCGCACGTTGCACCTGGGCAACCTCGATCCCAAGCGCGACTTCATCCACACCGAGGACATGGGCCGCGCCATGAGCGCCCTGCTCGATGCCAAGCTCGGCGGTTGCGAGGTCTTCAACATCGGGCGTGGGATCGAATACTCGGGGCGCGAGATCGTGGAGGCCTTCGAGCGGCAGCTGGGAGAAGAACTCACCATTGAAGTGGATCCTGCGCGAGTGCGGAAAGTGGAGCGCATGCACCTGCTGGCCGATGTTTCCAAGCTGAAGCGCATGACCGGCTGGGAGCCGCAGTGGGGCATCGATGAGGGTGTGGCGACTTTGTTGAAGGAGAAGCTTGTGTGAACGCATCAGCAGCCAACCTGATCCCGGCCCGATGCTCCATGTAGCCCTTTGCACCGACGGTGTGTTTCCCCATGCCATGGGTGGTATGCAGCGCCATTCGCGCCTGCTGGCCGAGTACATGGGACGCACCGGAGACGTGAAGCTCACCGTGCTTCATCCCCATGCTGTGCCGCTGTTCGACCCCACTCTGGGCATTGCGGAGGTGCAGGTCTGCGACATCGATACCAAGCGCTTCTACCTACGCGAGCTTTGGCGCTATAGTGGCCGTGTGGCAAGGGAACTGGACCGTCTCAAGCCGGATGTTGTCCTGTCACAAGGTTTCAGTGTCTGGCAGGGTATGGATCGCTTCAGCGATCGGCTGGTGCTACATCCGCATGGACTGGAGATGTTCCAAGGAATGAGCGCGAAAGAGCGGGTATTGGGCCTGCCGTTCCGCATTGCTGTGCGGTACATGGCTCGGCGTAGCGCGCGTGTGGTTTCCCTGGGAGGCCTGCTCACCGGCACATTGCAACGCTTGGTGCGCGGTTCACGCTGTCAGGTGGTGGTGCTACCCAATGCCGTGGAAGTGCCGCCGAGCCCTACCCCATATCCCGATGGAACCGGTGCCTTGCGCCTCTTCTTCGTGGGTCGCTTTGCCTTCAACAAAGGCATCGATGTGCTCATGGAAGTGGCCAAGCGCTTGGAAGCCGAGGGGCTGAGTGATCGCGTCCTGTTCGAATTGGCCGGATCGGGCCCCTTGCTGGAGCACTATAAGACACAGGGACTGCCGGGCAATGTGCAGCTCCTGGGCCGGGTGGACGATGAGGAGCTGTTCCAGCGCTACCGGGATTGCCACGCCCTGGTGCTGCCCACGCGATTCGAGGGCATGCCCACCGTGGTGCTGGAGGCCATGGCACAGGCGCGCCCGATACTCGTGAGCGATGTTGGTGCTACAGCGGAGCTGGTGGACACCTCCAACGGGTACTTGCTGCCCAAAGGAGATGCTGACGCACTGTACGGAGCGGTGTTGAAGCTTCTGGAGTTGGACCACGCAGAGCGCACGGCCCTCGGGTCGGCCTCGTACGCAAAGGTCCTGAAGCGCTTTTCTTGGCCAGCGGTTACGCAGGAGACGCTCGCGGTCTTGAATGAGGTAGCCGGGCAGGCCAAAGTCTGAGTCCCTGGGTCACTCCTTAACCACCGGTGCGGTGTACACCCCGTTCATGCGCAACACATAGAAGCCGCTGGGCAAGCCTTGCAGGGAGAGTGTTGCGGTTTCCGCACTCATGCCGGCTCTGAGTTCGCGAACCGTTCGCCCGCTGGGATCCAGGAGTTCCAGCTGCTCCACTGTTTCGTTGTTGCTCCGCACCCACAACACATCCGCACTGGGATTGGGCCACACCGCGAATTCCGCGGCAACGTCCGGTGCCGCAAGGTTGGTGGAGATACCCTGCGGGAAGGCAGTTATCAGTGGCGACCACGGGCCGTCCCACGTGGCGAGCACTGTTCGAGCGTTGCCATCCGCTGTGCTGGGAACGAAGGACCATGGACCGGCTTGTGTATCGCCGATGAACAGCGCCAATGTGCTGCCGTCGTGTCCGTTCAACTCGGACGAAGCGTAACGCAGGAGAAGGTCCAGTCCAGTGCCGGATGTGGGTGGCGGATCGAGCCTGTACCATCGTGCGATCCCCTCGTCCACACCATTGTTCAACAAGGGCTGATGACCACGGATGACCTCTGTGTTACCGATGCCTGTCGTTGTGATGGTGAGACCCAGTCCGCCAGCATCCAAGGCACTGAGAGCACCACCTTGGGCTATCAAAGCATGCTCTGTACCGAGGCCCACGATGGGTGCCGCATCACTTTCCACGAGAATAGCTTCCTCCCCAAGTTCGATCCGTCCATCGTTCACCACTTGGGCCTCGGGTGCAAGGGTCCATAGGATGGGGCCGTTCAGGGCGATGCGAGTACCCTGCGATACAGTGAGTGTGCCGCCAAGCAATTCCATGGATTGCGCCGACATGCAGATCGGCACGAAAGCCAACGATGTGACCAGGATACTTCCTGCTAGTGTCGAGCGGACGGTGGTATGTGCTGGTCGTGTCTCCATACCGATCATCGTTGTATGCAGCACCGGAACCGGCGCGGTCCGGAAAACACCGATTCGGTTCCTCCGGTGTAGCAATTTCCGTCACCTACGATACGCACTGCACCGTCATAGTTGGCGGTGTTGGCGGTCCATTCCCCGTTGTCGCTCATGTTGGATAGGCCGAGCTCGTCGTTCTTGCGACAGGCGGTGTGCCACTCGCCCCAGCTGCACATTCGCTTGTTCTGCTCGATGCACACCATCACCGCATCGAAGAAGGTCAGTGTGCTCGGGTGTTCATCCAGATCGATGCAGGTGCTTTCGTTCACTTGCACCATACCTGTCGGGCATTCCCGCCGACGGTGCACTGGTCCGTTCATGACTTGGAAGGAGGAGCCGTCGTACACCAGTGATAGCAGACTTCCTGCTTCATAGAGGTCGCCGGACAATGGTGTTCCTCCGCGCAGGATCACGGGGTGGTCGCCGGTCCCGTTGATGTTCAAGGTGACCGAACCGGCTTCGGTCTCGGGCACTTCGACCAGCACGTGCGTGCCTGCCACGAGGCCTTGGGAAAGTCCTTCCATAGTGACCTGCCAGGTTTGCGGGGTGGTTGTCGTGGCCACGCCGAATGCCAAAGCGCCCGATTGGTCCACCGCACCGGTCAGCACATCGCCGGAAAGCACCGATGGCGGAAGCCCAAGCACCTGACGTTGATCGGCGGATGGTCCTGTGAGGATCATGCGGCCATCGATCGCTACTTGGGCGAATGATGCGCAAGCAGCTACCAGGAAGACAAGGAGGCTGGTGAATGAACGCATCATCGCAGGGAATAGCAGCAGCGCGCCGTGCCAGGGTTGGGTGGAAAGGTCGCTCGCTGGCTGGTGCATGTGGTACGGGCCACCTGGTCGGCCGAATGCACGTGGTCTGACATGTCGTTGATCCATTCCCAATCGCTGTGCAGGTTCTGCAACTGGTCGCCGACCAATGTGCAGCCGGCGTAGTATTCGTCCCAGGTACACAGACGCCCCCCCCGATCCGCACAGTAGGCGATGGCTTCCGCAAAGGTGACCTGGCTGCGCCGGGAGGTCTGGATACAGAACTTGTCGTTCACACGAACCGAGGTCGCCGGGCATTCGGCGTTCAATGCGCTTAGGATGATGAAACGGCCATTGGTATGCAGGATCTCGTTGACCCCATCGCGTTGCAGGTCGCCAAGCACAGGGTCCAAACCATCGGAACGCAGCAGCGGGACGGCCGGCAGTGGACCGATACGCACGAAGGTCCGCCCCACTCGACCTGCGCTCAGCGTGAATCGCAGGAAGGTGCCCTCGGCATAGGCCGCAGGTTGTACAGTGGTGCCAAGCTCCAAGGTATCTCCGACCAGCACGGCTTCCGCCCAGTGTTGAGCGCAGCTGGAGGCGTATCCTACGGTGATCACCGAAGTAGGGTCCACAGGCGGAGCGATGCCATCGATGCCATGTTGCCCTTCCCCGCCGGTGAAACGCAGCGGTTTATCCAACTCCACCTGTGCCATGCCTGAGGATAGCAGCAGCAGGGTTGGTAAAAGGAGGGCGTATCTCATCGGCTGATACAGCATCGGTAAGGGTGTGCGTTGGCCGGAACATCCCAGTTGCCATAGGTACACCCCGATCCAAAGGATGAGATGTCGATGCCTTCCAATCCATGTCCGATCACCTTCACGCTGGTAACGTTGTTGCCCGCGTGGTCCATCCACTCGGCTTCAGGCACTGTACCGAAGAAACCTGGTATCCGCGCACAGGCGGTCATCCACTCGGCCACCGAGCAGAGGCGTGCCCCGACGTTGCCGCAACGTACATTGGCGGTCCAATAGTTGGCCGCCACGCTGGCTGAATCCCCGATGCAGAATTCGTTCGAACCTGCCGTGTAGCCTTCCGGGCACTTCAGTCGAACGCTGTTGAGCAACCTGAAAGCAGTCCCGTCGAAAGCCACGCGTGATGGCATACCCGGTGGGAGGTCTTGCGCTTCGACCGCACTTCCATCCTGACGCACGAGATCGACCGGAACCAGTCCGTTCAAGGCCAGTCGGGCACCGGCGTTGTTCGCTTCCTGAGGAATGATAGTGATCACCATACCCTGCACATAGGCGCTTGGGGGCGGTGTGAGCGTGCCGGACAGCACGTCGGTGCCGTATACGTATGTGAAGGTGGTGCGCAGGTCGCGAGCGGCCTCAAGGCTTACAGCAGCATCCGGAGCGACCGGCGGAGCAGTGCCCACCACTTGGCGCTCGTCGCCAGCCGCAGCATCCATCAACACACGTACGGGAACATCCCATTGGCACAACGCTGTTGTGAAGGCGAACACGCTCAACAGGGCAAGGCTACGCATCGGGAACAAAAATAGTGTTCGTGCAACTGCACATGGTCAAGCCGGAAATACACACTTCTGGCATGGATCCAGACTGCACAAAGAACAGGGCGCTTTCGGATATGGTTCGCGGTGCTGGGCTCGTATTGCACCCTAGCGTGCGCCCGAAAGCATAGTTTTGGACTCTCTGACCGCAACGCGCATGGATATCAAGGGTTTTCTCATGGACCATGTTGGTCATTTCGGGCTTCCGCAGATCGGGGGGCTGGTGTTCGCTATTCTCATTGCTGCATTGCTTGGCTGGGCACTCGGCGCCTTGGCGGCACGCGTCCCAAGTGCTGCCGCAAGGGACCTGGCCGTGTGGGCGGCCACCGGTGCATTGGCCGTGGGGCTCGTGCGCTCCCAGCTCCCCTTGGCCCTGGCCTTGGTTGCCCTGGCCTTGCTGGCTTCAGTGGCACGAGCCGAAGGGCGGGGGGGACTGCTCCGTGCTGGCGCATTGGTGCTTGGTCTGGGCTGTGGAAGCGGTGCAGCCTTGGTCACCGTGGTGCTGGCCTTACCCTACTTCCTGCTGGTGCGGTGGAACGCCCGTTCCCAAGCAAGCAGTTGATCCGGAATGGAGAGACTTGCATCGTTCGCGCGTGGTCCAGGAGGCTTGGTAAGCGTGGTCGCGTCGGCTGCGGTCGCTTTGATCTTGGTAGCCTATGCGCTTCCACCAAGCTTACAAGTGCCACCTACCGGCGGGCAGAGCGTTCCCCAAGTGCACACCATGACGGACCCGGACGGATCGTTCCTGACGCTTGGCACATCCGGGTCTGGTGGGATTTTCCTGTCGCATACCACCGAAGGTGCATTGCTACCTACGGGCAAGAGAGTTGTTGATGTCAAGATGCGTTTGGACAAGCGTCGTACCGAACGTTTGGTGGCCACCCCCACGGCCATGCAGTGGTACAGACCGTACTTCGGGCAGCCTTCGGCCATGGTCCTGCGGGTGGCCCAAACCGATGGGCAAGGAAGGCTCGGTCCTGAACGCTTGGCCACCATGGTCGACGTCGATCATGGTGCGTTGCCTGTGCTGTCGTTGGTGTTGCCCGAAGGCGCCCTGTTCGATCCTGACAGCGGCATCTATGTGGTGGGTAATGCCATGCTGAACAGGGTGGAACCCCAGGGCATCAGCTATTCGGACGACCCACGCTGGTGGAAGTATCCCGGCAATTTCCATGGGCGCGGCAAGGCGTGGGAGCGTCGTGGGCTGATCCAATTGCTGGACACCCGAGGACAGGAGCGGATGCAAGCCCCCGTCCGCGTCCGGATCAACGGACAAATGACACGGGCTTTTCCACAGCATGCCTTGCGCATCCTGTTCAACGAGCCGCTGGATATCCCACTGTTCGCCAGCGGCGATGGTGCTGGCATGAAGGCGATTATCGTGCGGAGCGCAGGGAACGACCAGATCAAGGCATTCATGCGGGATGCTTTGCTGCATAAGGTTTGCGCTGGCGGTCGCTCCGAAACCTCGGATGCGCTTGCATGTGTACTCTACATCAACGGCGCGTATTGGGGGGTGCACCACATCCGCCACCGGATGGACGAAAAGGAACTCGCCCGACGCCACGGGCTGAAGTCCAATTCGGTGACGATAGCGGAGGTGGTGAAGGGCAGCTTCAGCGAGCGTACCGAAGCCAACAAGGACCTTAGGCACTTGGTGGGTATAGCGCGCAACAAGGAGGGCAGACCGCAACGCTTCCTGGATTCCCTGTACGCCCAGCTCGACGTGGATGCCTTCCTGGAATACATGGCCATGATGTTCTACGTGGACAATCGCGATTGGCCGGGTGATAACGTGAGGTTGTGGCGTTCCACGGACCGCATGGGCGGTGCCGACGGTCGTTGGAGGCCCATCATGCAGGACCTCGACCTCGCCTTCGGTTCGCAGATGCCCGCAACCGCCGATCCGATGGCCCATTTCAAGGGCACTCCTTCGCCCGTGGTCACCTTGTTCCTCGGCATGATGCGCTTCCCTGAACTGCAGGAACGATTCGATACGGTGCTTGCCGGTCTGCTCGCAACGCGCTTCGAACCGCGGCGAGTGGTGGCCATGGTGGACAGTATGGAGGCCTTGCTCGCACCAGAGATGGACCGCCACACGGCGCGCTGGCGAAAGCCTGCGGATCGTACAGCATGGCGGAACGAAGTGCAAGTCCTTCGTTCGTTCGCTCTGGACCGCCCTGAAGCAGTGCGTAGGTACGTGTTGGATAGGCCCCTACCTTGATCGCAAGCCATGTTCAACTACCTGCGCTCCGAGTCACTGTTCCTTTCCATGGTGTTCCTGTGGGTGGTGGTGGCCTACTTCCTCGGGCCTATCGTCTATGCCTTCCTTCCGCTCACCTTGCTGTTGCTCAAGTCGCGCGATCGGTACATGGACCTTATCCTTGGTTTTCTCATCGTGCTTGTAATGTCCGATATCCACAAGGATGTGTGGCGTGACAATGCGTTCCGCAATGCCAAGAACATCTACATCGTGCTGCTCTCCATGTTCCTGCTACTGGAACGGGAACGGTTCACCCCGATGTCGAAGATCTTCACGATTTTCCTGCCTTTCTTCATCTACAGCATCTTCCCGCTCACATTCTCGTCAGCGCTGGTGACCGGGGTCCAGAAGACCCTGTCCTATGGCTTGCTTTTTCTCGTAGTGCCCAACTACATACTGCAGAACTTCCGAGAACAAGGGTGGACCTTCTTCCGGAACATGGTGTTCTTCATGACCCTGATACTTATCGCGGGTCTTATCCTGCGTGCCATCGATCCCACGAAGGTCTTCGTGATGGGGCGTTTCCACGGGATATTCGGCAATCCGAATGGGTTGGCGATATTCTGTCTTCTGTTCTTCGTGCTTGCAGGCGTGCTTAATTCGCTCAATCCCAAGATGTTCAATACGCGGGAGCGCATCGTGATATTCGGTGTCATCCTGTATTGCCTCATTGTCTCCGGTTCACGCGCATCGCTGGCAGCCGTGTTGATCTACATCCTATTCAACCGCTTCTTCGCCTTCTCACCCTTCCTTGGTTTCGTTGTGTTGCTTGCGGTCGTTGGCATATCCGAGGTGGTCAGCCAGAACCTGGCGGTCATCGTCATGGCCTTGGGATTGGAGGACTTCTTCCGCCTGCGCACCCTGGAGGGTGGAAGCGGTCGTTAC
>CAYQMC010000109.1:8154-10195 GCA_964418285.1 uncultured Chryseobacterium sp.
GTTACTTCGCTTGGGAGTTCGCATGGCAAAAGATCCAGGACTTCCTGATCTTCGGAGGGGGCTTTGCCAACGATGAGACGATCATGCGCCAGAACTACGACTACCTGGAACGTATGGGGCACCAAGGCGGTGTGCACAACAGCTACCTTTCCATGTGGTTCAACATGGGCATTGTCGGGCTGGTCATCTACTTCAGGAGTTTCCTGCTCTTGTTCATCAAGGCCAGTAAGCTGGCTCCCATGAGCTTGGGTGCCATGTTCGCGGTGCTGTTCTCGGCCAATTACGAATCATGGCTCGTAGGCTCGCTGAACCCCTATACGATCGTGCTGCTCATGATCATGACCGTATTGTCCGAAGAAGAGATCGCTGGTTGGCAGGCCCGGCAGGACGAGTTGCTGGCGGAGGGTGATCTTGCTCCGGATACAAGTCAGGGAGGCCATCCTGTCGGTGGCTTGGTCACGAACTGAGGGGCGGCCTTTACTTTGCTACCGCAATGGCCAACAAGAGCGGGGAACAGCCTATGGGTGATCACAGCCCCGCCGCGTTGGCTCGGCAAGGTCGTATGGTTGGGAAGTGTGCATCAATAATGAAGAGGTTCTGCTTCGTTGCTCTGGTCTTGTCCATTGCGGGCACGGCCACAGCACAAGTGTCCCCCTTCACAGGCCGATCACCCATCCCGGCTGACAGCACGGGGTCGTATCGCCTGTTGTTCGGTGGGCATTTCCACGGGGCAAGCACCAACCGTAGTGGCTTCCCTGCATCCACCTTGCTGGCGGGTATCGATACCATCAATGCCTTGGGCGCCAATGCGCTCTTCAGCACGGGCGACCTCTTCCTGGATGCCGATGCCGATGCCGAGCGATATGATGCTTCGCTGTTCAGCAAACTTGGAGTTGCACTGTACAATGCCCCGGGGAACCACGATGTGGAAGGACGCAGCTACATGTCGACCTACGGCCCGACCTTCGGTCGTCTTGACTTCGGGCAGGACCGGGTGCTTTGGTTGGACACGGAGCGCGACAACGGGAACATCCTGAACGACCAATTGGAGTTCTTGCGGGCAGGTCTGACCGATTTCCACGGGAGCCACATTTTCATCGTTGCACATCGGCCACTTTGGGCCGAGGGTGATTCGCCCTACAGCCCCTTGTTCCCCGGGAACACCCGCTCGCTTCTGAGGACGAACTACGATAGTGAGGTCTATCCACTTCTGGAACATGCGGCAGAACGTGCCAAGGTGTATTGGATCAGTGGGAGCATGGCCGGCACGGCACCTGCCAGCATTTTTTTCCAGGAGCACGCGCCCAACATCACATACATCCAATGCGCTGTTCGTGATGTGCCACGCGATGCCCTGCTCGTGGCCGATGTACGCGATGGCAGGGTGCGGTGGCATGGCGTTTCCCTCACAGGACAGCAACTAAGGCCGGTGCAGGAATACAGTGCTGCCTGGTGGGAACGCTCCCTGCCCAAGGGAAAGCCGTTCAACCCGCGTTTGATACCGATGTATATCCAGCAAACGCTCACTTCTGCCGATTTCTGGTACGGGGTTATCGGCGGTGTGTTGATGCTCCTGGTCATGCTTCGCCTCTTCAGGCGTTGGCTGTGAGCGGATGTTAGCTTTGCCTGTCATAAGAAGAGCTCATGGCACGTATCCTGGTAACCGGTGGAGCCGGTTTCGTAGCGAGTGATATCGCGATAAAGCTGGTTACCGAAGGAGGCCACGAAGTGGTGGTGGTGGACAACCTCCTCACCGGGGACGTTTCCAAGCTTCCCGTCGGACAACTCCCCGGGTTGCATTTCATCAAATGCGATGTCAATCGCTTCGAGGACATCAGCAGTGTCTTCTACGCGTACCGTTTCGAGTACGTGTTCCATTATGCAGCGGTGGTGGGGGTGAAGCGCACCACCGATAATCCGGTCATGGTGTTGCGCGATATCGACGGCATCCGCAACATCCTCGATCTGGCGAAGAACACGGGCGTGAAGCGTGTGCTCTTCAGCAGCAGCAGCGAGGTTTACGGCGAACCGGTGGAGATCC
>CAYQMC010000110.1:0-10163 GCA_964418285.1 uncultured Chryseobacterium sp.
ACTCGAACTGATGCATGTGCACTACGCCATACCGCATGCTTCGGCGGCCTGGATGGCACAGCGGATCTTGGCCGCCCAAGGGATCTTCGTTCCCTTCATCACCACCTTGCATGGCACGGATATCACCTTGGTCGGCCGCGATCCAAGCTTCGAGCCTGTGATCACCTTCAGCATGGAACGCAGCAATGCGATCACGGCAGTGAGCGAGAGCCTGAAGCGCGATACCTATGAACACTTCCCGTTGAAGCATGCACAACAAGGTGGACCCGGGATCAAGGTGATCCCCAACTTCGTTTGTGTGGAGCAGTACAAGCAACAACCCGATCCGGCGATGCGGGAGCGCTATGCACCGAATGGGGAGGCACTTCTGGTGCACGTATCCAATTTCAGGCCCGTGAAACGCGTGGAGGACGTGCTCCACATGTTCAATGCCTTGAGGAAACGCCTGCCGGCCCGTTTGCTGATGATCGGCGACGGACCGGAACGGCAGCGCATGCAGGATATGTGCCGCCAATCCGGTACCTGCGATGTGATCCACTTCCTCGGAAAGATGACCCGCCCGGAAGAGGTCATGGCCAGTTGTGACCTCTTCGTGCTTCCCAGCGAGAGCGAGAGCTTCGGGCTTAGTGCGCTGGAAGCCATGGCCTGTGGTGTTCCCGTTGTAAGCAGCGATACGGGGGGACTGCCCGAGGTGAACATACACGGCGTAAGCGGAATGTTGAGTCCTGTGGGTGACGTGGAGGCCATGACCGCGAACGCATTTGCGATCCTCAAGGATGAGGTCGGCCGGGCGCGTTTCCGCGAGGGAGCCATCGAGCAAGCGCGACGCTTCGATCTGAACCGGGTACTGCCGCTCTATGAAGACTTGTACAAGGCCGTTGTGAGCGAAACAAGGGGCTGATGGAATTCCTGAGCGAACGGGTCAGTATCGACCGCAAGGATGGCCGCACCAGTGTGGTGATCAGCGCGCGCTACCCCAAGGCCAAGGAGACGCTGTTGGTGACTTGGACCGTTGCCTGGCTGGCCTGTGGACTGTACATCGTCCATGCACGTGCCGAACTGCCCCAAGGCGACCCCGTGCGGCAGTACCTACTGGTCTTCCTCGCATTCTGGGCCTATTTCATGCTGAAGGTCGGGAAGGCCACATTGTGGAGGTTAAGGGGCTTCGAACTCTGGCGCATCAAGGATGGTACGGTTACGATCAAGGACAGCTTGTTCGGTTACGGCAAGGCCACGAGCTACTTCGTCGATAACATACAGAAGTTGGGTCTCATCGAGATCGAGCCGAGTTCGTGGAAACACCAATGGAACAACAGCATCTGGGTGATCGGTGGCGAGCGCCTGGGCTTTGAACACCTGGGCAGGAAGATCGTGTTCGGCAAGGGCCTCGATGACGAGGAAGCCCGCAAGCTGGTGCCGCTGCTGAAGCGTGCATTGAAGGAGGAGCGCAAGAAGGACACTGTATCCTGATGGATGGATACCGGTCATTCCGGATGGATCCGGAAAGCGTTCCCGCGGACCCGCTGGGTTGGTATACCGTCGATCTCCTCCTCCACGACCATCTCTTTTGCCACGGGCGATCGCATGACCTCGTCCATGCGCAGCACGGCACCGGAGGGCACTCCGGCCGCAATGAGTCCGGCGAGCAGTGCCGCACGATCGTTTACGGCGATCGGCCCCCGCAACAGTTCTGCCAGAGCGATCCTGTTCCGCACCCGATCCGTATTGCTTGCGAAGCGCAGGTCGCTGGGTAGCTCTTCGGTACCAAGTACTGAACACAGCGCCCGGAACTGTGCATCGCTGCCTACGGCAAGAATGATCAGGCCTCCATCCGAACAGGCGAACACCTCGCCATACGGAGCGATGTTGGGATGTAGGGTTCCGAGTGGGGCGGGCACATGTCCGGCCATCAGGCAATTGCTTGCTTGATTGATCAGCCCGGTGATCGCAGCTTCTTCCAAGGACACCTCCACGAATGCACCCTTGCCTGATACCACACGCTGGAGCAGGGCCAGCAAGAGCCCCTCTTTCAGCTGGTGGGCGGCCAGCACGTCGATCAGCGCGATGGGCAGCTTGGCCAAGTGCCCGGCATCCGTCCCGGTCATGCTGATGTACCCTGTTTCGGCCTGCAGCACCACATCGAAGGCGGGGCGTTCCGGCTGGCCGAAAAAGCCGGAGATGTGCCCGTGTACCAGGCGCGGGTTCAGCTTCCGGATACGCTCCCGTGTTAGGCCCAGCTTCTCAGCATCTTCGGCGAGATGGTTGGTGATGAGCACATCGGCCTTGGCCATAAGCTCGTCCAGTTCCATGCGTCCTTCGGCTGAGCACAGGTCCATAAGACGGTGCTCCTTACCATGGTTCACACTGCTGAAATACGCACTTACCGGTGATGCAGGGTCTTCGCTCGGCAGCTTCCAGGAGCGTGTCACGTCACCCCCGCTGCGCTTGTTCTCCACCTTCACCACGCGCGCGCCGAGTTCGGCGAAGAACATGCCTACGGCGGGGCCTGCCAGCACGGCTGCGGTTTCTATGATGAGGAGATCGGAGAGGGGACCGTTTTCCATGGCGTCGAAGGTAGCAGTGTACGATAGCGCAGGATCAAGCGGGAATGTTCAACTGCCCGGACCCCGCTTCGCCGGAAAAGGTCCGGCTGTGGTCCGGCCCATATCCTGGACCCATTGCTTGCCTGGTCATTTTCGTCCCCTTCTTCGCTCGAGCAAGCTCGGCTCGGCGCGTGTACGAAAAAGCCCCGGCCGCTTCGCAGTCAGGGCTTCTATCTCCAAGTGCCCAGGACTGGCCTTCCCGCGTCTCCCTTCGGTCGCTCGGGACAGGCTTCTCGCCATTCCCATTCCCTCCTACGGATGGAATGGGAAAGCCCCAGCTTTCGCTGAGGCTTTCCGGCACCTTCGGTGCCCAGGACTGGCCTTCCCGCGTCTCCCTTCGGTCGCTCGGGACAGGCTTCTCGCCATTCCCATTCCCTCCTACGGATGGAATGGGAAAGCCCCAGCTTTCGCTGAGGCTTTCCGGCACCTTCGGTGCCCAGGACTGGACTCGAACCAGCACAGCCTTTCGGCCACTACCCCCTCAAAGTAGCGTGTCTACCAATTTCACCACCTGGGCAAGGTTTGCAGTTGTCGGACTGCACTGGTAAGGGGCGGCAAATATACACTGGTGCGGGATATGGCAAAACGCTTTGCGCCAGGGTAGGTGTTGGGGGACATAGTACGAGCATTGAACTGCCCCGAAAACGGCCAAGACGCCCATTTCCGAGAGGCTTCCGTGATCCCGCTGGGGCTTCCCGCATCTGCGCTATCGCTTCGTGCGGGACAGGCTTCTCGCCCTTGACAATCCAAAAATGAAGAAGCCCTGGCTATGGCCAAGGCTTCTTCTTAGTGATCCCGCTGGGGCTCGAACCCAGGACCCCAACATTAAAAGTGTTGTGCTCTACCAGCTGAGCTACAGGATCTTCCGGCATTGATCCGGCCTGGTAGGGCCGTCGCAATGGGAGCGCAAAAGTAAACATCCCGGCCGAACGGCAAAATACCGGGGTGTCTTCTTACTTCTTCTCGATGATCGGGTGCCGCTCGAACGGCTTGTCGCGGTCGAACAGATAGCGGTACGTTGCCAGTGTGCGGTAGTTGGTGGCTCCCAGGTTTTCGCATACTCTCACCATGCGCGGGTTGAAGTCGCCTACCCAGGTTAGGACGGTGTCCTTATAGAGCTTCTTCTCCACGATGTTCTTCTCTCCGAACACGATCAATGCCCCTTCGATCCCCTTCCCCTGCCATTCCTTGGCCACGCCGAAAACGATACCGGTCATGCTTTCCACGGTGCCGCGCCATTTGTGCCACAGGAACTTCAGCTTTCCGATCCAGTTCAGGTCCCCATCCACGTAACGGAAGATCTCGTTCAGTTCGGGCAGGCTGATGTACATGGCTATGGGGCGGTCATCGTAGCGTATGAAGATGAGCAGGCGCGGATCCATCACCGGCTTCATGGCCTTCACGATCTTCAGCGCTGTGGGAAGCTCCATGGCCTTGTGGTTCTCGTGGTCCACCCAAGCGTCGTTGTACACCGTGCAGAAATCCTCGGCGATCTGCTGTATGCTACGCCCGACCGAGTCGTGCATGACGATCCGCTTGTCGTCTTCCAACTGCTTGAATTTGCGATGGAAGACCTGCTGAACGGGCTCCAAAGCAGAGCGCTTGAAGAAGAGTTGGTTGAACCAGACCTGGAAACCATAGTTTTCCAGAAGGTCCTTGTAGTAGGCTGGATTGTAGTTGGTACCGTAGATCGGAGGGTCCGTGAAATTCTTGATCAGAAGACCCCAGAACATGTTGCGATCTCCAAGGTTGATGGGGCCGTCCATGGCTTCCATGCCTCGTTCCTTCAGCCAATCCCGGGCTGCATCCAACAGCATGTTCGCAGCCTGTTGGTCGTTCGAGCATTCGAAAAAACCCATCCCACCTGTGGGTTGTGCTTCCGTGTACGCCGTTTTGGGGTTGATGAAAGCTGCGATACGACCGATGGCCTTGTCCTGCGGATCGTACAGCACCCAACGCTCCACCTCGCCTTCCTTCAGGAGCTTGTTCCGGGTCGGGTCGAACACCTTTTCCACATCCTGCTTCAGGTGCGGGATCCAGTTGGGGTCCTGGGCATAGATGCTCCACGGCAGGCGCATCCAGTCCTTAAGGGTCCGTGGATCTTTTACTGCGATCAGCTTCATGGTCCGCGAAGTTGCACATTGCGCGTTGGAAGTCCACCTTCGTGCCGGCCACGATGCCTGTGGATCACGCGTAGGGCGTGTTGTGTCATTCTTCGGGCAAAGGGTCTTTGGAACGCGATGGCGGATAACAACACGATCCCAAGGCGCAGCGCGATGCATGTCGTTCTTATCGGCTTCATGTGCAGCGGCAAGTCCACTGTGGGCCGTGCGCTAGCACCGATCATGGGTTTGCCGTTCGTTGATCTGGACCGTTTGGTGGAGCAGCGTGTAGGTCCTTTGGTACCATTCTTCAAGGAGAAGGGCGAAGCGGGTTTCCGTATTGCCGAGCGCGAGGCGTTGCTGGAGGTGTTACAAGGCCCACCTGTGGTCCTGGCAACCGGAGGCGGAACCCCTTGTGAGGTTGACAACCTGCAGCAGATGAAGGACACCGGGAAAGTGGTCTGGTTGGACTTGCCGATGGACGTGTTGATGCCACGCATCGAACGCACCGGTGGCGATCGCCCCTTGCTTTTCGGCCTGAAGGGTGAAGCGTTGCGATCCCGTGTGGAGGAACTCTTTGCTCCTCGCGAAGCGGTCTATGCTGCTGCGGATATCATAGTCCAAGCGGGAGCTACGCCCGCTGTGGTGGCCGAGCGGATCGCAAAGGCCATCAGCATGCCTCAGGTCAAGTAGACCACGTCCTGCGCTCCCAGCTCCACGCTGATGTGTTCCTGGAGCGTGGTGCTGAGCGTGAGCCCTACGATATCCGCGCGAATGGGGAACGTGCGGTGCATCCTGTCCACCAGGACGACCGTGCTCAATCGACGTGGTGCAGCCTGTATCAGATGGCCTGCGGCGTACATCAAGGTGCGCCCGCTCATGAGCACATCATCCACCAAGATCACCACCTGGTCATGCAACGTGGTGAGGTCGGCGGAAAGCTGCACCGGTTTCGACAGCGGCTCGTCCTTGTCGAGCTGAAGCACAAGCATTGTCACTTTGGGCGCGGTCTGTCGGTCGAGCTCCTCGGCCAGCCGCTGCGCCAGTTGCGCACCGCGGGGAGCAACACCCACCAACACGATACCCTTTTCCTCGTGGTATTCCTCCAACAGCTGGTGGCCGATACGTCTGATCTTGCGTTGCACGCGGTCGTGGTCCAGAATGATGGTGCGTGGGGAACTCATGGTCGGACGTCAAAGTTAGCGGCTGGCATCACCGGACATGAAGAACTTGCCCGTTGCATGGCGGCTGACGCCATCCGACCAGCGCCACCAGAGGATCCCGGTCGTCGATCGCCATGCCCCGAAACCATCCGCCTGGCCGTTCTGCACCTCCAGTATGTTGCATGTTCGCCCGTCAGATCCGATCAGGTGCAGCACTCCGGACCGCATATCCGGGTGGTTCGTTCGCAGCACCTGTCCATCGAAGTACCAATGCGCTCGCTCGCTGCTGCTGGTGTGGTCGGCGACGCCTGTGGCAACAACGTCGATCGTAAGCTCCGTTGTATCGCTTCTTCCGCAGTCATCGGTAACGGCATGGCGCACAACGTAATTGCCACTCTCGGAGTAGGTATGTTCCACCTCCTGGCCCGCAGTGGTAACCCCATCTCCAAGATCCCACCAGAACGAATCACCTGATGAACCTTCGGAGGAAGTGAAGTGGAAGGTGCTGCCAGCAAGAGTTTGCACCTCGAAAGCTGCCACTGGGTCGAGGATGCCGATGTTCCAGGTGGAAAGACTGTCCAGTACGGTGCTACTGGCCAACTCGCGCAGCACGTTTGCCGTGGCACCCGGCAGGTCGGCCGTGAAGGGCAGGTCCATTGCCGTTCGTTCGAACAACGTGCAGAAGATCGTTGCCGCGGCCAGATAGCTTCCTTCGAGGGACGGGTGACTGCCATCGGGGTTGTAGAGCGTGATATCGGGATGTGTACCGCGTACAGCACTCCACGCCATACCTACCGGAGCGCAGGCGGTCTGGTTCTCCTGCGCCATGGAAAGATAGCCTTGTCGCAAGCGCTGTTGCATGCCTTCGTATGTGCACAACGGCGGAAAGGTGGCGCAGTTCTGTGCATCGCCGTTCTCACGTCCCCAGGTCATGTAGAAGGCTATGTCGGCACACGGACTGTAGGCGCGGATGCTGTCCACCAGGGCTTGTGCGAAGGGTAGGACCTGCATTGCCACCTGAGCATCCGGAAAAGCTGGAAGCTGGCTCTGTTCCTGGATCACCACATGGTCCCATGCACCTTGGCGGATCAAGTTCAGCGTATTCGCATTGGTACTGTGTTGTTCCAGTGTATGACCACCGGGAAGGCTTTGTCCGGTCACGACCGTTTCTCCGGCACCAGCGGCCATTTGGACCACCAATTGGGGTAGGTTGTTGTAGCCGGTGTAGCTGTTCCCGATGAACAGCACGCGGGTCGTTTGTGCTTGCAGAACAAGAGCGCTGACCAGGGCGAGCAGCACCGTAGCGCATCGTGGGGCGGTGCCGGGGACCTTCATGTTCACTGAATCCATGTGGTTTATCGGTCGATCGAACGATGGCTTGTGGAACCGCTGCGGAGGTTCCCGGACTTGCCGTAATGGATGCTATCCTCCATACGGCTTACGGTGTACTTGATCACGCGGTCGAACAGGTCGATCACTTCCGGGTCCAAGCGCTTGAATCGGATGCACGTCCTACCGTGGTCGTACCGTTTCAAGTCGTTCTTGAATGCGATCAGCTGGTCGTAATGCATCACGTAGAGGACCATGAAGTGCTTATGGTCCGCCAGGGCACAGAACGCATGCCCGTTCAATCGGTACGTAGGCATTCCAAGGGACATGTTCTCCTCGGCATGCGGCCAGATGTCCTGTATCAAGTGGCGCACAGCCTCCAAGGCCGCTCGTCGTTCATCGCTGAGTCCAGCGAAGTAGTCCGTTGCGGTGTTGGCCTTGGTCTTCATTCCTGTTCTCGACTGCGGGATGAAGGTCGCACAAAGCGACGGAAGGATCGCGATCAGGGTATCATAGGATGCTCATGTCCTTGACGTCGTCGAGGCGCGATGCCCTTCCGTTGTCCAACAACAACCACTCCGCCTTGTCGCGGAGGAAGAGATCCACGATCACGCCTTCCGATATGCGGCCATCACGGAGTTCCAGGCGTACACGTTGGTTCAAGGTGGCCGCCGACTCAAAGCGATCGTACAGGGCGCAGTCGATGGGTGTGTAGACTTCGGTCTTCCGCGCGCACAGCCAAAGTTCTCGGCCTGCACGCGGGGGTATCGAGTTGCGGCAGGGCTCGAGCGACAGATGGTCGAAGTGCTTGCGGAACAGTGGTTCGTAATCGGCCTTGAGGCCACCGTAGGGTGGACGATCGGAGTTCAGCGTATCGTTGAAGAGCAAGCCAACCAGCTTGCCGCCGGATGCGAGCAGTTGCTTCATGTGCGCCACGTAGCGTTCTCGCAATGTTGGGTCCAACGCACAGAAGAAGGTCTGCTCCAGGATCCTGTCGTACTGTTCGGTGTGCTCGAAAAAATCGCCCACGATCAGGTGCTCCTCCGGAAAGTCCCTGCAACGGTGCAGAAGGTCCTTGAAAGGGGCATCGGTGAGGTCGACCACGAACACGTTGCGGAAACCCAGTCGATGCGCGTACTCCGCTTCCCACCCACGACCACCGCCGGGGATCAGGATACGGAGGTCCTTATCCGTAAGCTGGTCGATGTACTCCTTCAGTGGCGTGGAAGGCCCACCGATGTCCCAGCCGGTCTCGTGGTTGTGGTAGCGCTCTTCCCAGTAGTCGCGGTCCAGTTGCATGGACGCGAAGGTCGGTGATCATTGGTGTGAATTGCGCGGTCATGTTGTTCGTGCCATGCACTAAGAACGCTTGCAACCCGCGCCGATCAAGGGCTTTGGAAGGTCGTTCCTTCTGGGTTGCTTACCTTTGTCCCTCTTGAAGGTGCGCTCTGCGTGCCATTTTCCGGCTTTTCCCGTGCCTTTCGGCACCTGTGGGCGCCACCTAATACCATCGCACAAAATTGCATTGGATCGACGCTGGTATCTTCATCGTTTACATGATCGCATTGCTCGGGGTGGGCGTGTACTTCATGCGGAAGAATACCAGTGCCGAGGACTACTTCGTCAGCGGTCGTGGTATGGGTAAATGGCACATCGGCCTTTCTGTAGTGGCTACGGATGTGGGCGGCGGATTCTCCATAGGGCTGGGTGGTCTTGGCTTCCTGCTAGGGATGAGTGGTTCATGGATGCTCTTCACCGGTCTCATAGGTGCATGGCTCGCTGCTGTGTTCCTCATTCCACGTGTTTATGATCTGGGTAGCAGCAAGAAGCTGCTCACATTTCCGCAGCTGTTCGGACATTTCTACGATGGGCGCGTGGCTCTGGTGGCAGGCATCATAATCGGTCATCGGTTATCTAGGCTTCACCAGCTCGCAGATCCTTGCTGGAGCAAAGCTTGCATCCGTGGCCGTTGAAGGACTGGACCTCAACACAGCCCTGGTGGTGATGGGTACCGTGACGATCCTCTATACCGTCCTCGGGGGAATGAACGCTGTGATCCATACCGATACCGTGCAGTGGGTGGTGCTCATCGGCGGGCTTTTGTTCCTTGGCCTGCCCATAGCGTGGAATGCGGTGGGTGGTTGGGTGGCGATCAAAGCTGCCGTGGGACCTGAGTTCATCGGTTTCACCAACATCGGTCCGGCACAACTCGTCAACTGGACGGTCACCATAGTGCCCATCTGGTTCGTGGGCATGACGCTCTACCAGCGTATCTATGCCAGCCGAAGTGAGCGGGACGCGAAGCAGGCCTGGTTCATTGCGGGTCTGTTCGAATGGCCGGTGATGGCGCTCCTTGGCGTGGTGCTCGGGCTGCTGTCTCGTGTTGCCGCGGAGCAAGGGATGTTCCTGGCCACATTCCCTGGCGGTGCCGCGAGCATGGACCCCGAGATGGGCCTGCCGATCCTGTTGCGGACCATCCTTCCGGTGGGCCTCATGGGCCTGATGCTATCGGTCTACTTCAGCGCCATCCTTTCCACGGCCGATAGTTGTTTGATGGCTGCCAGCGGCAACCTGCTTACCGACATCGTACAACGCAAGGGTGACACGGGTAGCATGCGTCGGCAATTGCGTCTTTCGCAAGGCTTCACCTTGGCGCTTGGCGCCATTGCCTTGGCCCTCGCCGCTGGAATGGAGAATGTGCTTTCGTTGATGTTGCACAGTTACGCGTTCATGGTGAGCGGTCTGTTCGTCCCGCTTGTCGCAGCGCTCTTTTTCGGCCAACGGCACGCTGTTGCCGCACTGGCGGCGATGGTGGTAGGGGGAAGCACCACGCTGCTGTTGACCACCTTGGGGGTGGCCCCGCCTCTGGGCCTCGATGCCAATATCTTCGGCATCGCCGCATCCGCACTTTGTTTCATTTCGGTCGTGCACTTTTTCCCCTCGCGCATTACCGTCAATACACCATG
>CAYQMC010000111.1:0-10048 GCA_964418285.1 uncultured Chryseobacterium sp.
ATGGTCCGGGGGTTGGGCGATGCAGGCCCCATCCACAGATGCGGACTTCCGTCGACCCCGCTGGGGGAGCATGGATTATCGAACTGGGCGGACTGGGTGAATTGCCAACCCACAGGAGCCCCTACGTTGAAATCCTCGGCGAATGCGATATTCCCAGTTCCATTTCCGAACGCGATCAGCGATACACAGGTTCCACAGGTGATCTCCGTATCGGAGGCATTGGTCGTGATCTGGCATTGGGACCAAACCGTGGAGATGGAGATCCACGCAAGGGAAAGGGATAGTATATGGCGCAATATCATCAGCTGGTGCTTGATCGGTCCGAAGGGTCTTGCAGATGGCCCACTGGGTGGCAAGTGGAAATAGGATGATCGCAAAATAGACGTTCCGACCCGAAAGGAAGGTGCCCGGATAGCTTGGTGGTCGAGGATCATGGACACGCGGTCCGGGAAAGAAGCCTCAACCCGTGTATGGCTTGCGATCCATGATGCTCCTGCCCAATGTCATTTCATCGGCTTGGTCAAGGTCTCCTCCCACGCTGATGCCTCTCGCGATCGAGGTCACCTTGGGCCCCATGGGCTGGATCCTCCGGTTGAGGTAGAACGCCGTGGTATCGCCTTCCAAGGTGGCACCCAAGGCCAGGACCACCTCATGCACGCTGTCCCGTGTGATGCGCTCCAGCAACTGACTTGTGTTCAGGTCGTCGGGGCCGATACCGTCCATGGGACTGATGACCCCGCCAAGCACATGGTAGTTCCCCTTGTATCGACGGGTATTCTCGATCGCGATCACATCACGGATGTCTTCGACGACGCAGATCAGGCCGGTATCCCGATTCGGGTCGCTGCAGATAGCGCAGAGCGGGGAATCGCTTATGTTACAGCAGTTACCACAGTATTGCACCTTGTCGCGCAAGGCCTTGATGGCCTGGCTGAATCGATGCACTTCGGATGGGTCGCGGCGCAACAGTTCCAATGCCATACGCATGGCCGTGCGACGACCAATGCCAGGCAGCGTGGCCAACTGGTCCACGGCTTCTTCCAACAAGATCGACGACAGGCTCACCGCGCAAATGTACCCGAAGCATAATACGGGTAGGTCAATTTGGTACCCCCGACCTTCGACCTATGCCACGGTCGGTTTGCTGTCCAGTTGAAAGATGCGAAGCAGCGCTTCCACCGTGCGATCCACTTCAGCCAAGGTATTGTACCGGCTGAAGGAGAAGCGGATATTGGCACCCTTGACTTCCGGGTATAGAGCCGCCAGTACATGGCTTCCGGCATTGCTGCCGCTACTGCAGGCACTTCCCCCGCTGCATGCAATACCTTCTATGTCCAGGTTGTACAGGAGCATCTCTGATCGACCATCGTCAGGGAAGCGCACGTTGAGCACCGTGTAGAGGCTGTCCTGTTCGGGGTCGCCATTGAACGCAATACCATCGAACGACTCCAAAAGGCGGGCTTTCATATGTTCCTTCAAGGAACGGATGTGTCTCTGGTGTTCCTCCATGTCCTGGTGGGCGATCTCCATGGCCTCGGCAAGACCAACGATACCCGCCAGGTTCTCCGTTCCACCGCGCATGTTCCGTTCTTGCGCGCCGCCGGTGATCATGGGCTTAAGGCCACTCCCGGTGCGCATGTAAAGGAAGCCCACACCCTTGGGGCCATGGAACTTGTGGGCCGCGCAAGTGATGAAATCCACAGGCAAGGTGGCCAGGTCGAAGCGATAGTGGGCCATGGTCTGGACCGTATCACTGTGGAACAAGGCTCCGTGTCTCTTGCACGCATCTCCCACGGCAACAAGATCGATCCGGGTGCCGATCTCGTTGTTGGCATGCATCAGGGACACCAATGCCCCTGTTCCAGCTGTATTGCGAAGAAGTTCTTCCAAGTGGTCCATATCAGGCTTGCCATCCGGCTCCAACCGCAACCAATGCACCTGTACATCGTGCGTCCTTCCCAACAGGACTGCGGTCAGTTCCACGGCATGGTGCTCGATCGGAGAGGTGATGATGTGCTTGACCCCAAGGTCCCTTACCGCACAGCCTAGTACCATATTGTCCGCTTCGGTACCTCCGCTCGTGAAGATGATCTCGCCCGGAGCGCAGTTCAATAGTCCGGCAACGGTCCTTCGCGCTTTTTCGATCGCAGCCCGGGTCTCTCGTCCAAAACTGTGGATCGATGAAGGATTGCCATAGTAGGTGGTGAGGTAGGGAACCATGGCCTCGAAAACCTCCGGTGCCATGGCCGTAGTGGCGGCATTGTCCAGGTAGATACGTTGCATCGGTAAGCGTTGCGAAGAGTGGCGCGAAGGTAGTGTCCTTGTGGAGGCAGGCCGGGCGGAATTGGCCATTATATCGGAATGCATTCCCGGGTTCGGCTGGCCCATTCCCGGTTACCCGACGCTCAAATGTCCTTCCGATCCAGATCCTCGAAGTTCAGGTCCGTGAAGCCCGCTGCCTCGTCTTGTGCCCTATCGGTATCATGGTGGTACGATCCGCCACCATGCGGTTCTTCCCTAAGCCTGTCTATTTCATCGAAAGCATCGTGAAGCCCGTTCAGGAACTTATCGAAATCCTCTTTGTACAGGAATATCTTATGCTTGTCGTAGGTGGCCGTACCATCGGGATGCGTGTGTTTCTTGCTCTCGGTGATGGTCAGGTACAAGTCCTTGGCCCGGGTGCTCTTCACATCGAAGAAGTAGGTCCTTTTTCCTGCCCTTACAGCTTTGGAATAAACGTCCGTACGATCATCTGTCATGGGCCGCGGGATGCTTGTTTTCATCAGGCATCAATTCCAAATATACCAGTAACCAACAGGAAAGCAAGTACTTAGGTGTATCTGCCTGCAAGGAGGAGTGGGACGTGCGGGGGAATGGATGCCGCGGATCGTTTTC
This sequence comes from uncultured Chryseobacterium sp., assembly GCA_964418285.1. Lineage (GTDB taxonomy): Bacteria > Bacteroidota > Bacteroidia > Flavobacteriales_F > PHOS-HE28 > PHOS-HE28. Next base: position 2,896 of record CAYQMC010000111.1, read on the forward strand.
TCATGCCGCGCAACGCGCTTATCCAAGAATAGTGGAAGGGAAGCGGATATAAGGGGACCACTGTCAGCTGCGAGCCTCCTCAAGGAGTTGTTCTTCATGAAGTTGGGCATAGAGCCCATTGGCCTCAAGAAGCGTTGCATGAGTGCCTTGTTCATGCACACGGCCTTGGTCGAGCACAAGGATAAGGTCAGCATCGCGTACGGCGCTTATCCGGTGGCTGATCATGACGATGGTGCGCTTTTTCCCACCCTCCGGCCGGTCAGGGTGAAGTTCCCGCAGTATAGCCTCCTCCGTTGCAGTGTCCACGGCGCTCAATGCATCGTCGAATACCAGGATGAGCGGGTTGCGCACAATGGCGCGGGCAATGCTGATCCTTTGCTTCTGGCCACCACTAAGGGTGATGCCCCGCTCGCCAAGCAGGGTGTCATAACCGTTGGGGAATTCGACGATGTTCGCATGTACCTGGGCCTGTCGGGCGGCCCGTTCGACACGTTCCAACAGGTCCGGACCCGCGTCAAGGCTGAAGGCGATGTTGGAACGGATGCTCTCGCTGAACAGGAATACGTCCTGCGGCACGAAGCCACATGCCTGACGATAGTGTTGCGTATCGATGTCCTGGAGCGGTATTCCATCGATCAGGATCCTTCCTTTGGATGGGTCATAAAGCCGCCCGATCAATTCGGCCAAGGTGCTCTTGCCAGAACCGGTGTGACCAACAATGGCAAGTGTTCCGCCAGCAGGCAATTGGAAGGAGATGTCCCGCAGTGCTTCGATACCTGTATCCGGGTAGGTGAACGAGACATGTTCAAAGGAGATCGATCCGGCAAGGGTGGGGCAGTTGCCGACCTTGTTCTCCAACGTGGGGCGGGTCTCGAGGAATTCGTTCAATCGCTCCATACTTGCAGAGGCCTGCTGGATGAGCGAGGTGACCCAACCCACCGAAGCGAAAGGCCAAGTGAGCATATTCACGTAGATCACGAATTCCGCTATGTTTCCCACCGAAACCGTAGGGTCGCCCGAAAGGAGCTTCATGCCCCCTACATAGATCGTGAGAACGGTGCTTAGGCCGATCAGAAGCATGATGGCAGGCATGAACAAGGCATCCACGCGTGCTTGGTCGAGGCTGCGCTCCCGGTATTCGTCCGTAGCCTTGTCGAAGCGGTCCAAGGTCATGGGCTCCTTGGCATAGGCCTTCAGGACACGAATACCGCTGAAGGTCTCCTGGGCCAGGGTGCTTAGCTTGCTCTGGTGCTGTTGCACCGCCATGCTTCGTTTGTTGATGATGTCACTGACATAGTAGATCACAACGCTCATGATCGGCAGGGGCGCCAGGGTCCACAAGGTAAGTTCAGTGTTAACGCTAAGCATACGACCAATGCAAAGCACGAAGAGTACGACCAGGTTGATGGTGTACATGACAGCCGGTCCCAAGTACATCCTGACCTTGCCAACATCCTCGCTGATACGGTTCATCAGGTCCCCGGTGCTGTTGCGCTTATAGAAGGCGCGGTCCAGCTCCTGGTAGTGGTCGAAGACCCGGTTCTTCAGATCGTACTCGATCAATCGACTGACCACGATGATGGTCTGACGCATCAAGAACAGGAAAAAGCCCTTCAGCAGCGCCAACCCCAGATAAAGGATGGCAAGAAGGCCTGCCAGCCATGCGATGGTGTTCCGGATGGCCCCATCACTCCCCAGGTCGTTGAGCCTTGTCGTGAGGTCGATACCTGTCCAACCCACCCAATAGTGGAGTACGTGCGGCACTTCCAAGGCCCGCTCACTCGCAGGGACATCGGCTTGGGCCAGAGCGACTTGGACAAGGTTTACGGCCTCGCGCACCACCTCGGGTGAATATACCGCGAAGATGTTGCTCAATACGATGAAGGCCACGCCAAGCAACAGGTGCCAAGGATACTTGGCGAAGTACGGGTTGAGCTTGAGCAGCGGTCGCATCAACGGGGCTGGATCTTCCTACTTTTGCGCCGCATATCTCAACGGGGTGCCGATCGGAACGTCGCAAAGGTAGGCTGCAAAGCAGAGGCTTTGATCGAAGCACAAGAGGTGCAGGGCACTGAGGAGACCCCAGTTACACCACGCACGTAGAGCATAACCATCACAGCAAGTGAACATGTCACCCAGTATAAAAGCGTCCAGCGAGGATCTTGTGATCGGAAGGATGGAGAAGCACGACCATGAGGAGGTGCTGTTCTGTTTTGACCGCCCTACCGGCCTGCGCGCCATCATTGCCATTCACGACACTACGCTAGGCCCCGCCCTTGGAGGGACACGTATGTGGCCGTACACCAGCGAGGACGATGCTTTGCGCGATGTGCTTCGCCTGAGCCGTGGCATGACCTATAAGAGTTCGCTCGCAGGCCTTGACCTGGGTGGTGGAAAGGCGGTGATCATCGGCGAAGCGCGCACCCAGAAGACAGAGGCCATGTTCCGCCGTTTCGGGCAGTTCGTGGATAGCTTGAACGGGAGGTATATCACAGCCGAGGACGTGGGCATGAGCACCACTGAGATGGTGAACATCAGGAAGGAGACCACCAACGTGGCAGGCCTTCCCGAGGAGATGGGTGGGAGTGGCGACCCCAGCCCCGTTACGGCATACGGCGTATACGTTGGAATGAAGGCCGCCGCAAAGAGCGCATACGGTTCCGATGACCTTGCCGGTCGTAAGGTCTCGGTGCAAGGGGCCGGAAACGTGGGACACGCGCTGGTCGGGCATCTCGTTAAGGAAGGTGCCATCGTTTTCCTTACCGATATCCATCCGGAGAAGCTTGCGGCCATCAAGGCCGAGTTCCCATCCATAACGCTGGTGGACCCCAACGACGTTTACGACCTGGATGTGGATATCTACTCGCCCTGTGCCTTGGGGGCCACAGTGAACGATGAGACGCTTGGCCGGTTGAAATGCAGCATCATAGCAGGAGCTGCCAACAACCAATTGGCCAACGAAGAGGTCCATGGCATGTCGGTCATGGAAAAGGGGATCCTATACGCCCCGGACTTCCTGATCAACGCCGGTGGTATCATCAATTGCGCGTGGGAACGTAAAGGGTACAACCGGAAGGCCGCATTAAGCCAGACCGAAGAGATCTACAACACCACATTACGCATCGTTAAGGCCAGTGCCGATCAGGGCATTCCCACCTATCTCGCTGCCAATCAAGCTGCGGAGCAACGCATTGCCAGCATGCGTGCGGCCAGCATCCGCTTCTGACCCAACATGCTCAGCAGAAGATATCTCCGCATCAAGGTCTTTCATGCCCTTTACGCATATTGGCAAACGGACAGTGCCAGTGCGGCACGGATGGAGAAGGAGATGGTGGGCAGCATAGAACGCATCACCGACCTGTATCTCTCCTTGGTGCAGGTCTTTGCCGAACTCAGGCATGTGGCACTCCTCCGTATCGAGGATAAGCGGCGTAAGCGTCTTCCAACAGCCCAGGACCTGCTGCCGAACATGCGCTTCGTTGATCATCCCATCATGCTGGCGATCGCCGGGAACGAACGCCTGCAGACGGAATGCGAGAAGCGCAAGGTCAGCTGGGTCGGTAACGCGGAACTCTTTGTGAAGCTCCTGCGCGAGATCGAGTCGGATGAAGCACACAGCGCCTTCCTTGCCGACACCGAGCCCAACTTCCGTAAGGATCAAGCCTATTTCATCAAGCTATTCACCCGGCATATAGCCAACAACGAAGACCTGCAGGACGTGTTCGAATCGCGCAGCATACACTGGATGGAGGATCTGGACCTGGCCGCCGGCATGGCCAAGCGAACGATCGAGTCGATGCGCGAAGAGGATGACAGCCATCTGGACCTGGACGAACTTGCCCACGACCCGAAGGAGGATATCGATTTCGCCCGTAGCCTGTTCCGCAAGAGCATTGAATTCGGGGAGGAGCATGAGAACGCCGTTGCCGAGCGGGCCAGTAACTGGGAAACGGATCGCATTGCTCTTAGTGACATGATCCTCATGAAGATGGCCTTGGCCGAAGCACGTGCATTCGAGCAGATCCCTGTCAAGGTCTCGTTGAACGAATACATCGAGATCGCCAAGGCATACAGTACACCCAAGAGCAAGAACTTCATCAATGGTGTGCTGGACAAGCTTTTCGCCGAGATGCGCGCCGACGACCGGATCCGAAAGGTGGGGCGTGGACTTCTTGAAAGTTGAACGATGGAGAAGGACGCAACACAGCGATACGGCCTGGTGGCTCACAGCGAATGGATGGTTACCGCCTGTGTGGGTTTGGTCTTGTTCTTCATGACCGGATGCAGGATCACCGATCATAGCGAAAACGATGGTGAGGTGACGCCCGAACACATCACTTTTCCGGCTTCAGGATACGAGGATGTGGATACCGATAATGTGCCCGTCCTGACGTTCGATGGGACCCACTTGGAAATGGGGCGGATCGTACAAGGGAGCACAGTGGAACATCGCTTCACATTCCGCAACACAGGTCGAACTGCATTGGTGATAACCGATGTACGCGGATCTTGCGGGTGTACGGTAGGCAAGGATTGGCCACGTGGACCGGTTCCACCCGGCGGTGAAGGTGGCTTGACCGTGAGCTTCGACAGCGAGGGCCGGAGCGGCCGGCAGGATAAGACGGTTACCATCGTGGCCAATACCACACCACCGAGCACCGTACTCACGCTTTCAGGCGAAGTGGTAGGGCCGGCCGGACTAAAGCCCATCGAGTAAACCGAATAGAACACGAACACGACATGATAAGCACGACGATCCTTCTTCAAGCACAAGGCGAGCAGAACCCCATGAGTTTCTGGATCATGATGGCCCTGCTCATGGTGGTCTTCTATTTCTTCATGATCCGTCCTCAGCAGAAGAAGGCAAAGGATGCCAAGAAGTTCCGTGAGTCGCTGGAGAAAGGAAGCAAGGTGGTCACCATCGGTGGCATACATGGTCGTGTGGTGGAAGTGAACGACACCACTGTGCTGTTGGATGTGGACAACAACGTGAAGCTGCGCTTCGAGAAATCCGCGATCGCCATGGATACTTCCATGCAATTGCCCGAAACACCTGCCAAGGCCTAAGGCCAAAGCAGGTGCTCAACGCCCATGCCATAGAGCATGCTCAAGGTTGCGGTCACAGGGGGTATAGGAAGTGGTAAAAGCACGGTGTGCCGCATGTTCCGCGTGCTTGGCATCCCTGTCTTCGAAGCGGACAAGGTGGCCAAGGGATGCATGGTGGAGGATGATGGGCTCCGTGCAGCCATATCCGAGCGTTTTGGCCTTTCCGTCATTGGGGGAGCCGGACTGGATCGACAGGCCTTGGCGACCATCGTATTCAATGACCCCGTCGCACTCTCGGACCTCAACGCGTTGGTGCACCCTGTGGTGCGGAAAGCCTTTGCACGTTGGGTCGGAGAACAGAACACACCCTACGTCATCATGGAGGCCGCGATCCTGGCCGAGACGGGTGGGCACACCGCTTTCGACCGGGTCATCCTGGTCGATGCACCGGAGTCCGTTCGCCTTGCACGGGTAATGGAGCGGGATGGAGTGGGAGAGGAGGCTGTTCTGGCCAGGATGCGGAACCAGGCATCGGAGGAGGAGAGGCTCCGCATCGCCGACGAGGTTGTTGTGAACGACGGTTGCCGAATGGTGATACCCCAGGTATTGGCCATCCATCAAGCACTCGTGGGATGACCTCCCCCACAAGTCCACCCCGCGCCGTTCCCGGGTCCATTACGGCTTTGGTATTCGGAGCGGTAAGCATGCCTTTGGCCTTTATGGGCCACCTGGTATCGCTGGCGACAGTGGTCGCCGTGCTGGCCATCCTTTTGGCGACATGGGGGCGATGGATGAACCGTCGAAGACCAGGTCGATATAGCGCAGCATCGATGCTTCGCGGAACATGGGCTTTGCGAACGGGTACGCTCGGCCTGCTGCTCAGCATAGGAATCTGGATACTATGGTCCACCGGAGCTCTTCCGTTGTTGCCGTGAACGGGGGGACACATTACTGGTCGAAGGGCTGCAACCATCCACCACGAAATGTCCCTGCGGAACGAAGCTCAGGCACGAATGGCTTGGGACCAACTGGTGGAACACTCCATCACCTCTTCCAGACCGAAGGCCTCGATCAGCTTGAAGAGGAGGCCCGCAGTAGCTTCTGCATCTGCAGCTGCCCGGTGTTTGCCCTGCATGGCAATGCCGAAGTAGCGGCACAGGCTTCCCAGGTTATGATGGGTCAGCGTTGGAAGGAAACGCTTGCTCACACGTTCCGTGCAGAGGGTCTGCCGTTCGAACACAAGCCCGGTCCGTGCGAACTCATGCTCCAAGGTGGTCATGTCGTAACGCACATTGTGCGCCACCACGATCCGGTCCTGTGTCAATATTTCCAAGGTGCGCACCACCATTGGGAATGTGGGTGCGGTCGCGATCATTTCCGCGCTGATCCCAGTGAGTCGCCTGATGAACGGGGGAATGCTCGTCCTGGGGTCCACCAAACTCTCCCAGCGGATGCGTTCCTCCTGTGCATCGAAGGCCAGTACCGCAACCTCCATGACACGTCCGACAGTGGGGTCCCCGCTTGTGGTCTCCACATCCAGGATGGCGAATTTGGGCATGTCCATGAGGAAGCCTCATACGCCACGCCCTTCCCCAAGGTTGCCGCATGAGCAGGAGAAGTAACTTGGCCGCCGGCCCGAACGGACCCGTTCTCGATGGTTATTCGAACAGTCGCTGGTGATCTTGATGCCCCGGGCCTTTCTGCACGGGGGTGCTGCCTTGGTAACGCTGCTGTTCGTAAAGTGGCGCTCACATGGACATGCCACCCTGCGGCTTCGTCCGGTCATCGCACGGGAGATCTTGGGCACGATCCGGCGACTCGTACAACGACCTGATCTGCCATGAGGTGCATCTATCACTTTTTCTTCCACACGTTGGCCGGCTGGCGCATCGTAAGCGAGCTACCCAAGGACCTGGAGCGCTACATCGTTGTGGTGGCGCCGCACACCAGTAACTGGGATTTCTTCCTGGGCATCAGTTGCCGCAGCCTTATACCCATGGGCGATGTGAAGTACCTGGCCAAGGAATCCCTGTTCAAACCGCCCTTGGGCTGGTTCTTCCGGTACATGGGCGGTTATCCTGTAGTGCGCAGCAAGAACATGAACCAA
>CAYQMC010000112.1:0-9936 GCA_964418285.1 uncultured Chryseobacterium sp.
GCAGGAAGGTCATCAGCACATGCTCCTTGAAGTCGCGCCGACCGAGCACGATGGAGATGTTGACGTTCATGATGATGAACATCAGCAGGTTCACCCCGGGCACCAGGAAGAGGAAGATCCACCACCAGGGTTTGCCGCTGACCTTCAACCAAACAAGGATGTTATAGCCCGGCACGAACCCGGCCCACGCCGGTTTGCCCGCCTTTTGGAACAGTTTCCAAAGACTTGCGAAAAGCACCGCGATGTAGGCGAATAGGAAGATGTAAGGGATCATGCGGAGAAGTCAGGTTGAAGGCTCGGTCTTGAAGCTCGGCTTGGGTTCTTCAGAGGGTGTCCAATACGTCGTCCATGGTGAACAGGCCACTGCGGCCTTGTATCCACTCCGAAGCAACAACGGCGCCCGTGGCAAATCCGGTGCGTCCAAAGGCTTCATGGGTCATGCTGATGCGGTCGTCAGGTCCGGTCCATGCAATGGTGTGGGTTCCGCGAACCTCGCCGATTCGCTTGCTGGTGATGGGGATGGGGGCAGGAGCGATCGCGGACCGAACCTGTACCGGCTCTTGGCGTTCCTTGTCCACGAGTTCATACCCTGAATAACGCCTGGTCTTCAGGTCGATGTCGCGTGCGAGGGTAATGGCCGTTCCGCTAGGCGCATCCAGCTTGTGGGTGTGGTGGATCTCCTCCATCCGAACCGCATATTGGGGCTGACGGTCCATCAGTCCGGCGAGCATCCTGTTCAATCGGAATAGAAGATTCACCCCGATGCTGAGGTTGCTGGCCCAGAGTAGGTTGCCATTATTTGCATCGACCATTGCTCGAACTTCGTTCAGGCGGTCGTACCAGCCAGTGGTGCCTACCACGATGGGGACACCATGTTCCAGGCAGAGTCGGATGTTTCCCAATGCCTGATCGGGGGTACTGAATTCGATGGCGACATCGGCATCGGTGGGTATTGTGCCCCTGTTGCCGGACCCCACCTTCAGTACAACCTCATGACCACGCAACGTTGCAATGGCTTCTATGGCCTTGCCCATTCTTCCGTAGCCGTAGAGTGCGATGCGCATGGGGTCGATCCGCTGTTCGCTGCACCTTCCGCTTTCCTACGGAACGCTCAGCGGCGCCGAAGTTAACCGGAAGGCCGAAGGCACGGCTGTGAAGGAATGTGAAGTGCCGACCAATTTCGCGCACTACCGGAAGGCGAGCACGAGCGAAAGGCCTGCGCCACCTTGCGCGGCGGTACCCATGGACGGGCCAAGTCCCAGTGTAAGGTCCCGTCCCACGTCAAAGCGCACAAAATGGGCATCCACACTGGCATCCACCACGTTCAGCATGTACACCAATCCGAAGGCTATGTAGCTCAGGTCGCGCCAGCGGCGGTAGGTGTCGGTCACATTCAGGACCTGCTCCGAGCTGAATCGACCATTGAATTCATCCACAGTAGCCGGGTCACCATCAACCAGGGCGATGTACGCCGTTTTGTAGCGTTCGAACTCCCTGCTGTTCTCGCGGATGAAGTAGACCGCAGTACCCAGCCCCGCCCACGCGATCGGCGCTTTCCAGTATTTGCGGTTGTAGATCTGCCCAGCGCCGGGTGCCACTGCGGAAAGGATGCTCGCCTTCCGGGGTGAGTGGCGTTGGCGCCAGTCCAAGGTATCGCGTTCGGAGAGGGTGAGGGGCGAGACCGGTTCGGGCACCCCGCTGGTGATGATCAGCGTGTCCGGGTCTTGGGGAATGGGCAGGCTGTCGGACTGCGCTGCCACTGCGCCAGCACAAAGCATGGACTGCACGGCACACAGTATGAATGGCTTGACGGTTCGCCGCATCACGGGGCTAAAGATCGCACCTTCCGGCCGGTGCAGGAACTGGACCCTTGGATCTCAGCTGTTCATCCGCCCCAGGATCCGCTGCAACTCCTCCTCGTTCTTGAAGGCGATCTCGATCTTCCCCTTGCCCTCAGCGGTCTGCTTCACGCTCACCTTGCTGCCGAAGCGCTCGGCGAGTTGGCGGCTGAGTTCCTTGTTCGGACGCGCGGTGGCAGTGGCCGACTTGGCGCCTTTGGGAGCGCTGGCGCGGGCCAGCTCCTCCACCTGACGTACGCTCAGCTGGCTCTCCACGATGCGGTGGTACAGCTCCAACTGGCGGGCGGGATCGTGGATGGCGATCAGCGCACGGGCGTGGCCCATTCCGATGCTGCGTTGGCGAAGACCCAGCTGGATCTCGGGCGGCAACTTCAGCAGCCGCAGGTAGTTGGTGACCGTTGTGCGGTCCTTGCCGACCTTCTCGCTCAGCTGCTCCTGGGTCAGCTTCACTTCGTCGATCAGGCGTTGGAAGCTGATGGCCACCTCGACGGCATCGAGTTCCTCGCGCTGGATGTTCTCCACCAGCGCCATTTCCAGCATGGCCTCGTCGTTGGCGATGCGGATGTAGGCCGGCACTTCGGTGAGTCCTGCCAGTTGCGAAGCGCGGAAACGGCGCTCACCGCTGATCAGCTGGTAGCGGTCATAACCCAGCTTGCGCACCGTTACGGGCTGGATGATGCCCAACTCAGTGATGCTCTGCGCCAGCTCGGCCAGCGCTTCGTCGCTGAAGTACGTCCGTGGCTGGAAGGGGTTGGGCTCGATGTGCGCTATGGGCAGCGTGCTGATGCCACCCGCCGGGCGCTGCTGGATGGCGCTTCCCCCCTCCGAGCGGGTGGTGATGTCCGTAGCGGGATCGTCCAAGAGGGCGCTCAGGCCGCGGCCAAGTCCTTTCTTCTTCATGGCTGCTCTTCGATGGCAATGGTGCGCTCGCTGTCGGGGATGCGCGTCAGGCTGTTCTTCTGCAGGATCTCCCGCGCCAGGTTCAGGTAGTTCACCGCGCCTTTGCTGGCCGCATCGTGCATGATGATGGTCTGGCCATGGCTCGGCGCTTCGCCCAAGGCCACGTTGCGGTGGATCACGGTGTCGAACACCAGTTGCTGGAAGTGGGTCTTCACTTCGTCCACCACCTGGTTCGCCAGGCGCAAGCGGCTGTCATACATCGTCAGCAGCATGCCCTCGATCACCAGTTCGGGATTCAGGCGCTGCTGCACGATCTTGATGGTGTTGAGCAGTTTGCCCAGGCCCTCCAGCGCGAAGTATTCGCACTGCACGGGTACGATCACGCTGTCGCTGGCGGTGAGGCTGTTCACCGTTACCAGCCCCAGGCTGGGCGAGCAGTCGATGATGATGAAGTCGTACAGGTCGCGCAGGGGTTCCAGCACACGCTTCATCTGCTGCTCGCGCTCGGCCATGTCGATCATCTCGATCTCGGCGCCCACCAGGTCGATGTGGCCGGGCAACAGGTCCATGTTCGGGTTGTCGGTCTCCACGATCACCTCGCTGGCGGGGGTGTCGTTCACAATGCATTCGTAGATGCTTGCCTTCACCGTACGCGGGTCGTGGCCCGTTCCGCTGGTGGCGTTGGCCTGCGGATCGGCGTCCACCAGCAAGGTGCGGCGCTCCAGCACGCCCAGGCTGGCGGCAAGGTTGATGGCGGTGGTGGTCTTGCCCACGCCGCCTTTCTGGTTCACGATGGAGATGATCTTGGCCATGTTCTTCTTTATTGATCCGTTGGGGCCGATGATCATCGGCCCGTACCTATTGCTCTTTAGAAGGTAATGCTCTCCCCAATTGCGGGAAGCAGTAATGTGATGCCCGCCTTCAAGAAAGCGGCTTTGGCTTGTTCGGTATCGATGGTGATGGGCGGGAAGGTGTTGTAGTGAAGGCCGATCACGGTCTTCACGCCCATGAGCTTGGCCGCTTCGATGGCATCATCCACGCCCATGGTGAAGTGGTCGCCGATGGGCAGGCAGGCGAATTTCAGATCGTACCGCTTCAGCAGTTGCATGTCCAGCGTCAGCGCCGTGTCGCCGGCATGGTGGAAGGCGCCCTCGGGTCCTTCCACCACAAAGCCACCAGGATTGCCGCCATAGGTGCCATCGGGCAGTTCGCTGCTGTGGTGGGCTAGTGTGGAACGCACACGGAGTTCACCGAGGGCAACACTTCCGCCCAGGTTCATGCCGATGGCGTCTTCGATGCCCTTCTTGCCAAACCAGTTGGCGATCTCGTAGTTGGTGATCAGTGTTGCACCCGTGCGCTTCAAGATGGCTTCGGCGTCCATCACATGGTCGCCATGGCCGTGGGTGAGCAGCACCTGTGTGGCAGGCACGCTGTCAAGGTCGATGTGCTTGGCCAGCGGATTGCCACTGATGAAGGGGTCGATGAGCAGGTGACGCCCGGCGGTGTCCACGCCGATGCAGCTATGTCCGTAGTAGGTGATGCGCATGATCCGAAGGGAGGTCTATACGTTGGGTCAACGCTTAGGCTTCGGTCACAAAGTACAGGCACAGCAGCCGGTCGATGGTGTTGATAAGTCAAGGAGTTTTGAACAGTGGGGGGAGGGAGACTTTGTTAAGGCCGGCATGATCCAGGCGCCGATCCACAGATCAAGGCTTCACTTCCCCGCAATGTGCGCATGCCCCGACGAAACTCCGACCGCACAACTCGGATGTGTCGTACACCGGCCGTGTACTCCGGTCAAGTTGGCGCATGCGTTTGTTCGGGACCAGCATCTCACGGCCCATCCTGCGGTAAACGCTCATCAAAGCCGCATGCTCCCATTCACCGAAGAGCGTGTGTCCGCCTTCGTAAGCCTGCTCTTGGTATTCAGCATGGGTGGTCACATAACCCACGTAGCTGTTGGCATAGCTGGCCAAGACCACATGCTTCACGCCGCGTTCTGTAAGCGTATTCCGCATCACTTCAGCAAGCTGATCGCCCGCGTGGGTGGTGATCTCCGCCGGCAGACCCACTATGCATAGTTCACCGATGATGAACACTTGCAGCGGAATGGTCTCTTGCACCAGCGGGTTCTTGTGCATGTGCGGAGCCTGGCGCTTCAGGTCGGGGAACGCGAGGCGGTTGCTTAGCGCCTTTTCCGGCCGCCTACCCAGAAAGGTGCTGTTGTGCGCGTTGATCACGATCTTCTTCGGTCCCTGTGGACGAAGCAGTTCGCGCTGCTCGCGGCCTTGTCTACGGTCGCGGCGAAAAGCGAAGGCATGTCCCAGCTCCAGGATCCATTTCGGTGCGCCCTTGCCGTCCACCGGGGTTCCGCAGGTGAAGGCGATGCCGTGGCAGGCGGGTGCGGTGCGCGCATCGCTTCGGCCGTTGGCGAAATCGGGATCCGCTGCGGAATTGCTCATGTCCACGTAGATCAGCTCGTGGTCGATGCTGGGTGAAAGGGTGTCGCGCGCGGTGCCGGCTATCAGTTGCTCGGCGAGGCTGGCGTGCATGGCGCCGTTACGTTCCGCCAGGCCGAAGCCATGGTCCGCCTTCCGCGAACGCCTGTCCTGCTGGGCCCTCTTGCTGGAAGCACCGTGGTAATTGGGCGAAACGTCGCCGGCCTTTTCCTGCGCGAAGAGGGCGACGACTCCCGGATGATCCGCTTCGAACTGTGCCGAAGCATGACCCTTGTTGTCGAAGTGGATGGCCGTATTGCGGTTGTCCACACAGGTGCTGTGGACCCCGAACCAGCTGACCAGACCTGTGAGGCGACCTTCTCCATCAAGCACGGACAGGCCGCGCATGTGGCGGTCCATGGCGGTGTGCGCGTCGCTTTTCTTCAAGGGCACGGTCACTTCCGGGTTGCGGTTCCAAGCTTTCAGCGAGCGGTTCCAAGCCACTTCGGTGCTGTCGGCGAAGGTGGCCTCGCTGGCAAGCAGTACGGAGGGACGCAGATCATCGCGCGCTTGTTCCACGGCTGCAACGATGCCTTCCACGATGCCTTGGAACACACCGCAATGGAAGCCGCCGGTGGTGATGTTGTAAAGCGCATCGAAGGCGTATCCACCCGGGCCAGCATGGGTGTGCGTGGCGGTGATCATCACATTGCTGTCGCTGAACGCATCGCCCGGGAAGCGCTGATGCAAGCGGTGGACCACTGTATCCTTCACGTTCTGGGTGATGAACGCGAGTTCGCAGCTCACGAACAACACACGGTCCGTGGCATCGGGAAGGGCAACAAGCATGGCGCGCGCATGCAGTGGAGTGGCCTGGCTTCTCACAACGTTCTTCACCTGCCCATAGCCGTACATGCCCACACCATCGGCGAATACCTGCATGGTGGCGCGGCCCATGCCAACGTGTAAGGGGCCATTCGCATGGCCCGCGAGGGACAACAGCAAGAAGAGCAGTGAGAGAAGGCGAATGGCTCGCATTGGGGAAAAGAGGTTCGTCACGCTATGCGCACAACATAAGTGCAGGGAAATACAGCCGCTTTATCGGGTCACACTTCCACCCGATACACATCCACGCCATTCCGCAGGATGGATGGGCTGTAGAAGCCACCTTGTTCGGGGATGTCCTCGACAAGGTCGAAAAGGATGCAGTCCTTCGGAAGGGCCTCGAACAGGAGCGTGAACACGATGGGCTTGCCCGGTGGGATGGGCTGCCAGTGCGGAGCGTAAGAGATCCCTTCAGCATGCAGCAAACGGCTGCGGTGTCCGCTGTGGCAGCACACGAGGTAAGTGCTGGGCCAGATGCGGATCATGTCCGCCCATTCCGTGGTGATCGAGCAGTGTACGGTTACCTGTCCACGTTCCTCCACATCGGTGAGCAGTTCGCTGCTCAGCTCGGGGTCCAGCGGTTCAAACGTCGGTGGCGGAGCTACGGGGCCTTCGACAAGGCTATTGAAAGGGATACGCAACATGGGTTCGTTGGGTCGTCCCAAGGTAGTGTCTTGAGCGGCCTTGGGCAAATTCTTGCACTGGATGGACAATGATCGGAAGGGCTTATCGCGTTCCTGTCCAAACCCTTGGCCATGCTGTACCTGCCCACTCTACCGGTCGCTCTGTGTGCTGCCTTTCTGGTACCGCCTTCCTCGGTCGATGATGCCATGCCATTCGAACAACTGTTGCACGACAAGCGCCTTAGCGTGCAGGCCAAGGGCACGGGCCTGTTCAGCGGTACCACGATACAGGCTGTGGTGCGCAATACTTCGGGCGGCACCATTCGCACACGCATCCCGGCCGGTTGGGTATTCCACAGCGTGGACGAAGGAGTGCAGGACCTGATGGTGGTTCGCAACGAGGAGTTCGTGTTGAGCAGCGGTGCGTCAAAGACCATCCAGTGCCGTGCCTTCTGTATCGAAGGTCCAATGCGCGGCCCTGAGGATGGTGAGCAGTATCGCCCGGGGGCCATGGGCTCGCCGCAGCTTGTCTCCGTAGCGCGTGCAGTGGCCGCTGGCGATTACCCGGATGATCTGGTCCAGTCCGCGGTATGGGCCGTGAGCAACGGCTACTCCATCGCAGGCATGGGCGCTTTGGACAGCAGCGCGAACGACACGCTGCGCATGGTGACCAGCCGTCTCAGCGGACAGCCCCCCCCGCGCTATTCCATGCGTTTCGCCGAAGAGGAGGGAAGGGCCTGTAGCGGAAGACCTGCGGCGATCTTCCGCGACCTCGCCATGAACGTGCCTGCAGGTGCCGAGTTCACGGCCGTGGTGGTGAACGCAGCGGGCCACATCGTATTCATCCTGGAGGAGCGGACACGACTAGACCCCGGTAGCCACGCGCGGCGTTTCGAAGTTCCTGTGTTGGACTGGCCCGCCGGGCGCTACGCGATACATGCGTACACGACGAACGGTCCGGGTGTGCATCGCCTGCCCTTTGTGCTGTAGCTCCGGAAGCGTAGCGCTAACGCAGTTCCGATCCGTGCCCCTCTCGGTCCCGGTCGGACTTCTTCTTGTTCTTCTTGGGCATATTGGTCTCGAACCACGCCATCAGCTCGGTCTTCTGTGTGGCATTCAACTGCGCATGACCGTGCATCATTGCATAGTCCTTCGGTGGCATCTTGCCCTTGGTCATCTCTTCCGCGGATTCGTAGGCTTCCGCACGGCTCGACGGCTCGTTCCAACGCGAGTAGTTCAACTTCTCACGGCCTTCGTTGATGTGTCCCTGGATCACGAAGTTGATGGGTGTGAGGTAGGCCCAAGCAGGATAGGCCGTGTTGTCGCTGTGGCAATCGTAGCAGGCGCCGATCACCATGGTCCTGATGTGTTCCGGTGCGTTCGTCATCACCAGCATGTCGTTGGCCGGGTCGCTCGCCGGCACACTGCGGTCGGGTTGGATGAACTGCGCCACCAGAGCGATGGCAAGGAGGATGAGAAGGATGCGCTTTTTCATGTTGATGCGTTTTTGAGGTCTTTTCTGATCGATCGACGATCCACGGTGTTCATTCCTCCCCACTGTTCTTAAGTGTGGATAGCAAAGCGTAGGCGCCCTTTACGACTAATGGGCGTTCGCGCAATTCGTTGGAAGGATCCAGCAGTTCGATGAAGCCATACTCCTGGGCACCCGTCGTTACAGGCACCATGGTGTAGCTGCCATCGGCATTCGCGGTGAACACGGCCTGGCCTTCACCGCTGCGTACAACGGCATCTTCCGGAATTGACCAAACGCTATCGGCGCGGATCTCCAGCGTGGCGCTCATGGCCATGCCGGGCACAAGGTCCTTGGGTGCTTTGGTGAAATGGCAGTGGACGATCGTGCTTCGATCCGCGTCCAAGCTGCGGCCCACCAGGATCACTTCCGCCACACACTCTTCGAGCGGCCGTGCGGTAGGCCGCGCATGCACTTCCTGGCCTACACGGATGTTCGGCAGGTCCCGTTCGAAAACGGTCAGCGCAAGGTGGATGTCCTTGGGGTCGACAAGTTCGAATAGCACATCGGTGGGTTGCAGGTAGCGACCGATGTTCACGTTCACCTTGGCGACCCAGCCATGGATCGGCGAGCGCAGGACCACCGTTCGCGAAATGTTCTCCGCTGTGAGTTTGTCGGGGTCCACACCGATGAGTCGCAACTGTTCCGCCAGCGATCGCAGTGTTACGCGCTGCGTATTCAACTCTGCGGTCACCTCCTGGAAGGCCTTGTCGCTGGTGGTCTTGGTCGCGTTCAGGGCCTTCTGGCGCTCGTGGTCCAGTTCCAGCATGGTAACGCGGCCTTCCGTTACAAGATAGTCCTGTTGTAGTTGGATGAAGCGCGCATCCTCGAGTACGGCCAGACTCTGACCCTTCTGAACCTCCATGCCGGGCAGCAGGTCGGTGCTGCGTAGGTAGCCGCCCAGCGGTGCACTGATGCTCACCAGGTTCTGCGGAGGCACATCCACCACGCCCTGCACGGGAAGTAGCACGCCCAAAGAACGCCGTTCGGCCTTGCCGGTATCGATGCCCGCGTTCTTGAGTTGTTCCGCGCTGAGTGCGACGGTGGTTTCGGATGGGGCGGTCGCCGCCGCATCGGCAGGAGGTTCGGCCGTGGTGCAGGAGGCTAGCGTTAGCAACATGGCGCAGGTGCTGCCAAACAGCACCTGTACCGTCGACCCACTGGGTCGACCCAGTGAAAATGAAATGGATTCACGCATGATCCGCGGAGTTGTTATTGTTCGTTGAAGGCATCGAGTTCGAAGGCCGCGCGGCCAAGTGCGCGCTGTGCATCGAGGTATTCCATGGAAAGGGTGATGGACTGGCCGGTGAGCAAGCTCCATTCGAGGCGACCGATCTGGCCATTCAGGAAGGCTTCTTCGGCGGCTCTGCGGAGTTCGCCGGCTTCTTCAGCAGCGCCCTGCTCCAAGGCATTCACACGGGCCAGCTGGGCATCGTAGCGTTGTTGGGCCTGTTGCATTTGGGTGCGGATCTCCTGGATGAGCGCCTCGGTCTCGCGGCCAGCACGTTCGGTGCCGAGGCGTGCGGCCTTGTTGCGCGCGTTCTGCGCCCCGAAGAACAGCGGTACTCCCACACCGACACGCAGCATGTTGAAGCGATCGTTGCGGCCATAGATGATCGACCCATCCGGCAATGAAGGTGACTGGTACAACGTCATGGATGACACACCGAAGGACAGGTCGGGCAGGAGGGTGGAGCGCT
>CAYQMC010000113.1:0-9923 GCA_964418285.1 uncultured Chryseobacterium sp.
TCGGTCTTCCAGATGATGTGGTTGTAAGCGCCCTTGGTGTCGATACCGGGATACAGTTTCACGCGGTCGCCATGGATGCTTTCCAAGGTGTAGTCTCCGCGGAAGAGCCCCCACAGGCTGAATTCCAGAAAGAGTTCCCGAGCGAATAGCAGGGTATCGGAGGGTACTTCATCGCTTCGCACCTCCATGATCAGCACATCGTGCAGATTCATGCTGGCCATGGGGAAACGGGCGATAAGCGTAAGCTCCATCCCGCTCACCGCCACGGGGGCGTTCAGCTGCTCGTTCAACGCGCCGATGACGCCCTGCTTCACCTCGTCCTGGTAGATGCGCGCCAAACCCACCAAGGCAATTAGCCCTGTGGCCAGGACCACAACGATGACGAGGAGAGCTTTGCGTAGCGCGCGCATGGTGGCCCGGCTGCGAAGCTACCGGGGACTATACAGCGCCAACGGCCAAAGCCGTGCCGTTCGTACACAGTAGCGTGTTGGTCCGGCGCATCGCCGAAGCAGGTGCATGCTATGGCCGGTATACCTACTTCCGCTTGGTAAGGAACAGCAACTCCTTCTCGGTGAGGTGGCGCCACGTTCCGCGCGGGACATCCTTCTTGGTAAGTCCTGCGAACACCACACGGTCAAGCTTCAGCACTTCATAGCCCAGGTGTTCGAACATGCGGCGCACGATCCGGTTGCGCCCCATGTGGATCTTTATGCCCACTTCCTTCTTGGATGCGCCCTGCACGTAGTTCGCTTCGTCGGCCTGGGCAGGACCATCCTCCAGTTCAATGCCTTCCACAAGCTGTATCAGGTGCGCCTTGGTAACGGACTTGTCCAGTGTAACGTGGTAGATCTTCTCGGCGCCATGGCTGGGGTGGGTAAGCTTCTTGGCCAGGTCGCCATCGTTCGTCATAAGCAGCACGCCGGTGGTCTGGCGGTCCAAGCGGCCAACGGGGTAGAGGCGTTCGGTGCAGGCCGTGGCCACCAGGTTCATCACGGTCCGGCGGTCGCGCGGATCGTCGGTGGTGGTTATGAAGTCCTTTGGCTTGTTGAGCAGCACGTAGCGTTTCTTCTCCATGCTAAGGCGCTGTCCGCCGTAGTGGATCTTGTCGCTTGGGTACACCTTGGTGCCCAGCTCGGTAACCACCTTCCCGTTCACCATCACCACCCCTGCGGTGATCAGGTCGTCGGCTTCTCGGCGGCTGCAAATGCCGCTCTGTGCGAGGTAGCGGTTCAGGCGCATCAAGCCGTCCAAGGGGGCCTCCGGGTTCTTCTTCCGGCTCTTTTTCTCGCGCCATTCGCCTCCGGCGGAAGGGCGCCTTGGCGCCATGTCCTTGCTCCAGGGTCCTTTGCTGCCCGGCTTGCGTGTGGGCCTGGCGCTGTGGTCCAGGTGCCGCTCTTGTGGGGCTTCTCCGCGGCGAATGTCGCCGGGTGGCCTTTTTCCGGCACGTTTGGATGCCTTGGGCGGGCCTTCGCTTCGTGGGCCTGTGCTTCGTGTGGGTCTGCCGGGGCCGCGTTCCGGCGCGTCGCGCAGGGGGCGCTCGCTGCCAGCTCCCCGCTGGGGTCTTCCGGCGGGTCTGCTGGCTGCACTGCGTGCGGGGCGTTCGCTGTCCGCCTTTCTCTCATACCCGCGCTCGCTACCTGTGGCATTTCTACCTGGCTGCCGCTGACCGCGCGGCTTGTCGCTACTGCCTGCATACCCTCTTCCACTGGCTCCTTCACGGTCCGGGGTCCGCGCACCTGGCCGGGGCCTTGGCTCCTCCTCCGGCTCGCGTTCTCCTCTTGCCTCGCGCGGTCCGCGGGGTGCCGCGGGTCTGCTTTTCGCGGATGATGCTGGCTTCTTGGAAGCACTGCGGTCACTGCGTCGTCCTTTACTGCGGTCGGTCATGGATCGTGGGGTAGTAGGCGTCGGTGATGTGGTGGATGAACGGCTTGCCGCTGGGGTGCAGGATAACGCTGATGATATCGAACCGGAGGGTGAGTACCTCGTGGAAACCCTCGACGTAGGCGTTGGCTGCCTTGATCAGTTTACTGCGCTTTCCGGGCTTCACCGCCTCGGCCGGCTGGCCGTAAAGGTCGCTACTCCGGGTCTTAACTTCCACGATCACCAGGAAACGCTCGTTCCGGGCCACGATATCGATCTCATGCCGACCATGTCGCCAGTTCCTTTCCAGCACAGCATAGCCATGCTTTTCAAGGAAGTCGCCCGCCAAGCGCTCACCGACCTTGCCGGTCTCGTTGTGTTCTGCCATTGTGTGGATGGATCATTACGTAACCCCTGGGGAAAGGGCGCGTAGAAGGCTTAAAATTGCGGAACATTTCGGCCTGGTGCTTGCCTTGTGTTCCGAGCCAACACCTGTTCGCCAACCCTCAACGCCATGTACAAGATCGCACGAACCCTGCTTTTGATCACCCTGACCGCATTGGCCCCCACAGGCGCCATGCTCGCGCAGGCTTTCGAAGGGGTGATCGAATTCACCAAGACCACCGGCCCTGTGGTGACCAATTACAAGTATCACGTAAAGGGTGAACGTGTCCGCATCGAGGAGATCGGCGCGCGTGGTGACATCCAGGGCATCATGCTCGTGGATACCCGTGACCGTACGGTAACGGCCGTGAGTCCGGAACGGAAGCTGTACATGGATGTGCCCAACATGCGTCTGCCCAAGGAGGTGGAAAGCCAGGTGACCAAGACCAGCGAGCAGAAACAGATCGCCGGATACACCTGCGAGAAATGGCTGGTGAAGAGCGCCCGCGAAGACCGCCAGATGACCTATTGGGTCGCCGCCGACGAGTTCAACTTCTTCATACCGCTGCTCGAAACACTGAACCGCAAGGACGAACAAGCGATCTTCTTCCTGCAGATCAAGGATGCCAGTGGCGTATTCCCCATGCTGGGCGTGGAGCAGAAGATGGACGGTGCCGAGGTTAGCCGATTGGAAGTGACCAACGTGGTGAAGGCTGCCCAGAAAGCCAGCCTGTTCGAGATCCCGGCGGGTTACAACAAGTTCGAGCGTAACTGACGCCGTCGCCCTTTGGGCTATGGCGTCCGAGAGGCCTCGGAACGTTATCCAACGAAACTCAGCGTTGCACCCTCCGGGGTCACGCTGAGTTTTGCTTTTCCACCCATCACCAGTGCCCGGTTATCAGCGATGTGCCCTGCTGGGAAACCGAAGCAGACCGGGTAGCTGTAAGGGGCCGCGGCCTCGGCGATCATCTCTTCCGCCTCCATGCCGAAGGGGTCTTCCGGCAGCCGGTCGCGCATATCGCTCATGCCCCCCACCACCAGACCCGCCAGTTCACGGAACCACCCGCCGTGCTTCAGGTTCTGCACCATGCGATCCATGTGGTAGCGCAGCTCGTCCAGGTCTTCCAGGAATAGGATCTTACCAGCAGGGTCGATGTCGTAGGGCGTGCCGCGCATGGAGTAGAGCATGGAGAGGTTGCCGCCTACTAAAACGCCTTCGCACCTGCCAACGCGGGATTCGAGCTTCGGGCTTCGGGCTTCGGGCTTGCTCCCGGTGGCCAAGCCCGCAGCCCTCAGCCCGTAGCCCTGTGACCCTATCGAACGCTCCTCTCCGAACAACACTTGCCGTAGGCTCTGCCTGCATTCCTCGCTCTTCCCTCCGATCGCAAATGGCATCTGTGCGTGCAGCGAGGCCACACCCAAGCGGTGCAAGGCATTGTGCAGAACTGTGATGTCACTGAAGCCGATGATCCATTTGGGTATGCGGAGCAAGGGCGAGAGGTCCACTTTATCCATTAGGCGAATGGTGCCATAGCCGCCCCTTGCGCACCAGATCGCTTTCACTTCCGGGTCGTCGATGGCGGCCTGCAGGTCGGCGGCGCGTTCGGCATCGGTGCCCGCCTGCTGGTAATGTTTGCGGCCGACGCCAGCGCCGAGCCTTACTTTCAAGCCCCAGCTTTCGGCCAGGGCGATGCCGTCGCTGAGTTCATCCACGGAAATGGCGCGCGCCGTGGGGATGATGGCGATGGTGTCGCCGGGGCGGAGGGTGGGTGGGAGGATGCCGCTCATTCTGAGTGCAAGTTGCTTCCTGCGCGCTCCCGTATGAAGCATGCACCACGGCAAGTGACAACGGACAAGTGTTGATACAGGTACTTTCGCGCCTGCCTGCCCGTAGTAAGGCATCGAAGCGCCTTTGTCCCGTGAAGAATCCCGCCCGCCATACCGTCACCGCCGCATTGCCCTACGCCAACGGCCCGCTGCACATCGGCCACATCGCCGGGGCCTACCTGCCGGCGGACATACACGTGCGCAGTCTGCGCCAACGCGGCAAGGAGGTGCTCTTTGTTTGCGGCAGCGATGAGCACGGTGCTGCGATCACCATGCGTGCCATCAAGGAGGGCACCACCCCACAGGCCATCGTGGACAAGTACCACACGCTCATGGGCCAGGCCTTCACGGACTTCGGCATCCACTTCGACATCTACCACCGCACCAGCAGCGCGCTGCACAAGGAGACCTCGCAGGCCTTCTTCCTGAAGTTGCACGAGCAGGGCGCCTTCACCGAGCAGAAGGAGGAGCAGTATTACGACGAAGAGGCCAAGCAATTCCTGGCCGACCGCTATATCCTGGGCACCTGCCCGAAATGCGGGCATACCGAGGCTTATGGCGACCAATGCGAGAAGTGCGGCAGCGCGCTAAGTCCCAAGGACCTGATCGATCCGCGCAGCACGCTAAGCGGCGCCAAGCCAGTGCTACGGCCCACCAGCCACTGGTACCTGCCCATGGAGCGCAGCCAGCAATGGATGGAGGCGTGGATCAACACCGGCATGCTGGATGGCGTGCAGCACCACGATGCCAGCGAATGGAAGCCGCAGGTGCTGGGCCAGTGCAACAGCTGGCTGAAGGACGGCCTGCGCCCCCGCGCCATGACGCGCGACCTGGACTGGGGCGTGCCCGTGCCCTTGCCCGGCGCCGACGGCAAGGTGCTGTACGTGTGGCTGGACGCGCCCATCGGCTACATCAGCGCCACCAAGCAGTGGGCAAAGGATACCGGCAACGATTGGGAAAAATGGTGGATGGCCGATGACACACGTCTGCTGCACTTCATCGGCAAGGACAACATCGTCTTCCACTGCATCATCTTCCCTATCCTATTGAAACTGCACGGCGGCTTCGTGCTGCCGCAGAACGTGCCGGCAAACGAGTTCCTGAACCTTGAGGGGCGGAAGATCAGCACCAGCCGCAACTGGGCGGTGTGGCTGCACGAGTACCTGGAGCGCTGGCCCGACCGGCAGGACGAGCTTCGCTACGCGCTGGCCACCATCATCCCCGAGTTCCGCGACAGCGAGTTCACGTGGAAGGACTTCCAGGACAAGAACAACAACGAGCTGGTGGCCATCCTGGGCAACTTCGTGCAGCGGGTGTTCGTGCTGTGCCACAAATACTACGGTGGCAAAGCGCCAGCAGGCGGTGAGGAAGTGGAAATGGATGTTGCTCTCTGGGGCGCGGTCCATGCCAGTGTGGAGGATATCGCGAAGCAATGCGATGCATTCCGTTTCCGCGATGCCTTGCAATCGGCCATGAACGTGGCACGTGCCGGCAACAAGTACCTCAGCGACAACGAGCCTTGGAAGCTGGAGAAGACGGACCCCGAGCGCACCCGCACCATACTGGCCAACAGCCTCAACATTACTGCAGTGCTCTCCATCGTACTCGAGCCATTCCTGCCGCATACTGCTGCCAAGCTGCGGCGTATGCTGGACATCGGCATGCTGTCTTGGGACGATGCCTTCCGCAAGGACCTGATCGGTGTCGGCCAGGAGTTGGCGAAGGCCGAGCACCTTTTCAAGCCCATTGGCGATGAGGAGGTCCAGGCCGAGGTGGATCGCTTGCATGCCACTGCACCCTTGGAACAACTTCCGCCTGCTCAGCCCCCGACGGTAGCACCGGCCAAGCCGAACATCGACTTCGACGATTTCTCCAAGCTCGACCTCCGTGTCGGCACCATAGTCGCTGCGGAGAAGGTCCCCAAGGCGGACAAGCTGCTGAAGCTTTCCATCGACATCGGGGAGGGGGAGCCGCGCACGGTTGTCAGTGGCATCGCCATGCACTACACACCCGAGGAGCTACCCGGTCAGCAGGTGGTGCTGGTGGCCAACCTGGCGCCCCGCAAGCTGCGCGGTGTAGAGAGCCAGGGCATGGTGCTGATGGCCGAAGATGCCAACGGCAAGCTGGTTTTCGTGCTTCCCCAAGGGCTGGTTGCTCCTGGTGGGGAGGTGCGGTAGAAGTTGATCGAGAGGTCGAAAAAGGCGACCCGAATTGAGCCGCCTTTTCGCGAAATAGTAGTGGGTACTGGTCAAGCCATCACAGGTTCTTCCTTTGGATTCGCACCATACTTGTTCGGCCCGGGCTTGCTATCCTGTACGTAGAATACGATCAGGATGATCGCCCCGATCAAAGGGATGAGCGCAAGAAGAAGCAACCAACCAGAGCGTCCGGTATCATGCAGCCGGCGAGCAGCCACCGCGATGCCTGGAAGCAATACTGCCAGGGAGTACAAACCTCCAATAGGCCCAAGACCATAAGCGGGATCGGTAAGGCCCAGCGCACCATCGATGAAGCCCGCGATGATCGAGAAGATGATGTTGAACAGCACGAACATCCAGAATTCCTTCCGGCGCGCGCGACCTGTGAATCCAACGTAATTCTTAACGGCTTTTAAGTACCACTGCATGATGAATGGGTATTTGTAGAACCTACTCGTATGGCTTTTCGGGTTCGCCCTGTTTGTGCTTTGGTGTCAGCTCCAAGGTCCGGCAAAGTGCCGAAGGTGGATCCAAGAAAGGCGATCCGTACGTTCGTGGGTGAACAGAGGGTGTTTTTTTCGACCAAGCGCGGGGTTCACACTACCAAGCCGTTGGTCCAACGGGGTTGGTGCTGACCCGATCTATGGGATCCACTTGATGGTCGAGAAATCCGGTTTCCGCTTCTCCAGGAAGGCATTGCGCCCTTCTTTCGCCTCTTCGGTCATGTACGCCAATCGTGTGGCCTCGCCGGCGAATACCTGCTGGCCTACCATGCCATCATCGGTCAGGTTGAAGGCGAACTTCAGCATCTTTATGGAGGTCGGCGACTTGGCGAGGATCTCCTGCGCCCACTCCCATGCGGTCGCTTCCAGATCCACATGGGGGATCACTGCGTTCACCATGCCCATTTCGTATGCCTGTTGTGCGCTGATATCGCATCCCAGGAAAAAGATCTCGCGGGCGCGTTTCTGGCCTACCATCTTGGCGAGATAGGCGCTGCCGTATCCGCCATCGAAGCTGGTAACGTCGGCATCGGTTTGTTTGAACACCGCGTGCTCCTTGCTCGCCAGGGTAAGGTCGCACACCACGTGCAGGCTATGCCCGCCACCTACACACCAGCCCGGTACCACGGCGATCACCACCTTGGGCATGAAACGGATGAGCCGCTGCACCTCGAGGATGTTGAGCCGTGGCATGCCCGCTTCATCCACGTATCCCTGCTGGCCTCGCGCACGCTGGTCTCCACCGCTGCAAAACGCCCAACCGCCATCCTTGGGGCTCGGCCCCTCGCCGCTGAACAGCACGACCCCGATCGAGGTGTCCTGGTGTGCATCGTGGAAGGCCTCCAGAAGCTCTCCTACGGTATGCGGCCTGAAAGCGTTCCTCACTTCGGGCCTATTGAACGCGATGCGCGCCACGCCCCCGCTCTTGCGGTAGGTGATATCCTGGAAATCCTTCACGGTTTCCCAGTTGGGAGGTGGAACGGTGGATGTCATGCGTGACTTGGTCATCGATCTGGTGCTATAGATAGGGCGCAAATATCGCTATGGTACTTCCGCCCCGAACTGAGCGGTTGATGAACACTCCGGACATGGGACTGTCCGCCTTGGCCTAACGACACCATCGGTTTTCACGCATCGTTGAACATTCCGCAGGGTCGGGCTGTTATCAGCCGTTGTGAGTAAACTTGCAACTTCTTCGACAGCCACCCTGATCATTGGCTATTACCTTAACCAAGACCCGATTCCTTGACCATGAAGAATCTCTTACGCCTATCGGCCTTGATGCTTCCGCTGCTCTTCGCAGATGCATCAATGGGTCAATGCACTCCTGTGGATTGCTTGGCATCCCTGCCTCCTTCTGGAGGCTTATGTGCCACCGGCTTCATTGAAGGTCGCGTTGGGGAACCATATGAGGATGCGATCTCCTTCCATGTGACCAATGCATGCACAGAGGCAACGCTGTTCGACCCAACGCTTACCGGTGTTTCGATCCGCATTACGCAGCTCAGGGATTTCACATTCACGAATCTTCCGGCCGGCTTGTCGGGTGCCACGAACGAGTCCACCTATGGTCCACCGTCGAACGGCTGCGCATCCATTTTCGGGACCCCTACGGAAGTCGGTGTATTTCCGGCCACGGTAGGGATCTTGGCGGATGTGAACGCCTGGCCCTTCTCCCTCACCTGCGGAGGTTTCGGACCCATCGCACAGAACGGCAATGCCATCTCCGAGGTCCGCGAGATCACCATCCTTCCGGACCCGTCGTTCACTGGTCTTCCAGCAGTTGCTTGCGTTGCCGATGAGGACATAACTATGGTCGTTACCGGTACTCCGGGAGGTACGTTCAGTGGTCCAGGCGTTTCTGGCGCGACATTCAGCCCTGCAGCAGCCGGAGTCGGGACCCACTTCGTAACGTACGAAGTAAGTGCCCAGCAGGGTGCTGCCATCGCACCGGCCTCAGATAGTTTTTCCTTTGAGATAACCGTCGATGCCGATTGCCTGTCGCAGTGTGTGGCTGATGCTGGAACCTTGTCTGGTGGTGGCACAGTATGCCTCGAGGACGGCAGCGCGACCTTGTCGGCAACGGCCGATGGCAATGCCAATGTCCCCAGCGGATATAGCACGGTCTACGTATTGACCGAAGGCGCGGGTCTGGTGATCGTGCAGGCGGGCGCCACGCCGGAGTTCACCGTGGATGCTGAAGGTGACTACACCATACACAGCCTGGTCTACGACCCCGCGACCCTCGACCTGGGTATCGTGGAGTTTGGCGTTACCACCGGCTTCGATGTGAACGGTCTGTTGATCCAAGGCGGTGGTGCCATCTGCGCCAGTCTTGATGTTGCGGGTGCTGCCTTCACGGCCGAGGAATGTATCGTCTCTTGTGACGCTGATGCAGGAACATTGACCGGTGGCGGTCAGGTCTGCTTGGAAAATGGCTCTGCGTTCTTGTCCGCCGCTGTTGATGGCAACGCTGTCATACCCGCTGGTTACGACATCTATTGGATCCTTACCGCAGGGGCCGAGCTTGTCATCCTGGACGGTAGTGTGACTCCAAATTTCACGGTCAATGCTGCTGGTATCTACACGATCCACTCCTTTGTTTACGACATCGTCAACTTCGAGTTTGGCGTCATTCAAGTGGGTGTCACCACTGGTTTCGATGTCAACGCATTACTTGTTGAGGGGGGCGGCGAGATCTGCGCCAGCCTGGATGTGGCCGGTGCCGCCTTTACGGTGGAGGATTGCACCGGACTCTGCCTGGCCGATGCCGGTACCTTGAGCGGTGGAGCGACCGTGTGCTTGGAGGTTGGCTCGGCTACGCTGACGGCTATTTCCGACGGCAACGCCAACGTACCCGCTGGCTACAGCACGGTATACGTGTTGACCGAAGGTGCCGGCCTGGTGATCGTTCAAGCTGGTGCCACGCCAGAGTTCACGGTGGATGCTTTGGGCGACTACACCATCCACACCTTGGTGTATGACGAGAACACGTTGGATCTGGGTATCGTGGAATTCGGTGTTACCACCGGCTTCGATGTGAATGGCCTGTTGATCCAAGGCGGTGGCGCTATCTGCGCCAGCCTGGATGTGGCTGGTGCCGCCTTTACGGTGGAGGATTGCACCGGACTCTGCCTGGCCGATGCCGGTA